>NZ_JAZBJP010000003.1:0-353142 GCF_036352915.1 Streptomyces bugieae
CGCACGCCCCCACCGGCCTCTTACCTCCCACTCACGGGAGGGGCTGGACCGGAGGACGAAGTCTGGAGGGCCGGCACCGCACCCGACACACAAACGCCCGCCGCCAGGCGCAACGGCGAACAAGCCCCGCGGCGGGACAGACGGTTACGTGCGGGGCGCCGCAAAGCGCGCAACGGCGAGACGCCCCGCGACGCCGCAGACAGGTACGTACGGGGCGCCGCAAAGCGCAACGGCGAGACGACCCGCGGCGGGACAGACGGGTACGTGGGCGTCAAACCGCAGACGCATCGGGGCCGAATCTGCTGCGGACGGCCGTCTGGACCTCGGCCTCCTCGGCGGGGTCGGCGGCGAGTCGGCGGAGTTGTTCGACGACCCGGTCGTCGCCGGTGGCGGCATGCCGGGCGGCCAGTTCGCGGGTGGTCTCCTCGCAGTCCCAGAGGCACTCGACGGCGAAACCGGCCGCGAAGCCGGGGTCGGTGACGGCGAGCGCGGCGGCGGCCCGGCCGCGCAGGTGGGAGGAGGACGTCTCGCGGTAGATGTGCCGCAGTACGGGCGCGGCGCAGGCGACGCCGAGGCGGCCGGTGCCGTCGACCAGCTCCCACAGGCCGGCGGCGTCCGGGCCCTCCTCGCGGACGGTCCGGCGCAGCGCGGCCAGCACCAGTTCGGCGTCGCGCTGCGTACCGCGGCGGGCGAGCACGGCGGCGGCCGAAGCGCCCAGCCGGTCGGTACGCGGCGCCCAGCCGCGGGCCCGCTCGACGGCGGCCACGCTCCGCATGCGCGCGAAGGCGGCGAGTCCGGCGGAGACCAGCGGCTCGGAGGAGAACGGGCAGGTGACCGCGGTCTCGATCAGGTCGAGGACGTCCGGGTCGCCGCGCTCGGCGAGGTGGTGCAGCACCGCGGCGCGCGCCGCGTCCGGGCCGCTGCGCGCCGCCCGGAGCAGCTCGGGGCGGTCGTCCGGGCCGACGACGGCGGCCAGGCAGCGGGCGGCGGCGAGGGAACGGTGCTCCTCGGACTCCAGCTCCAAGCCCTGCTCGGCCCACCGGAGGACTTCCGTGACGCTCCAGCCGGGGCGCGGTCCGCGCGGCCGCAGCTGACGCTGCCAGCGGTCGAAGGAGCCCTGTTCGCCGGCGGCGGCCAGCCGCGGGCCGTACCCGGGGTCCTCGGCCCACAGCCGCCAGGGCCGGGGCTCGAAGGCGTCCCGGACCGCGGTGGCCAGGTCGGCCCGGCCCTGCTCGGTCTCCGGGAAGCGGGCGAGGACGGCGGGGGCGAGCGACATCAGCCCGGCGTCGTCGTCACGCAGCGCGAGCTCGTCCAGCGCCCAGCGCCAGTTGCTGCCGACCGCGGCGTAGCTGCGCAGCAGCAGCCGCGCGGCGTCCCTGCCGTACGCGGCGAGGTGGCCGAGGACCGCGAGGGCCAGGCCGGTGCGCTCCTCGCCGGTGTCGGTGCGGTCGTCGGGGTGGAAGAGGTGGCGTTCGATCTCCTCGAGCCCGCCGTCGAGCTGCATGTAGAGGCGCGCGTAGTACAGCGAGCGGTTCTCCACCTGCCAGTCGCGCCGAGGGTCGCGCAGCACGCTGTCGTTGAGCGCGGCGAGCGCCTCGGCCCGCGGCGCCGCGAGGGCGTGCAGGGTCCCGTCGCCGCGGCCTCGCTGCAGGAGGCCGAGCAGGGTGCCACTGGGCGCTATGTCTGGATCGAACATGAGGTCAGCATCCGGTGCGGGGGACGGGCTGGCAACGGGATTTCCGCTGACCGGCATTCTTGCCGGTGACCACGGGCCGTATGCCTCGTTCCCACCATGGATCGGCAGCAACGCCTGCAGTACGGCGGCCGAAGCCTAGCCTGGAACCTGTGATTCCGCCGATTCCCCCGGCTTGCCAAGGGAGGCCGGAGGCATATGTCAGCTGCACCACCGTATCGGGTAGTGCCAAATCCCTTACGCACGGTCGCCGCCTGTGCAACAGTCGTTACCGGCCCTTCAGCCCGGCGCCGCCTGATCACGGAGTACGTCATGCCGTCCCCCCTCTTCGCGGACCACCCAGCCGACCGGCCCTCCGAGCGCGACACGGTCGAGGCCCTGATCACGCAGGCGCGCCGCCTGCGCGGCGGCCTCGACGCGGTGCGCCGGGAGTCCACGGTGGACACCGGCCTCACCCCCGACCCGCAGCTGCGCTGGCAGCGGGCGCTGTGCGATCTCGCCGTGCACCACCTCGACGATCTCGGGGGCCATCTCGACCAGCTGAGAGAGGGCCTGCCTACCGAGAGTGACGACGCCCCGGAGTTGGCGGCCGAGGTACCGGAGGTACCGGCCGAGTCCGGGCCCCCTGCGCGCGGTGCGCTGCTGCGCCGGGTGGGCAGCGCCGAGTGGAATCTGCTCACGGACGAGGCCAGCTGGTCCGACGAGCTGTTCGCGATCTTCGGCCGGTCCCCCGCCGAGGGCCCGCTGACCCTCGACGAACTGCCGTCCCTGGTGCACGCCGAGGACCAGGAGGGGCTGGCCACGATGGTCACCGACTGCCTGGTGGACGGCCGGCCGATCGACGGCGAGTTCCGCATCGTGCGCCCGGACGCGAGCCTGCGCACGGTGCACATGGTGGGCGAGCCGGTGCTGGACACCGACGGCAGTACGGCCTGCATGTGGGCCGTGCTGCGGGACGTCAGCGAGCTGCGCCGCAACCAGCAGGCGGTGCGCGAGACCCGTGAATCGCTGCACCGCGAGCGGCAGATCGCGCAGACCGAGCACCGGCTCGCGGTCGAGCTGCAGGAGGCCGTACTGCCGCCGTGGCGGGGCTCCCTGCGGTTCCCGCGGGACGGCCGGGTCACCCTCGACCTCGCGGGGCGTTATCTGCCGTCCGGCACCCACACGCTGATCGGCGGGGACTGGTACGACGCGATGCAACTCCCGGACGGCCGGACGCTGTTGAGCGTCGGCGACCTCACCGGGCACGGCGTCGCGGCCACGTCGGGGATGGCGATGGTGCTCGGCGCGCTGCGCGGTATGGCGGTCGCCGGCCACCGGCCGGAGCAGTTGATGGGGCTGCTCAACCAACTGCTGGACACCGCCGCCCAGCCGGCGCTCGGCAGTGCGATGTGCGGCACGTTCGATCCGGCGACCCGGACGCTGGAGTGGGCCCAGGCCGGGCACCCCGCACCGCTGCTCTTCCGCGGCGGCACGGGGCGCGCGCTGGACCCGCCCGAGGGCGTTCTGCTGGGGGCGACGTCGGGGGCGACGTACACCCAGCGCACCGAGCAACTGGAGCCCGGTGACCTGCTCGTGCTGCACACCGACGGGCTGGCGCCCTGCCGGGCGTACGGCACCGGCGCGGGACTGGAGAGTGCCGAGCGGCTCCTGGCACTGGCACCGCGGTTCGCGGCGGCCCGCAGTGCGCAGGACAGCGTCCGCATCGTCGTCGAGGAGTTCGGCAGCGCCGAGCGCGAGGACGACGCGTGTGTGCTGATCGCCAGGGTCGGCGACTGACACACACCGCGGTAGCCGAGGGCGGACCGGCGTCAGGTGAGCCGGCCGCCCCGCACGCATGAGGCGGGAAGCCGTCGGTGGACGGACCCATGAGGCATGAGGTCGTCGGACGCATGGGCCAGGGGGCCGTCGGACCCGACCCGCAAGGGGCCCTGGGTCGACGGAGCGGGGTCAGCGGCGGTCGGGGGACGTCAGACCGAGAGGTTCGGCCCCAGGCCCGTGCCGATGCCCGGGCCCAGCCGTGATTCCTTGGACTTGGGCCTGGGCTTGGGCAGGACATGCTGGATCTCCTCGCGCAGGTCCTGGATCTTGGCGTAGTTCGCGTACTGGCCCGTGAGCCGGAACATTTCGCGGAGCCGGTCCCAGGTGCGGTGGGAGGAGTTCTCACCGATGGACACCAGGGCCAACCTGGCGTAACGGTCGGCCTGTTCGGGATCGTCGCCGATGAAGCAGGCCGAGGCCATGGAGATGTAGTCGAAGATCTGCGACCGCTGGCGGCCGCCCTCCCGGAGCGCCAGGGCCTGCTTGGCGTGGTGCTGGGCGATCTTGGCGGCCGCGGGGTCGTGATCGGCGAGGGTGCGGAACGCCAGGGCCTGCATGCCGTGCAGGTCCGCCTCGTCGAACATCTGCATCCAGCACGGGGGCGGGACATCGCCCTTGTCCGAGACGAACAGCTCCTCGGCCTCGCCCAGGGTGCGGCGCATCGCCTGGCCCTGGCCCTTGGACGCCTGCGCCCAGGCCTCGATGGTGTGCAGCATGGCGCGGGTGCGGGGCAGGGTCTCCTCGCCGGAACCGGACTTGGCGAGTTTCATCAGGTCCAGCGCGTCGTCCGGGCGGCCCAGGTGGACCATCTGACGGGCGGCGCGGGAGAGGGCCTCACCGGCGCGCGGGCGGTCGCCGCCCTCGCGGGCCGCATGGGCGGCGATGATGAAGTACTTCTGGGCGGTGGGCTCCAGGCCGACGTCGTGCGACATCCAGCCGGCCAGCACGGCGAGGTTGGCGGCCACGCCCCACAACCGGCGCTGGAGGTGGTCGGGGTGGCGGTAGGCGAGCATGCCGCCCACCTCGTTGAGCTGGCCCACCACCGCCTTGCGCTGCAGGCCGCCGCCGCGGGCCGCGTCCCAGGCGCGGAAGACCTCCACCGAGCGCTCCAGCGCGTCGATTTCCTGCGACCCCACAGGGGCCGCCTCATAGCGGTCGAGGCCGATCTGGTCGAAGTCGTCGAAGGAGTCGGAAGCGAACGGGTCGTCGTGGCGGGAGGCGCCGGTGGGGGCCGGATCGGTGTGCAGCCAGTCGTGCATGGCGCCGGTGAGTGCGGAGCCCGCGGCGAGCGCCGCGCCCGCACCCACCAAGCCGCGTCGGTTGAGCATGAGGTCCATTCCCGTGAATTCCGTGAGGACCGCAGCAGTCCGTTCGGGAGCCCACGGCAGACCGTCCATGGCCTGCCGCTTCCCCGAGCGACCGGTTCTGGCGAACCCGAGGTCCTCGATGGTTACGACACGGCCGAGGCGCTCGGTGAACAGCGAAGCCAGGACCTTGGGCACGGGATCCCGGGGGGTCTCCCCCATGTCGATCCAGCGCCGCACTCGCGAGGTGTCGGTCGCCAGCTGCGGATGGCCCATGGCCGCCGCCTGCCGGTTGACGAGCCTCGCCAGCTCTCCCTTGGACCAGCCGGCCAGGCCGAAAAGGTCCGCGAGACGGGTGTTCGGCTGCCTGTCCACGTCAAGCCCCCAGGTTCCTCGACTGAGTTGACAGTAACGGCCGGTGACGTGCGCTGCGACCATTCGCCAGGGTTCGCCAGGGCACGCCAGATGGTCTGCCACCCGCAGCCGAGTGTTCTGTAGACATGCCGCCCCCGGCCCGGTGGCGGGACCGCATTCCCCAGGGTGCGCGCCCTTCACAGGGACCCTGGATCGGCCTCCTGCACGGGGCCCGTTCAC
This sequence comes from Streptomyces bugieae, assembly GCF_036352915.1. NCBI lineage: Bacteria > Bacillati > Actinomycetota > Actinomycetes > Kitasatosporales > Streptomycetaceae > Streptomyces > Streptomyces bugieae. The sequence goes on from NZ_JAZBJP010000003.1 coordinate 5,413, forward strand.
GGGTTCCCTCCACCGGGCCGGGGAGCGCACGCAACTCGTCGGCGCACGAAGGGATCTGTCTCACCCATGTATGCAGCATCGTCCGCCGTGACCGCCCCCGCCCGGCCGCACCGCCCGCACCCGACGGGGAGCGGGCCGTATCTCGCCCCCGCTCCTTCCGCGGGGGCGGTCCCCGGTGTGTCCGGCGGCCGGACCCGGCGGGCACAGGGGACGGGCACCCAACCGCTCAGCGGGAGACTCGACTTGTCCGGGCCCCAGGGCGCACAGCTGCGCGCCGCGGTCGCCTCGGTGCACCGCATCTGTCCGGAGTTCAACCCGGTGCAGGTGCTGCGTCGGAGCGGCAAATCCGTCCTCCTCGTCGGCACGACCGGCCGGATGACCGCGGTGGCCAAGTGTTTACTGGACCAGTCCCCCGCGTGGGCGGAAAGGTTCCGGCAGGAAATAAGCGCATACCGCGCATTCGTCCGGCATCGCCCGCCGGTACGGGTGCCGCGGCTGGTGGCGGCGGATCCCGACAACTGCACGCTGATCATCGAGCGGATGCCCGGCCGGGTCGCGGCCATGACGCGCCACCCCGCCGAGGCGCCGCCCCGGGCCGACATCCGCGCCGCGATCGGCGCGGTCTGCCAGATCAACCGCTGGCGTCCGCCGGCCGGGCTGTTCGACGCCCCGCTGGACTACGCCGGCCGGATCGGCCGCTACCACGACCTGGGGCTGCTCACCGACCGCGACCTGGGTGACCTGCAGAAGCTGATGCACGGTCTGTCGCACGTCCAGGGCCAGTTCAACCACGGCGACGCGCTGCTGAACAACGTCCTGCTGTCGCCGGCCGGCCCGGCGCTGCTGGACTGGGACAGCGCCGGCTGGTACCTCCCGGGCTACGACCTGGCGACCCTGTGGTCGGTGCTCGGCGACGCCCCGGTGGCGCGCCGTCAGATCAGCCAGCTCGCCCAGAACGCCGGCCCCGCTTCGCGGGACTCCTTCCTGGTGAACCTGATGCTGATCCTCACCCGGGAGATCCGGCGCTACGAAACCGCGGTCCAGCGGACCATGCGCGAACCCACGCCGGCGGTGACTCCGGGTCCGGGACAACCCGGCGTCCCCTCGGCGGGCGAGGAGCAGCGGCTGCTCCTGCGCCGGCTGCACGACGACTGCCAGATGGCCCGTCGTGCGGTACGGGCGGCGGTCGGCACCCGCTGACCGCCCAGGGGGAGTGCCTCGTCTGCGGGCACTTCCCCGAGGGGGATTGTGAGCGGCGCACCCGGTTTGCGGGAGGCGCCGCTCACCCATGTGCGCCGCGCGGTCATTGGTCCATTCCACTGACGCCCCGCAGGCCGGGCGGCGGTCCGGGAAGGCTCCTCTGGAGATGCTCTGACATGCGAAATCCCGAACCGACGCGGTATGTGACGGGCCGTCGGCCCAGCTATGGCTCTGCGGCCCCGCGGGGCTCTACTCTCGGGTCCACCCCGTACGGCCGTTGGTGCACTGCACCATCCGTCACACCGCCCGGCTCGGGCCGGCTCGAGGAGGCTGCTTTGCGAGGATCCGCCCCGGAAGACAAGAGAACCCATCGCCCCGCCCTGCGCAGGTCCACCACCGCGGTGGCGGCGGCGGTGCTGCTGCTGCCGCTCTCCGGAGCACCGTCCGCGAGCGCCGGGCAGCCCCGGACGGACGCCCTGCAGCGGGCCTTCACCAAGGCCGCGGCCCGCTTCCACGTGCCGCGCAGCGTGCTGCTCGGCGTCTCGTACCTGGAGTCGCGGTGGGACGGCCACGGCGGCGCGCCGAGTGTCTCCGGGGGCTACGGCCCGATGCATCTGACCGACGCCCGGACGGCGCTGGCGCGGGCGCCGGAGTTCAGCGAGGGCAAGGAGGACGCCCGGGGCGACGCCTCGCGGGCCCGCAAGCGGGTCCCGGAGGGCGCGGCGCAGCAGGCCGCGCTGCCCGCCGAACTCCCGGCGCGGCTGCGTACGTTGCCGGCCGCGGCCCGGTTGACCGGGCTGCCGGCCGAGCGGTTGCGTACGGACCCGGCGGCGAACGTGCTGGGCGGGGCGGCGCTGCTCGCCGCGGAGCAGCGCGGGCTCGGGCTGTCCGCCGGGGGCGATCCGGCCCGCTGGTACGCGGCGGTGGCGCGTTACGGCGGTCAGGACGATGCGCGCGCCGGCAAGGCCTTCGCGGACGAGGTGTTCTCGGTGATCCGCCGGGGCGAGGCGCGGACGACCGACGCCGGGCAGCGGGTCAGGCTGTCCGCGGCCCCCGAGCTGGTCCCCGACGCGGGGCAGCAGAAACGTCTCGGCGGCGCTGCCACCAGGGCCTCCGCGCCCGGTGGCGACCGCGGGTTGGAGTGCCCGGGGGACGTGGCCTGCGAGTCGGTGCCGGCGCCGTACGAGGAGTTCGGCGACCACGACTACGGCAACCACGACAAGGCGGACCGGCCGCGGGACCAGAAGGTCGACACCATCGTCATCCATGACACCGAGGGGTCGTGGGACGTCACGCTGAAGCTGATCAAGGACCCCACGTACGTGTCCTGGAACTACACCGTGCGTTCCTCGGACGGGCTGATCGCCCAGCACGTACCGGGCAGGGACGTCGCCTGGCACGCCGGCAACTGGTACGTGAACTCGCACTCCATCGGCGTCGAGCACGAGGGCTTCCTGGCCTCCCCGGACGCCTGGTACACGGAGGCGATGTACCGGTCCTCGGCCCGGCTGGTGAAGTATCTGAGCCGCAAGTACGACGTGCCGCTGGACCGGCAGCACATCCTGGGCCACGACAACGTGCCCGGCACGACGACGGCCACGATCCCGGGGATGCACACCGACCCCGGGCCGTACTGGGACTGGGCGCACTACTTCGAGCTGCTGGGCAAGCCGTTCCATGCCACGGCGGGCAAGCACGGCGGGCTGGTCACCATCCTCCCGGACTACGACCGCAACCGGCCGCGCTACTCCGGCTGCGAGAAGCCGGGGGACCCCTGCGCGCCGCACGGTTCCGCGGCGGTGCGGCTGCACACCGCGCCGAGCAAGAGCGCTCCGCTGGTCAAGGACATCGGACTGCACCAGGACGGCAGCGACTCGACGGACGGGGTGAACGACACCGGCGCCCGGGCCACGACGGGGCAGCGGTTCGCGCTGGCGGGGCGGGACGGTGACTGGACCGCGATCTGGTACCTCGGGCAGGTCGCGTGGTTCCGCAATCCGCACGGTGCGCCCACGGCGGTGAACGCCAAGGGGCTGGTCGCCACGCCGAAGTCCGGCCGGGAGGAGATCCCGGTGTACGGGCGGGCGTACCCGGAGAAGGCCGCCTATCCGGCGGGGGTGCCGTACCAGTCGGTCTCCCCGCTGCCGTACACGATCGCGGCGGGGCAGCGGTACGCGGTCGGCGGCCGGGTGACCGGCGAGTACTTCTACGCGCCGACGTTCGACGTCTCGAAGCACACGATCGTGCGGGGCGAGGACGTCTACTACGAGATCCAGCTGGGGCACCGGGTGGGCTATGTGCGGGCGGCCGACGTGGACGTGCGGCGGTCGCATTCCTAGCCGGGTGACCGGGTGGAACGCCGCGCCCGGCGGACGGGGTTCCGTCCGCCGGGCGCGGTCCGTTCGTGCGCGAGCGGGGTGTCAGCCCTGCTGGAAGAGTTCCGCCGGCAGCGGCTTGAGCAGCGCGTAGAGGTCGTCGGTGATCGGCCGGTCCCAGCTGGCGATGGTGACCAGGACGCCGTCGCTGCGGTCGAACTGGGCGCAGGAGATGCGGCTCTCGGAGCACTTGATGCGCTTGACGATCAGCAGGTTGTCGTCGTGCATCACGGGGGTGTCCTCGCTCTCGACGACCGTGACCGGTTCGTCGTTGCCGAGCGCGGCGAGCAGCTGGGCGACCTCGAAGGGCACCTGGTCGCCCTCCAGCTCGCGGGCCGGGGAGCCCTCCGGGAGGTTGCCGATGATCATCGCGGGGCCGCGGCCGCCGAACAGGTCGTAGCGGAGGAAGACGCCCTGGCAGCTCCCGTCGGGTGCGGGCAGCAGCCCGGCGCCCAGATTGCCCGGCCAGTCCCCCGGGTCCATGGCGAGAACGTCGAAGTCGGGACCGGCGGGCGTGGCTGCGCTGCGGCGGCGGAGGAAGGACATGCCGCCATCGTACGTGGCCCGGCCGGGCCCGCCGCGCCGGACGTCGGGGTGGTGGGCGGCTCGCGGACGGCCGGGGCGGGCGGCGTGCGGGGCGGGCGGGGGTCAGCCCCGTCCGGCCAGTTCACCGAGGCGGCGCAGTGCCTCGTCGGCCGCCTCGTGGGGCACGAAGAGGTGATCGTGGTGGAAGCCGGCGACGACGTTGCAGCTGAGGCCGGCGTCGGCGAGCGCGGTGGCGACGGCGGCGGTGAGCCCGACCGCGTCCAGTGCGGAGTGCACCCGCAGCGTGATCCAGCCGGCGACGTAGTCGTACGGCAGGCCGGCGCGGTCGGCTTCCTCCTGGCGCAGGACGAGGGTCAGTCCCTCGGGTTCGGCGACGGTGACGACGGGGGCGAGTCCGGCGGGGATCGCGCCGCGCACGGTCGTGAAGACGTACCGGCCCTCGTTCAGCTCGGGGCGCATCCCGCGCAGCAGGGTCACAAGATCGCGTTCACGGGTCATGCCGCCCACCTTACGAGGGGTCGCGCCGTCCTTCCTTGTGCCGCTCGTGGTGGCGGGCGACCCGGGCGCGGTTGCCGCAGGAGGGGCTGCACCATTCCTGGCGGGCGTGGTCCTTGACGAAGTAGCGGACGCAGCGCGGGGCGGGGCAGGCGCGCAGCCGGTCGCGGTCGGGGCCGGCGAGGAAGGTGAGGGCGGCGCGGGCCAGTGCGGCCGCGATCCGGTCGGCGGCGGGCGGGGTGCCGTGCGGGTGCTGCCGCAGTGCGGGCGGGGCGCCGGGCTCCCAGCTGAGCTGCGGGGAGGTGGGGACGAGGGCGGCGGCGGTGTTGAGCCGGTGCAGCGCGGTGTCCTCGGGGAGGAGCCGGTGGGCGTCGGCGGAGCTGGGTGGTCCGGGGCGGACGGCGCGGGCGAAGAGCGCGCGGACCGCGGCGCGCAGTTCGCGTACGGCGGTGTGCAGTGCCGGGTCGTCGGTGACGGGGTCGGCGGCGCAGTCGAGCAGGGCGGCCCGCTCGGCGATCCAGGTGGTGAGTCCGTCCGGGTCGGCCAGGTCGTCGGTGACCCCGCCGTGGCCGTCGTGGCGGATGGTGACGGCGAGATCCAGTGCGAGCCGTGTTGCGGTCATGAAGCTAATGGTAACGTCACCAACAACCATTAGGTCCGGAGGGGGAAGCCCGGGGGGAAGGATGCCCGCTGTCCGTCAACTGCGGCGCGGAGTACCGGTGTTGGGCACCCGGTCGGCCTGTCCGCCGGACCGGCGAGCACTGGACGAAGGAGCTGCTGTGGCAGTGACGAAGGAACCCACCCTGTCGGCCGAGGCCGTCCGGGAGGCGATCGAGGCGGGCCAGGAGCGGTTGCGGGCGCTGCTGCCCGGGCTGACGGAGACCGCGGTGCGTGAGCCGAGCGCGCTGCCCGGCTGGTCCCGCGCCCATGTCCTCGCGCACATCGAGGGCATCGCCCGGGCCACCGCCCGGCAGGCCCGGTACGCGCTGCGCGGTGAGCTGGTCGAGCTGTACGACGGCGGGCGCCCCGAGCGGGCGGCCGGGATCGAGGCCGGAGCGGTGCGGGACGCCGCGGCGCTCCGGGACGCGGTGGGTGCCGCGCTGGACGAGTCCACGTCGGCCTGGGCGGCGGTCGGCCCGGCCGACTGGTCGCGCCCGGTGCGCTACCGGGACGGCGATCTGCGCACGGTGCTGTGGGCCTGGTGGCGGGAGCTGGAGATCCACACGGCGGACGCGCGGCTCGGCCCCGGCCCGCAGGACTGGTCGCACGGGTTCTGCCACCACCTGCTGAGCCACCTGGCGCCGCGCGCCCCGAAGGACGTGCACCTGGTGCTGGCGGCCACGGACGAGGCGTTCCGGCGGGAGTACGGTGCCGCCGCCGCGCCGGAGGTGACCGTCCGCGGCCACCTCACCGACCTGGCGGCCTGGCTGGCCGGGCGCGACCCGCACCGGCCGCTGGACTGCCGCCGGTCGGATCGCCCCGCCGCGCTGCCGGAGCTGCTCGACTGGCCGTAGGGGGGACGCCCCGCCGCCCCGCCGGCGTGCGGGACGCGCCGCACCCGCCCCCGCCTTCGTCCTCGTGTTCTCGTTCTCGCCCTCGTTCTCGTCCTCCTGAAGGGACTCCGCATGCTCGCCTCGCCCCGCACGCTCAACTTCTGGCAGGCCGGGCTGAGTTCGGTGCCGCCCGAGGTGTGGCGGCGGGACGACTGGGAGGTGCTGATCCTCGCCGACAACGCACTGACCTCGGTTCCGGCCGCGCTGGGCGGGCTGCGGGCGCTGCACACCCTCGACCTCGGCCACAACGCGCTGGCCGAGGTCCCCGAGGAGATCGGCGGGCTGACCGGGCTGACCCGCTACCTCTATCTGCACGACAACCGCCTCACCGCCCTGCCGGACGCCCTCGGCCGGCTGGACCGGCTGGGCTATCTCAACGTCGGCGAGAACCCGCTCGGCCGGCTGCCGGACACGCTGGGCGGGATGGCCGCACTGGTCGAACTCCGGGCCCAGAGGGCCGGGTTGACCGAGCTCCCGCCGTCGCTGGGGCGGCTCGGGCGGCTGCGTGAGCTGTGGCTGGGCGGCAATGCGCTCACCGGGCTGCCGGCGGGCGTCGACGCGCTGCACGAACTGCGGGTGCTGGAGCTGCGCGACAACGCCCTGCCCGGTGTGCCGGGGGCGCTGCGCGCGCTCCCCCGGCTGGCCCGGGTCGATCTGCGCGGCAACCGGATCGCGGAGCTGCCGCGGTGGATCACCCGGCTCCCGTCGCTGGAGAAGCTGGATCTGCGCTGGAACGCCGTGGACGACGGTGCGGAGCCGGTCCGGGCGCTGCGCGCGAACGGGTGCGTGGTGCTCACCTGACGGCGGCCGCCCCGCCCCGGGGGTTAGGTGAGGTCGAACTCCCCGTCGCGGGCGTCGAGGACGAAGGCGCGCCACTCGGCGGGGCTGAAGATCAGCGCCGGGATCTCCGGGCTGCGGCGGTTGCGCATCGCGATGTAGCCCTCGACGAAGGCGATCTGGACGTCGCCCACGCCCTGGCTGCTGGACTGCCACTCGGCCTGGGTCAGGTCGAGGTCGGGCCTGGGCCCGCCCACGAGCCGCTGCTCGGTGATGCTGTCGGCCACGTCGCCGCTCCTCCCGGTCCGGTCGTCCGCGGTCAGCCTAACCACTGTGCCCGGGGACGGACAGAGGACGTGGCGGGGCGGGTCGGTGGTGCCGTCAGGTGGCCGGCGGTTCGGCGCCGACCAGCCACATGGAGAAGAACTGCGAGCCGCCGCCGTAGGCGTGCCCGAGGGCCCGGCGGGCGCCGTCGACCTGGTGCTCGCCCGCCCGGCCGCGCACCTGCAGGGCCGCCTCGGCGAAGCGGATCATGCCGGAGGCGCCGATCGGATTGGTGGACAGGACCCCGCCGGAGGGGTTGACCGGGAGGTCACCGTCGAGCTCGGTGACGCCGGACTCGGTGAGCTTCCAGCCCTCGCCCTCGTCGGCGAAGCCGAGGTTCTCCAGCCACATGGGTTCGTACCAGCTGAAGGGGACGTACATCTCCACCGCGTCGATCTGCCGGCGCGGGTCGGTGATGCCGGCCTGGTGGTAGACGTCGGCGGCGCAGTCCTTGCCGGCCTGCGGGGAGACGAAGTCCTTGCCGGCGAAGAGGGTGGGCTCGCTGCGCATCGCGCCGCCGTGCATCCAGGCCGGCGGGTGCGGGGCGCGCGCGGCACCGGTCCGGTCGGTGAGGATCATCGCGCAGGCGCCGTCGGAGGACGGGCAGGTCTCGGAGTAGCGGATCGGGTCCCAGAGCATGGGCGAGGCCTGGACCTTCTCCAGGGTGATGTCGTGCTCGTGGAGGTGGGCGTAGGGGTTCTTGAGGGCGTTGCGGCGGTCCTTGTAGGCGACGAGCGAGCCGACGGTGTCCGGGGCGCCGGTGCGGCGCATGTACGCGCGGACGTGCGGGGCGAAGAAGCCGCCGGCGCCGGCGAGGAGCGGCTGCTGGAAGGGGACGGGGAGCGACAGGCCCCACATCGCGTTGGATTCCGACTGCTTCTCGAAGGCCAGGGTCAGCACGGTGCCGTGGACGCGGGCCGCGACCAGGTTGGCGGCGACCAGCGCGGTGGAGCCGCCGACCGAGCCGGCGGTGTGCACCCGCAGCATCGGCTTGCCGACGGCGCCGAGCGCGTCGGCGAGGTAGAGCTCGGGCATCATGACGCCCTCGAAGAAGTCGGGCGCCTTGCCGATGACGACCGCGTCGATGTCGGCCCAGGTCAGCTCGGCGTCGTCGAGCGCCCGCCCGGCCGCCTCCCGGACGAGCCCGGCGATCGACACGTCCCGCCGCGCCGCCACGTGCTTGGTCTGGCCGACTCCTACGACGGCCACGGGTTCCTTGCTCATCGCGGATCCCCTTCGAGTACGGCGACCAGGTTCTGTTGCAGACAGGGGCCGGAGGTGGCGTGGGCGAGCGCCCGGTCCGACTCACCGCGGTGGATCGCGGCGGCGGCCTCGCCGAGGCGGATCAGCCCCGCGGCCATGATCGGGTTGGCGGCGAGGGCGCCACCGGACGGGTTCACCCGTACCTCGTCACCGAGCCGCAGGGCCTTGCGCAGCACGACCTCCTGCGAGGTGAAGGGCGCGTGCAACTCGGCGCAGTCCACGGGGCGCGCGAAGGCGCCGGCCTTCTCGGCGGCCAGGCGGGTGGAGGGCGAGTCGGTCAGGTCGCGGACGCCCAGGCTGTGCGCCTCGATGCGGTGGTCGATGCCGCGGATCCAGGCGGGCCGCTCGCACAGCTGACGGGCCCGCTCCCCCGCCGCGAGGATCACCGCGGCGGCCCCGTCGCCGATGGGCGGGCAGTCGCCGGTGCGCAGGGGACGTACGAGGTAGTCGCCGTGCGGCACCGAACCCCTCAGCTGCGCACGGGAGTTGGCGCCGGCGTCCGCGCGGCTGCGGGCGGCGACGGCCGCGAGCGCGGGCTCGTCCGTCTCGCCCGCGTCGATGAGCGCCTGCGCCTGGAGCGCGGCGAGCGCGACCGAGTCCGGCCACAGGGGCGCGACGTAGTACGGGTCGAGCTGGCGGGTCAGGACGTCGCGTACGGAGCCGGGTGAGGACTTGCCGTACGCGTAGACGAGGGCGGTGTCGGCGTCGCCGGTCAGCAGCTTCGTCCAGGCCTCGTACAGGGCCCAGGCGCCGTCCATCTCGACGTGCGACTCGGAGATCGGCGGCCAGGCGCCCACCCCGTCGAGGGCCATGGTGAAGGAGAAGGCGCGACCGGCGAGGTAGTCGGAGGAGCCGGAGCAGGTGAAGCCGATGTCGCTGGTCCTCAGGCCGGTCCGGTCGAGGACCTCGTGCAGCACCGGGAGGAGCATCTCCACCTCGGAGAGCTCGTCGCTGGTGCGCCGGTGGTCGGTCTGGGCGAAGGCGACGACCGCGATCTCACGGGTCACAGCAGCTCCTTGTAGGTGTCGTACTCCGCGTCGGGTTCGCCGGTCGGCCGGTAGTGGTCGGGGTAGCGGCCCCCTTCGGTCCACACCGGCTCGACGCGCAGGCCCATCCGCACCTGGTCGTAGGGGATGCCGCCGATCCGGCCGTGCAGCGCGAGGCCGGCGCCGTCGAGGGCGATGTGGGCGTAGACGTAGGGGACCTCGATGTCGAGGTTCTTCGCCTTGATGTTGACGATGCAGTAGGTGGTGACGGTGCCGCGCGGGCCCACCTCGACCTGTTCGGAGGTGGCGACGCCGCAGGTGGGGCAGGCGCCCCTGGGCGGGACGTAGACCTTGCGGCAGGAGGGGCAGCGTTCGCCCACGGTCCGCCGCCCGGAGAGGGCGTTGATGTAGCCGGACTGGGCGCGGCCGGGCGAGTAGACGTAGTCGAGGCGGGCGGGGGCGACGATGCCGGTGACCGGGTCCTCGAACGCCCCGGTGTGCCCCGTGGGTGCGGCCGGGTCGCCGTCGTACGGCTCGAAGCAGGCGAGGTCGGTGATGGCGCCGGTGCGTTCCTCGGCCCAGCGGACGCGGACCCGCATGCCGGTGTGCACCGCCTCGGGTCCGGGGGCGTCGAGGGCGTGCAGCAGGGCGGTGTCGGCGCCGTCGAGGCGGACCAGGACCCAGGCGAACGGGGTGCCGAGGGGCTGGCCGCGGCGGGGCTCGGGGTTCCAGGCCCAGGTGGTGACGGTGCCGGTGGGGGCCACTTCGACAAGGCCGCCGAGGTCGCGGAGCTCCTCGGCGGTGACCGGGTCGTACTCGACGGGCGGGACCAGGGTGCGGCCGTCGGCGGTCCGCACGCCGAGGACGACGCGTTCGCGCAGGCCGGTGAGGAAGGCGCTCTGGACGGGGCCGAGGGAGCGGGTGAAGGGGAATTCGACGACGAGCGGGGCTTTGAGGACTGCGGGCATCGGTGGCTCCTCGGGTCAGGCGCGCTTGTACACGGGCGGTCGCTTCTCCGCGAAGGCGCGGGCGCCCTCCTTGGCGTCGGCGGTGTCGAAGACCGGCCAACCGCGGGCGAGTTCGGCGGCGAGGCCGTCGGTCTCGGTCATCTCCGCGGTCTCGTACACCGACGCCTTCACGGCCTCGACGGCGAGCGGGCCGCAGGCGTTGATCCGCTCGGCGATCTCCAGGGCCTCGGCGAGCGCGGTGCCGTCGGGGACGACGTGGCCGATCAGGCCGATGTCGGCGGCCTCGCGGGCGGTGTAGGGGCGGCCGGTGAGCAGCATCTCCAGGGCGTGGGTGCGCGGGATCTGGCGCTGCAGGCGGACCGTCGAGCCGCCGATGGGGAACAGGCCGCGCCTGACCTCGAAGAGCCCGAAGGTGGCGGACTCCCCGGCGACCCGGATGTCGGTGCCCTGGAGGATCTCCGTGCCGCCCGCCACGCACGCCCCCTCGACGGCGGCTATCACCGGCTTGCGCGGGCGGTGGTGCCGCAGCATCGCCTTCCAGTGCAGGTCGGGGTCGGCGGTGAGCCGGTCGCGGTACTGCTGGCCCGTCATGCCCTTCCCGGCCAGGGCCTTGAGGTCCATCCCGGCGCAGAACGCGCCACCGGCGCCGGTGAGCACGATCGAGCGGATCGCGTCGTCCTCGTCGGCCGCCAGCCAGCCGTCGTACAGGCCGACGAGCATGGGGAGCGAGAGTGCGTTCTTGGCGTCGGGCCTGTTGAGCGTGAGCACCAGTGTGGCGCCTTCGCGCTGCACGGTGAGGTGTTCCGTCCCACCCATTGCGGTCTCCCGTCTGCAGGAACGAGAACAGGTTGCAGTAGCCGCACGGTGAGTTCAAGGCTTTTCTGACAGGTAGTCAGATTACTTGCGCCGGGCCCCTTCCCTGCTCCCGCCCGCGGCGCTCTAATGACCGCCGGGGTCCGGACCCGCGGGCTCCCCTGCGCCGACGCCGCCCGGTCTGGAGGAGACGTGGAGTACAACCTTGCCGACCTCTTCGAGTCGATCGTGGACACCGTTCCCGACCGCGAGGCCCTGGTGTACCTCGACCACCCGGGGACCGGCGCGGAGCGGCGGCTGACCTACGCGGAGCTGGACCGCGCCGCCAACCGGCTGGCCCACCACCTCGCCGGCCGGGGCATCGGCCCCGGGGACCACGTCGGGCTGCACCTCTACAACGGCGTCCCCTACCTCCAGGCGGTGTACGCCTGCCTGAAGATCCGCGCCGTGCCCGTGAACGTCAACTACCGCTATGTCGAAGAGGAGTTGGTGTACCTCTACCGGGACGCGGACCTGGTGGGGCTGGTCTTCGACGCGGAGTTCACCGAGCGGGTGGCCGCCGCCCTGCCGCGGGCGCCGCACCTGCGGCACCTGGTGCGGGTCGGCACCCCGCCGGAAGGCGCCCCCGAACCGGCCCTCGCGCCGGTCGCGCTCGCGGACGCCGAGGCGTCCGGCTCACCGGCGCGCGGCTTCGGGCCGCGCTCCGCCGACGACCAGATCGTCATCTACACCGGCGGCACCACCGGCATGCCCAAGGGCGTGATGTGGCGGCACGAGGACCTCTTCTTCTCCGGCATGGGCGGCGGGGCCCCGACCGGCGATCCGGTCGCCCGGCCGCAGGAGCTGGCCGAACGGGTCGCGGCCGGCGGCGAGGGGATCGTCTTCTTCCCCACTCCCCCGCTGATGCACGGCACCTCGACCCTGACCGCGTTCATCGCCTTCCACTTCGGCCAGAAGGTCGTCCTGCACCGCAAGTACGTGCCCGAGGAGGTGCTGCGGACCGTCGAACGGGAGCGGGTCACCAGCGTCTCGCTGGTGGGCGACGCGATGCTGCGCCCGCTCGTCGACGCGCTCGCCGGGCCGCTCAAGGGCACCGACTGCTCCTCGCTGTTCAGCGTCAGCAGCTCCGGCGCGATCCTCTCCGAGACGGTACGCGCCCAGTTCACCGCGCTGGTGCCGAACGTGATGCTGCTCAACAACTTCGGCTCCTCGGAGTCCGGCTTCAACGGCACCGCGACCGACGACTCGGGCCCCGCCAAGGGGTTCCGGCTGCGGGTCAACTCCCGTACGGCCGTGGTCGATCCGGCGACGCACGAGCCGGTGCCGGCCGGCGAGGTGGGCCGGCTCGCGCAGTGCGGCCACGTACCGCTGGGCTACTACAACGACCCGGCGAAGACCGCCGAGACCTTCTTCGAGGCGCGGGGCGACCGGTGGGTGCTGCTGGGCGACATGGCCACCGTCGACGAGGAGGGCATCGTCACCGTCCTCGGCCGGGGCTCGCAGTGCATCAACTCCGGGGGCGAGAAGGTCTATCCGGAGGAGGTCGAGCAGGCCCTGAAGGCCCATCCGGACGTCTACGACGCGCTGGTGGCGGGCGTCCCGGACGACCGGTGGGGCAACCGGGTCGCGGCGGTGGTGCAACTCCGCGACGGCAGCGGCCCGTTGGACCTGGCCGCTCTCCAGGACCACTGCCGGACCCGGCTGGCCGGCTACAAGGTCCCGCGCGCGGTGGTCTTCACCGACCGCATCCAGCGCTCCCCGAGCGGCAAGGCCGACTACCGCTGGGCGAAGGCGGTGGCGGCCGGCGAACGGGCGGGGTGAGGGCCGCGGGGCGCCCGCCCGGGCCGCCCCGGTCGCCGGCGGGTGGGCCGCCGTTCAGCCGGCCGCCCCGCACACCGACGCCAGCGAGCGGGCCAGGGCCACGGTGTGCAGCGGGTCCAGGTGGCGTGCGTGGCGCACCCGGGCGCCGGCCACGGTCAGCAGCGGGCGGCAGGACGGTGCGGAGCGGGCCGGCGCGGAGGCGGCGATGGCACGCACCAGTTCCGTGTTGATGCGGTTGATCTCCTTGCGGACCTCGTCGAGGTCGGGGCGCTCGGCCGGGGCCTCGGCGGGATCGGCCTCCCAGCGGCGGTGCAGTCCGCGCTGCACGATCTTGTTGGCCTCGATCTGGTCCCGGAAGATCCGCACCGTCGCGGCCGGGTCGGCGCCGAGCTGCCGGGCCTGCTCCGCCACCGCGTCCAGCACCTGCTGCTCGCGGGCCGGATCGTCGATCGGGCTGCCGGTGCCCCACTTCGCCGCGGCCACCAGGTCGCCGGTGGCCAGCCGCTCCGCGGACAGCGCGGCGAGCGGGCGGAGCCGGTCGTACGGGGAATGCGCCCGGGCGGCGGCCGGGGCCGCGGGTGCGGGGGCGGCGGGTGCCGCGACGGCGCCGCCGGCCCCGGTGAACAGCAGGGTCGCGGCGGCGCCGGCGATCAGCGCACGGCTCATCGAGCGGGTCAGCTGCACGGTCGGCCTTTCTCGAACCTCGGGCCGGCCGGCGGGAGTTCCCGCGGCGGGCCGTACGCGGGGAGGCGTACGGCCGCGAGCCTAAGGGACGGGCGCGCCCGCCGTCCCGGGTCCGGACGGCCGGCTACCGCGGGGCCGGCAGGAACGAGGTGACCGCGGCGAGGAACTCGCCCGGACGCTCCTCGTGGACGAGGTGGCCGGCGCCCTCGACGGTCACCAGGCGGGCGTCGGGGATCACGTCGGCCATCTCGGCGAGGTGTTCCTGCGGGATGTGGCTGGTGGGGCCGCCGGCGATGACGAGGGTGGGGGCGGTGATCCGCGGCAGGCACTCCCACCACCGCGGGTCGGGGGCGTTGCGTTCGGCCACCACCGCGGTCTTGGCGCGCCAGTCGAACGCCTGCGGGCCGGCCGGCTGCTCCGGTGCCTCCTGCGGTGGGGCGGCGGGGAGCGGCGGGGCGGCCTCCTCCAGGACCAGCCGGTCCACCAACTCGGGCCGGTCGGCGGCCACCAGCAGGGCGGTCAGGGCGCCGGCCGAGTGGCCGATGAGGGTCACCCGCTTCAGCCCGAGCGCCTGGAGGAAGCCGATCACGTCGTCCCGCCAGCGGGCGAAGCCGTACTCCCCCGGCCAGTCGCTGCTCCCGTGGCCGCGCTGGTCGAGGGCGAAGACCCGGTGGGTGCCGGCGAGCCGGCCGACCACGCCGCGCCAGTCCTCGCCGTCCTCGCCGAGACAGTGCAGCAGCACGACCGGGGGCGCGTCCTCCTCTCCCCACACCCGGTATGCCAGCCGAACGTCACCTACCTGCACTTTCCGGACGTCACTCATGCGCTGGACGCTACCCGGGGGCCTGCTGCGCCACGCCCCTTGACGTGTTCGCCGCGCGCTGATTACTTGGATCAGCACGCAGCTACCGAATGATCGGTAGGGAGACGAGGCGGTGACACTCCATGCCGGAAGCGGCCACGGGCGGGGCGACGGACAGCACGGCGTTCGACGAGGCGGAACGGCTCTCGCCGGACGCCCTGCGGGACCTCCAGCTGACCCGGCTGCGCGCCTCGTTGCGCCACGCCTATGACCACGTGCCCTTCTACCGCGCGGCGTTCGACCGGGCCGGGGTGCGCCCCGAGGACTGCCGGACCCTCGGTGACCTGGCCCGCTTCCCGTTCACGGTCAAGGACGATCTGCGCGCGCAGTACCCCTTCGGGATGTTCGCGGTCCCCAAGGAGGAGGTGCGGCGCCTCCACGCCTCCAGCGGCACCACCGGCCGCCCGACCGTGGTCGGCTACACCGAACGCGACCTCGCCCACTGGGCGGACGTGGTCGCCCGCTCGATCCGCGCGGCCGGCGGCCGGCCCGGCCACACGATCCACATCGCCTACGGCTACGGGCTGTTCACCGGCGGGCTGGGCGCGCACTACGGCGCGGAGCGGCTCGGCTGCACGGTCGTCCCGGCGTCCGGCGGGATGACCGGCCGGCAGGTGCAGATCATCCAGGACTTCCGGCCCGAGATCATCATGGTCACGCCGTCGTACATGCTCACCCTGCTGGACGAGTTCGAGCGGCAGGGCATCGATCCGCGGTCGACCTCGCTGAAGGTCGGCATCTTCGGTGCCGAGCCCTGGACGGAGCAGATGCGCCGGGAGATCGAGGAGCGGTTCGCGATCGACGCGGTGGACATCTACGGGCTGTCGGAGGTGATGGGCCCGGGGGTCGCCCAGGAGTGCGTGGAGACCAAGGACGGGCTGCACATCTGGGAGGACCACTTCTATCCGGAGGTGGTCGACCCGGTCACCGGTGAGGTGCTGCCGGACGGTGAGCACGGCGAGCTGGTCTTCACCTCGCTCACCAAGGAGGCGATGCCGGTCGTCCGCTACCGCACCCGCGATCTGACCCGGCTGCTGCCGGGCACCGCCCGGCCGGCCTTCCGCCGGATGGAGAAGATCACCGGGCGCTGCGACGACATGATCATTCTGCGGGGGGTCAATCTCTTCCCGGCGCAGATCGAGGAGATCGTGCTGCGCACGCCCGGTGTCGCCCCGCACTTCCAGCTGAGGCTCACCCGCGAGGGCCGGATGGACCATCTGACCGTACGCGCCGAGGCCCGCCCCGGTGCCACCCCCGAGGCGCGCACGGCGGCCGTGGGGCTGATCGCACGCGGGGTCAAGGAGGGGATCGGGGTCTCGGTCGCCGTGGAGATCGTCGATCCGGAGACGCTGGAGCGCTCGGTCGGCAAGATCAAGCGGATCGTGGACGCCCGGCCGCGGGACACCGCCTGACCGCTCAGGTCATCTCCGGGTCCCCCTTGATCAGGGCGAACGGCGCGCCGGCCGGGTCCGTCACCATCGCCAGCCGGCCGACGCCGGGGGCGTTGGTCGGCGGGATGAGGACCGTGGCGCCGTGGTCGAGGGCGGCGGCGAAGGTCGCGTCGCAGTCGGTCACGCCGAAGTACGGGTGCCACTCCGAGGTCGAGCCGGCTGCCAGATTCTCCTCCGCCAGCTGCAGCACGCCGCCCTGGCCGGTGTCCTCGCCCTCGCCGCCGCCCGGCGAGGAGACGATCGAGTAGAACCGGTCGCCGCCCATCGGCAGGTCCTGGAAGCTCCAGGAGAACACCGAGCGGTAGAAGCCCTTCGCCATGGCCACGTCGGTGGTGTACAGCTCCGTCCAACACAGGGCGTTGGGCTCCATGACCACCTCCAGGCCCGGGACGTCACCAGGCTGCCAGACAGCGAAATCGGCGCCGGTCGGATCGGTGTAGGCGGCCAGCCGGCCGGCCGTGAAGACGTCCATCGGCGCGACCCGCACCGCGCCGCCGGCCTGCTCCACCGCCTTGGTCGTGGCGTCGGCGTCGCTGGTGTGGAAGTACGCCGTCCAGGCCGGGCTCGCGCCCTCCTCGGTGAGCGGGCCGACGGCGCCCACGGTCTTCCCGTCGAGCTGGAAGAAGCCGTAGCCGCCGGACTCCGGGCCGGCGGACTGCACGCGCCAGCCGAAGACGGCGGAGTAGAAGGCGACGGCGGCGTCGACATCGGGCGTCCCCAGGTCGAGCCAGTTGGGGGTGCCGGGGACGTAACGGGTGGTCAGCATGGTGTCCTCCGTCGTGCGGAACGAGACGTGCCGTGCGGAACGGGACGTGCAGGGCCGTCGGCCGGCTGTTCTCCGGCCACGATTTCAGGATGGCAGGGGGCACTGACAGTCGCCCTCCGCACGCGTCGCGCGCGCCGCGCGCCGCCCGGCGCGTCCCGCCCGCCCGGCTCAGGACGCCGCGAACCGTTCCCGGAGCTCCCGCTTGAGGACCTTGCCGCTGGCGTTGCGCGGCAAGGCGTCCACGAACACCACCCGTTTGGGGGCCTTGAACGGCGCGAGCCGGGCCCGGGCCGCCTCGATCAGCTCCTGTTCCCCGACCACGTCTCCGTCCGGACGCCGTACGACCACGGCGGTCACCGCCTCGATCCAGCGCTCGTCGGGCAGCCCGATGACCGCGACCTCGGCCACCTGGGGGTGGGCGTAGAGCGCGTCCTCCACCTGGCGCGAGGCGACCAGCACGCCACCGGAGTTGATGACGTCCTTGACCCGGTCCACGACGGTGAAATAGCCCTCCGCGTCCCGGACGGCCAGGTCCCCGGAGTGGAACCAGCCGTCGCGGAACGCCTCGGCGGTCTCCTCGGGCTTGTCCCAGTAGCCGGTGCACAGCTGCGGGGAGCGGTAGACGACCTCGCCGGGAGTGCCGTCGGGCACCTCCCGGCCCGACTCGTCGACCACCCGCGCCTCGACGAACAGCACCGGACGCCCGCAGGAGTCCATCCGGCCCTCGTGCTCGTCCGGTCCCAGCACGGTGGCCAGCGGGCCGATCTCGCTCTGCCCGAAGCAGTTGTAGAAGGCCAGCCCGGGCAGCCGGGCGCGGAGCCGTTCGAGGACCGGCACCGGCATGATCGAGGCGCCGTAGTACGCCTTGCGCAGCGCGCTCAGGTCACGGTCGGCGAACCCGGGGTGCTGCGACAGGCCGATCCACACCGTGGGCGGTGCGAACAGGCTGTCCGCCCGGCCCGCCGCGACCAGGTCGAGGATCCGCCCGGGGTCGGGCGCGTCGAGGATCGTGTTCTCCGCGCCGACCGCCAGGTAGGGCAGCAGGAAGACGTGCATCTGCGCGGAGTGGTAGAGCGGCAGGGAGTGGACCGGGCGGTCGCTCTCCTTCAGGTCCAGGGCGGTGATCGCGCTGACGTACTCGTGCACCAGGGCGCGGTGGGTCATCATCGCGCCCTTGGGCAGTGCGGTGGTGCCGGAGGTGTAGAGGAGCTGGACCAGGCCGCCGGCGTCCGGCGCCGCGGGGTCCGGGTCCGCGGGCGCGGTGCGCAGCCGGGCCAGCAGCGCGTCGTCGGTGCCGCGCAGCGGCAGGACCCGCGCGGAGTCCGGCAGCCGCCCGGCGAGCTGCGGATCGGCGACGACGAGGGAGCTGCCGGACTGCTCGACGAGGTAGCGCAGTTCGTCGCCGGTGAGATGGTGGTTCATGGGTACGTGGACGAGTCCGGCGCGGGCGCAGCCGAGGAAGCCGATGAGGTAGGCGTCGGAGTTGTGGCCGTAGGACCCGACCCGGTCGCCGGGGCGCAGTCCCGTCCCGCGGAGCACCGCGGCCGCGGCCGACACGGCCTCGTCGAGCTCCCGGTAGGTCCAGGTCCGGTCGCCGTACCGGACCGCGGTGCGGTGCGGCACCCGCCGGGCGCTCCGCCGCAGGATCCCGTCCACCGTGCTGCTGCGCACATCAGTCATGGCGGGATCCTGCGGGCGGCCCGGTGCGAGGTCAAGTACCGCTACACGGCGCGCTCCCGGCCCTCCCAGTAGGGGTCGCGGAGCCTGCGCTTGTAGAGCTTGCCGTTGGGGTCGCGGGGCATGACGGCGATGAAGTCGACCGACTTGGGCCGTTTGTAGCCGGCGAGTTGGCGCTCGCAGTGCGCCAGGATGTCGGCGGCGAGAGCGGGCCCGGGCTCATGGCCCTCGGCGGGTTCGACGACGGCCTTGACCTCCTCGCCCCAGTCGTCGTGCGGGATGCCGAAGGCCGCGGCGTCGGCGACGGCGGAGTGGCCGAGCAGGGCGGATTCGATCTCGGCGGGATAGATGTTCACCCCGCCCGAGATGATCATGTCGATCTTGCGGTCGCGGAGGAAGAGGTAGCCGTCCTCGTCGAGGTGGCCGAGGTCGCCGACGGTGAAGAAGTCCCCGATCCGGTTCTTCCGGGTCTTGCCCTCGTCCTTGTGGTAGCGGAAGCCGCCGGTGGTCATCTTCATGTAGACGGTGCCGAGTTCGCCGGGCGGCAGGCGGTTGCCGTCGTCGTCGAAGACGGCCAGTTCGCTGATCGGCCAGGCCCGGCCGACCGTTCCGGGTTTCTTCAGCCAGTCCTCGGCGGTCGCGAAGGCGCCGCCGCCCTCGCTCGCCGCGTAGTACTCCTCGACGCAGCCGCCCCACCAGTCGATCATGGCGCGTTTGACGTGGTCGGGGCAGGGTGCGGCGCCGTGGATGGCGTGCCGCAGCGCGCTCACGTCGTAGGCCGCCCGGGTCGCCTCGGGGAGCGCGAGCAGGCGGTGGAACTGGGTGGGCACCATGTGGGTGTGGGTGCAGCGGTGCCGGTCGATCAGGGCCAGCATGCCCTCGGGGGTCCATTTGTCCATCAGGACGACGCGGTGGCCCAGGTGCAGTGAGGCACCGGCGAACTGCAGGACGGCCGTGTGGTAGAGCGGCGAGCAGACCAGGTGGACGTTGCCGTCGAACGGCTTGATGCCGAAGATGCCGAGGAATCCGCCGAGATGGGCCTGCTCGGGCGGGGTGCCGGGCAGCGGGCGGCGGATGCCGCGCGGCCGTCCGGTGGTGCCGGAGGTGTAGTTCATCACCCAGCCCAGCGTCCGGCCGTCGGGCGCGGACTCCGGCTGTCCGTCGAGGAGTTCGCGGTACGGCCGGAAACCGTCCGCCGTGCCGACCAGATAGCGCCGGGCGGCCGGCAGTTCCGCCTCGTCCGCCGCCTGCCGGGCCGCGTCGGCGAACCGCTCGTGCGCGATCAGCACCTTCGCCCCGGAGTCGGCGACGATCCAGGCGATCTCCGGGCCGACCAGGTGGTGGTTGACCGGGACGAGGTAGAAACCGGCCTGGGACGCGGCGAGGTAGGCGGTGAAGAACTCCACGCCGTTGGGGAGGACCACGGCGAAGGCGTCGCCGCGCTCCAGGCCGGCCGCGCGCAGCCCGTGGACCAGCCGGTTGCTCGCGGCGTGCAGCCGGCCCGCGGTCCACTCCTCGCCGTCCGGAGCGATCAGCGCCGTGCGGTCCGGGTCGGCGGCGGCCTGGGCCCAGAAGCCGTTGGGCGGTGGGGAGTTGGTCATTCCGCTGTCCTCCTCGGGTTCATGCGCGTCCGGCGATGCGGTTGATGCGGTCGATGGCCCGCTCGAAGCCGCGGGTGAGGTCGTCGAAGACGGCCTGGACGCTGCGTTCGCTGTTCATCCGGCCGACGATCTGGCCGACCGGGGTGCCCAGCAGCGGCTCGACCTCGTGCCGCTGGATGCGGGAGTTCGCCTCGGCGACCAGCAGTCCCTGCAGCGGCATCGGCAGCGGGCCGGGCCCGGCCGGATCGTCCCAGGCGTCGGTCCACTCGGTGCGCAGCTGCCGGGCGGGTTTGCCGGTCAGGGCGCGGGAGCGGACGGTGTCGCCGGGGCCGGCGGCGAGCAGTTTGGCGGTCAGCCGCCGGGAGTGGAGTTCGGCCTCGCGGGTGGTCAGCCAGATCGAGCCGAGCCAGACGCCCTGGGCGCCCAGGGCGAGTCCGGCGGCGATCTGCTCGCCGGTGCCGATGCCGCCGGCCGCGAGCACCGGCAGCGGGTCGACCGCGGCCACCACCTCGGGGGTGAGGACCATGGTGGCGATCTCGCCGGTGTGTCCGCCGGCCTCGTAGCCCTGGGCGACGACGATGTCGATGCCGGCGGCCCGGTGGTGCCGGGCGTGCCGGGGGCTGCCGGCCAGCGCGGCGACCAGGATGCCGTGGTCGTGGGCGCGTTGGACGATGTCCGGGGGCGGTGAGCCGAGGGCGTTGGCGAGCAGCTTGATCGGGTAGTCGAAGGCCACGTCGAGCTGGGTGCGGGCGACCTGTTCCATCCAGCCGGTGATCCGCCAGCCGGACGCCTCGCCCTCGGCGAGCGGCGGTACGCCGTGTTTGTCGAGGAGTCCGTCGACGAACCGGCGGTGCCCGTCCGGGATCATCGCCTCGACATCGGCCTCGCTGACACCCGCCACCTTCTTGGCGGGCATCACCACGTCGAGCCCGTACGGCAGCCCGTCGGTGTGCTCCTGCATCCAGTCGAGGTCGCGGGCGAGGGCGTCCGGCGCGGTGTAGCGGACCGCGCCGAGCACCCCGAACCCGCCGGCCCGGGTGATCGCCGCGGCGACCGCGGGGAAGGGGGTGAACCCGAAGACGGCGTGCTCCGCGCCCAGCCTGTTGCTCAGCTCCGTCTGCATGCGCGCAGGATGCCGCAGGGCGCCGGGCGAGGGAAGAGATTTTCTGATGCTGCGTCAGAAAATTGCCGGGGGACCGGCCCGGCCCGGGATCGCCGGGCCTTCTCGGGCCGTCACACCACGCCCTCCTCCAGCACCGCCATCGCCGCGTTGTGGCCGGGGATGCCGCTCACGCCGCCGCCGCGTACCGCGCCCGCACCGCACAGGAGGACGGCGTCGTGGCCGGTGGCCACCCCCCAGCGCGCCGCCGCGCCGGCCGGAGCCTCCGCCTCCGGGTCCGCGTACGGGAACGCCAGCTCGCGGTGGAAGATGTTGCCGCCCGGCAGGCCGAGTTCACGGTCCAGGTCGAGCGGGGACTTGGCCTCGACGCAGGGGCGGCCGTCGGCGTCCCGGGCGAGGCAGTCGGCGAGGGGTTCGGCGAGGTGGGTCTCCAGTTCGGCGAGGGTGGCCGCCAGGAGGCGGTCGCGGGTGGCGGCGTTGTCGGCGGTGTCGTCGGCGAACAGCCGCGCGGGGGTGTGCAGGCCGAAGAGGGTGAGCGTCTGGTAGCCGCGGCGGACCAGGTCGGCGCCGAGGATGGACGGGTCGGTCAGCGAGTGGCAGTAGATCTCGGAGGGCGGGGCGGCGGGCAGGCTGCCGGCGGCGGCCTGTTGGTAGGCCCGTTCCAGCTGGTCGTAGCCCTCGGCGATGTGGAAGGTGCCGGAGAACGCCTCGCGCGGGTCCACACCGGTGTCGCGGAGCCGGGGGAGCCGGGTGAGCAGCATGTTCACCTTCAGCTGGGCACCCTCGGCGGGCGGCGGCGGGGCCTCGCCGAGGAGGCGGGCGAGTTCCCGGGGCGAGGCGCCCACCAGGACCCGGCGGGCGCCGATGGTGCCCCGCTCGCAGGTGACCTCGGCGGTGCGGCCGTCGGTGGCGAGGGCGGTCACCGCGCAGTCGGTGACGATCTCCGCACCGGCCCGGCGGGCGGCGTCGGCCAGGGCGTCGGTGAGGGCGCCCATGCCACCGAGGGGGACGTCCCAGTCGCCGGTGCCGCCGCCGATGACGTGGTAGAGGAAGCAGCGGTTCTGGCGCAGGGACGGGTCGTGGGCGGTGGCGAAGGTGCCGATGAGGGCGTCGGTGAGGACCACCCCGCGCACCAGGTCGTCGGTGAAGGTCTCCTCGACCAGTTCGCCCAGGGGCCGCTCGAAGACGGCGTGCCAGGTGGCGTCGTCGTCGACCCGGGCGCGCAGCGCGGCGCGGGTGGGCAACGGTTCGGTGAGGGTGGGGAAGACCCGCTCGGCGAGCCGGCGGGTGGTGCCGTAGAAGCGCTCCCAGGCGGCGAACTCCCGGTCGGAACCGGTGAGTTCGGCGAAGGAGCGGCGGGTGCGGGCCTCGCCGCCGCCGACCAGGAGGCCGGTGGGGCGGCCGTGGCGTACCACGGGGGTGTAGGAGGAGACGGTGCGTTTGCGGACCGCGAAGCGCAGCCCGAGGTCCCGCACGATCTTCGGCGGCAGCAGGCTGACGAGGTAGGAGTAGCGGGACAGCCGGGCGTCGACACCGGTGAAGGTCCGGCTCGACACGGCGGCACCACCGATGTGGTCCAGCCGCTCCAGCACCAGCACGCCGAGTCCGGCGCGTGCGAGATAGGCGGCGGCCACCAGTCCGTTGTGCCCGCCACCGACGATGACCGCGTCATACGAAGTCCGTTCCGGCATGCCCCTTGGTAGCACGCGGTGATCGCGGAGGCCAGGTGCACGCGGCTGAAACCTCCACTCCTGGCGGTGCGGCTTCTTGACCGGGTCCGGGGCTGCTCCTAGCGTCCGGCCGTGCTCCACCTCGGCACCGCCCCGGCTGTCCCCCCGTCAGGCCGTCCCGCACACCCGTGAGGTGACCCGTGTCCCGTCCTTCGGTACCCCGCATCGGCCGCACCGTCGCCGGACTCACCGCCGTGGCCGCCTGCTCGGCCGGGCTGCTGGCCGCCCCGGCGCCCGCCTCCGCCACCCCCGACCCGGGCCGCGCGTCCGGCGCGGCGCCCGCCACCGGCCCGTACCCGAACCTGGCCCCCACGCCCCCGATGGGCTGGAACAACTGGTCGTACTACACCTGCCACGTCGACGAGAAAGTGGTGCTCGACAACGCCCGGGCACTGGTCCGTTCGGGGCTGGCGCAGAAGGGCTACCGGACCGTCACGGTCGACGACTGCTGGATGGCCAAGCAGCGCGGCCCCAAGGGCGAGCTGCTGCCGGACCCGGTGAAGTTCCCGCACGGCATGGCCTACGTGGGGCGGCAACTGCACGCCATGGGGCTGAGGTTCGGCATCTACGAGGACGTCGGCACGCTCACCTGTGAGAAGTACCCGGGCAGTCTCGGCCACTTCTCCGAGGACGCGAAGCTGTTCGCGAGCTGGCAGGTGGACTACGTCAAGGCGGACGGCTGCAACGTGCCCACCACACCGGGACACAGCAAGGAGGAGACCTACCGGGACCTGTACGGCCAGATGAGCCGCGCGCTGCGGGCCAGCGGCCGGCCCATCACCTTCTCCGTGTCCGCGCCGGCCTACTTCCAGTTCGACGGCGAAGGCGTCTGGCACCGGGTCATCGGCTGGTCGTCCGAGCTGGGGAACCTCTGGCGGGGCGGCCGGGACGTGGCGCTGCAGCAGAGCACCCCGG
The DNA here is from genome assembly GCF_036352915.1 of Streptomyces bugieae. NCBI lineage: Bacteria > Bacillati > Actinomycetota > Actinomycetes > Kitasatosporales > Streptomycetaceae > Streptomyces > Streptomyces bugieae. Next base: position 29,340 of record NZ_JAZBJP010000003.1, read on the forward strand.
CCGCCAAGTGGTCCTCCATCGTCTACAACTTCCACTACAACGCGAACCTCGCCGATCTGCAGCGCCCAGGCCGTTGGAACGACCCGGACTTCCTGCTGGCCGGGGACTCCGGGCTCAGCCGGGACGAGATGCAGAGCCAGATGTCGCTGTGGGCGATGATGGCGGCGCCGCTGATCTCCAGCACGGACCTCGGCAAGCTCTCCCCGGAGGCCCTCGCGGTGCTGGGGAACGCGCACGTCATCGCGGTCGACCAGGATCCGCTGGGGATCCAGGGGCGCATCGTCGCACAGGACGACCACTCGGCCGTCCTGGCCAAGCCGCTGAGGAACGGCGACCGGGCGGTGGCCCTGTTCAACTCCGGTGACGCGCCGCGCACGCTGTCGGTCACCGCCGGCGCGGCCGGGCTGCCGGAGGCGTCCTCGTACCGGCTGCACGATCTGGTCACCGGTCACCGCAAGCACAGCGACGGGGACATCGTGGCGCGCGACGTGCCGGCGCACGGCACGGTGCTGTACCGGGTGACGCCGGCCGACTGAGCGGCCCTAGCGGCGGTGCGTCGCGCGCTCGCGGCGCAGGGCGGCGATCCGGCGGTGCAGGGCGGCCGCCTCGTCCTGGCGGCCGAGTTGTTCCAGGCACTGGGCGAGGTCGCTCTGGCTGGCCAGGGTGTCGGGGTGGGCGGCGCCCAGGGCCCGGGTGCGGGCGTCGGCGACCCGGCGGTAGCGCTCCAGCGCGTCGTCCCAGCGGCCCAGCCAGCCGAGGGCCACGGCGGTCTCCCGGAGGCTGACCAGCGTGTCGGGGTGGTCCGGGCCGAGCACCCGCTCGCGGGCCGCGGCCACCTCCTTCGCCTCGGCGAGCGCCTCCGGCCAGCGGCCCAGCCGTCCGAGGTTGACGCCGAGGCCGTGCCGGGCGCGCAGGGTGTCCGGGTCGTCGTCGCCCTGGGTGCGGGTGCGGGCGGCGACCAGGTCGTGGTAGAGCGTCAGCGCCTCGGCGCTGCGGCCGAGCCGGCCGAGGCCGATGCCGACCTCGGAACGGGCGTCGAGGGTGTCGGGATGGTCGGGGCCGAGCTCGACCGTACGGGCCGTCGCGACATCCTGGTGGGTGCGCAGCGCCTCGGCCCACTTGCCCAGCCGGCCCAGGACGTAGCCGAGTTCGTAGCGGGTGGTGAGGGTGTCGGGGTGGTGGGCACCGAGGACCCGGGCGCGGGCGGCGGCCACGTCCCGGGTCATGGCCCGGCAGTCCTCCAGCCGGCCCAGCCGGCCGAGGTTGCGTGCGAGGTGGTGGCGGCAGTCGAGAGTGTCGGGGTGGTCGGGCCCCAGGGTGCGTTCCTGGGCGGCCAGCACCTCGGCGTAGATCTGGTGGGCCTCGAAGTACCGGCCGTCGTCGCCGAGGGTCCGGCCGGACGCCAGCCGGGCGGCGAGGGCGGTGCGGCGGTCGTCCGGTGGTGCGGGGCTGGCGATCCCGGCGGCCACGGCGGCGTCGCCGGTCCGGGGGTCGCCGCCGGTCCAGGCGTCGGTGAGGACCGTGAGGGCGCGGTCCGGTACGGAGCGCGGCGCGCGGCGGGCGGAGACGGCCGGTGGGCCCGGGGTGATGCCCTCCGTCCAGGCCGGCGGGGCGAGGACGGTGGCGCCGTGTTCCTGGCGGGCGTCGGCGAGGCGTTTGGCCAGGTCGTCGGCGTCGCGGGGCCGCTCGTCGGGGTCCTTGGCGAGCAGCTGGAGCACGATCCGCTGGTAGGCCTCGGGCAGGTCGGGGCGGAGGGAGCGCGGCGGGGTGGGGGCGGTGTCACGGTGTCCGACGAGCACCGCCCAGGCGTCGCCGAGGTCGAACGGCGGGACGCCGGTGGCGAGTTCGTACAGCACGCAGCCGAGGGAGTACAGATCGCTGCGGTGGTCGACGGGGTGCGCGCCGATCTGCTCGGGCGACATGTAGTGCGGGCTGCCCATCGCGACGCCGGTGCCGGTGAGCCGGGCGGTGAAGCCGATGTCGTGGCCCAGCCGGGCGATGCCGAAGTCGCAGATCTTGACCGTGCCGTCGGCGGTGCGGACGATGTTCGCCGGTTTCAGGTCGCGGTGCACCACGGCTTGGCCGTGGGTGTAGGCGAGCGCGGCGGTGACCTGTTCGGCGATGTCGATGACGTCCGGGACGGGCAGCGGCTGGCGCCGGTTGTCGTCGAGCAGCTGGCTGAGGTTGCGGCCGGTGAGCAGCTCCATGACGAGGAAGAGGGTGCCCTGGTCCTCGCCGAAGTCGTGGACGACGGTGATGCCGCGGTGCTGGAGCGCGGCCGCGACCCGGGCCTCGCGGCGGAAGCGCTCGCGCAGGACGTCCAGGAACGAGGGCTCGTGCCGGGGCCCCAGCGGTTTGAGGCACTTGACGGCGATCTGCCGGCCCAGTGACTCGTCGCGGGCCCGCCAGACCTCGCCCATGCCGCCGCGCCCGATGGTGTCGAGCAGCCGGTACCGCCCCTGGATCAGCCGGTTCTCCGCCATCGTCTGTCGCCGCCCCCGTCCCCGCCCACGCGATCAGCCGCGCCGCTCCCCCTGCCCGTCCATTATTGCGGCGGCGCGGCGGAGCTTGTAGGCCGACGGACGGGTGTCGGGCCCGAGTCGTTCGACGGCACGCAGGATGTGCCGGGGCGGCAGCTGCCAGCGGACGGTGGGCGGAATGGCGCGAAGCAGGCGGCCGGTGGCGCGCAGACGGCGGGTGACGGCGGCGGGCGGCGGCGCCGGGCGCCCGTAGAGCCGGTGGGCGTACGCCGGGAGGGCGCCGTAGGCGAGCCGGGCGATCCACGGCCAGAGCACCGCGCGGGCCGGGACGAACACGGCGGGCGTCGGCGGCCGGCGGAGGAACGCGTCGACCTCCCGGGCCTCCGGGGTCAGCGCGAGGTGGGGCCGGACCCGTGCGAAGTACGCGGCGAACGCGGCGCGGTCGCCGGGGACCCGCGCCGGATCCAGCCCGACGAGCCGGCCGCTCTCGCGCTGTTCGCGCAGGTAGGCGTCGGCCTGGGCGTCGGTGAGCGGACAGCCGGAGCGGCGCAGCACCTGGAGGTAGGAGTCGACCTCGGCGCAGTGCACCCACAGCAGCAGCTCCGGCTCGTCGATGCGGTACCGCTCGCCGGTGGCCGGGTCGGTGGCGGTCAGCCTCCGGTGCAGCCCGCGGACCGCGGCGCCGGCCCGTTCGGCGGCGTCGGTGGTGCCGTACGTCGTCGTGCCGACGAAGTCCGCGGTGCGCATGAGCCGGCCCCAGGCGTCGCGCCGGAAGTCCGAGTTCGCAAGGACGCCGCGCACCGCGCGCGGGCAGAGCGCCTGCAGGTAGAGCGCGCGGATCCCGGCGATCCACATCAGCGGGTCACCGTGCAGCTGCCAGGTCACCGACGAGGGTCCGAAGAGTCCGGGGTCACCTGCGGGAGGGGTGTCCACGGCGTCAGGCTAACGCCGCACCCGCGGCATCCCCAGGCCGATCCAGGCGATGATCTCGCGCTGGATCTCGTTGTTGCCGCCGCCGAAGGTGAAGATCACCGCGGAGCGGTAGCCGCGTTCCAGTTCGCCGTGGAGGACGGCGCCCGCCGAGCCCTCCTTGAGGGCGCCCGCGGCGGCGACGACCTCCATGAGCCAGGCGTAGGCGTCCCGCCGCGCCTCGGAGCCGTACACCTTGACCGCGGAGGCGTCCTGCGGGGTCAGCGTGCCTTCCTGGAGGGCGTTGACCATGCGCCAGTTGAGGAGCTTCATCGCGTCCAGCTTGGTGTGCGTCTGCGCGAGGCGGCGGCGGACCCAGGGCAGGTCCACGACGCGGCGGCCGTCGGCGAGCTTGCTCTCCGTCGCCCAGCGCTGCACGTCGTGCAGGGCGCGGATGGCCATGGTGCCGTGGGCGGCGAGCGTGACGCGTTCGTGGTTGAGCTGGTTGGTGATCAGCCGCCAGCCCTTGTTCTCCTCGCCGACACGGCGCGAGACCGGGACGCGGATGTCCTCGTAGTAGCTCGCCGTGGTGTCGTGCGAGGCGAGCGTGTTGATCAGGGTGCAGGAGTAGCCGGGGTCGGAGGTCGGCACGAGGAGCATGGTGATGCCCTTGTGCGGTGGCGCGTCGGGGTCGGTACGGACGGCCAGCCAGACCCAGTCGGCGGTGTCGCCGTTGGTGGTCCAGATCTTCTGGCCGTTGACGACGTACTGGTCGCCGTCCCGTACGGCCCGCGTCTTCAGCGCGGCCAGGTCCGTGCCCGCCTCCGGCTCGCTGTAGCCGATGGCGAAGTCGAGCTCGCCGGAGAGGATGCGCGGCAGGAAGTACGCCTTCTGTTCCTCCGTGCCGAACCGCATGAGCGTCGGGCCGACGGTGTTCAGCGCCATCAGCGGCAGCGGGACGCCGGCCTGGGCGGCCTCGTCGAAGAAGAGGAACTGTTCCATCGGGGTCATCCCGCGCCCGCCGTACTCCTTCGGCCAGCCCACGCCGAGCCAGCCGTCCGCGCCGAGCCGGCGGACGGTCTCGCGGTAGAACCGCTTCTGCGCGGCCGGATCGGCGTACCGGGCGTAGGCGTGGTCCGGCACCAGTTCGGCGAAGTAGGTGCGCAGCTCGGCGCGCAACTGCTGCTGCTCGGGGGTGTATTCGAGGTGCACGGCCCCTCCAGATCGTCCGGTCGTCCGGGTCGTCCGGCCGGCGGCCACGTGTTTCTGACGGGTCGTCGGTTCACGGATCGGGGGGCAGAGTAGAACTTGTTCCAGTAATACGGAAGAGCGCGGCCCCGCCGGACGGGCGCACGAAGGCCCGGTGCGGCACCTTCGGGTACCGGACCGGGCCTGGGTGCCGGGCGCCATCAGCCCACGGCGTGCTTGGCCGCGTTGTTGTGGGGCGCCATCCGGCTGCGCTGCACTTCCTTGCAGTACTTGACGTTGCCGGTGTTGGTCACGTACTTCGCCGCGACCCAGGTCCCGCGCCCCTCGCCGGTCAGGTACCAGACGCTGTTGCCGCCGACCGGCTGGGTGCGCACCTTGCACACCAGGGTGACCTGGGCGCGGTGCCGGAGGAAGCCCTTCACCGAGGCATCGGTGCTGGGGTACTGACGCTCACTCAGCCCCATCTTGGTGGTGACGACACCGTACGGTTTGGCGGTCGGGGCGGGCGCCGCCTGGGCCGGGGCCATGGCGGACAGCGTCGCTCCGAGGGCGACAGCCGTGGTCAGTGCGCCCGCGCCGGCGGCGAGCTTTCTGCCGCGGACCGCGAGGAATTCGGTCGTGGACATGAGGGTCTCCTGTTCTTGACGCGCGATGCCACCCATTGGTGCGAAGTGGACATTACGCGCAAATCACCCCAGAAATGTGGTGAAACGACGAACAGGCCGCCGATCGTGTGACGGTCAGCCTTCGGTGCCCACGCGGTGGATACCGAAGGAGGCCCCCTGCGGGTCCCGGACCACCGCGATCCGCGGGCCCTCGGGGACGTCCGTGGGAGGCACCAGCAGCATGCCGCCGGACTCCGCGGCCCGGGCCGCGGTGTCGTCCACGTCGGCGACGGCGAAGTACGGCAGCCAGTGCGCCCGGACGTCGTCCGGGTAGAACTCGTCCAGCGCGCTCAGCCCGCCGAAGTCGGCGCCGCCGATCCCCCACTGCGGATAGTCCTCGTGGGTGCCCACGGTCCAGCCGAAGACCCGGGTGTAGAAGTGCTTGGCGGCCTCCTCGTCGCGGGTGGCGAGCTCGACCCAGCCCAGCGAACCGGGTGCGTTGAGCAGCGCCGCGCCGGGGAAGTCCCGGGCCTGCCATACCGAGAACACCGCGCCCTCCGGGTCCGCCAGCACCGCGAAGCGGCCCTGTTGGAAGACGTCCATCGGCGCCATCACCTGCCGCCCGCCGGCCTCGGTGACCGCCGCGGCCAGCGCATCGGCGCCCCGGGTCGCGAACGAGACGGTCCAGGCGGTCGGCTGGCCGGGGGCGTACAGCGGCGTCACCGCGGCGACCGGCGCGGCGCCCAGGTGGAAGACGGTGTAACCGCCGGCCTCCGGGCGCGGGTCGGTCTCCGCGCGCCAGCCGAAGACCTCGCGGTAGTACACCGCGGCGGCGTCGACGTCCGAGGTGCCCAGCTCCACCCAGCAGGGCGCGCCGGGGGTGGGCTCGGTGATCTTCACGGTGGGTTCCGTCTCCGTGCGGTGCCGTCGCTGTCCGTACGCTGCCGATCGTCCGACGGGCGCGCGGGGGCCGCAACCGGAGCTCGGCGCACCGGGTGTCGGGCCGCTACCCGTTCCGGGTCGTCCGCCGCAGGTGGCGCAGCGTGCCCTCCGGGGCGTCCGGGGCGAGGGCGTTGGCCAGGCCGCGGGCGGCCCCCTCGGCGGCGTCGGCGGAACGGGGCAGCAGCACGGCCTCGTAGGCGCGCAGCGCCGCGTCCCGGTCGGCGTGTTCGACGAGGGCCAGGGCGAGTTCGCTGCCGTCGAGCATGGCGAGGTTGGCGCCCATGCCGGAGAACGGCGTCATCAGGTGGGCCGCGTCGCCGAGCAGCGTCACGCCGGGGGTGTGCGCCCAGGTGTGCGGCACCGGCAGGGCGAACAGCGGCCGGTTGACGAATCCGCCGTCGTTGTCCGTCAGCAGCGCCAGCAGCCGGTCGTCCCAGCCGGCGAACCGGCCGAGCAGCGCGGCCCGTACCGCCTCGGTGTCCGTCATCGTCAGCCCGGCCTCCAGGGCCCAGTCCTCCGAGCCGCGGAAGGCGGCGTAGCCGCGGAGGTGGGCGTGGCTGTTGCGCTGGACGATCAGCGCCCGGTCGGCGGCGGACGCCATCATGCTGCCGCCGCCCACCAGCCGGGCGAGCGCGGGGTGGCGGGCGTCGGCGTCGTCGAGGGAGAACTCGACGAAGGTGACGCCGGAGTAGTGCGGGGTGGCGTCGGAGAGCAGCGGGCGGACCCGCGACCAGGCGCCGTCGGCGCCGATGACCAGGTCGAACTCCTCGGTGTGGCCGTCGTCGAATTCCGCCTTGTGCCGGCCGTCGCCCAACGGGTGCAGGGCGCGCAGGTAGTGGCCCCAGCGGACGGTGCCGGGCGTGAGGGAGTCCAGCAGCAGCCGGCGCAACTGCCCCCGATCGATCTCGGGGCGCTCGGTCGCGTCCGCGGCCGGGGCGTGCCGGAAGAGCAGGGTGGCGTCGCGGCCGTAGAGCCGCATCTCCTGCCCTTCGGGGCGGGCCAGGGCGGCGAACTCCTCGTACAGACCGGCCGCGCGCAGCGCCGCCTGGCCGGTGGCGGGGTGCAGGTCCAGGGTGCCGCCCTGCGGGCGGGCCCCGGCGGAGGCGTCCCGGTCGAGGACGGTGACCGGCAGGCCGTGCCGCTGGAGCACCCGGGCGCAGGTCAGCCCGCCGGGGCCGGCTCCGATGATCGCGATGCGGGGAGGGGTGGTGGGAAGCATGGAACCCAGAAAAGCACATCCGATTCGAAAGTACAACGACTTCACTTTTCGTGTTGCTGCACCTTCGATGCGGATCTCCCGGACGCAGCCTCACGCGGCCCCGGGTGCGGGTGTGTGGTCGCCGTAACGACGGATGATCGCCACGTGTGACACGTGGTTAACGGGCCCTCCGTAGGGTCGGTGCCCAGCTTCCGACCACGAAGGGGACCGTCCGTGACCGCAGCGGAAACACCGGCAGAGCGCCTCACGCAGGTGCGCACGGCGTGCCAGTACTGCGGTGTCGGCTGCGGGATCGTGCTGGAGGTCGCGACGGACGGGGACGGCCGGCGGACCGTGCGCCGGGCGAGTGGGGACAAGGCCCATCCGGCGAACCACGGCCGGCTCTGCACCAAGGGCGCGACCAGCGCCGAACTGCTCACCGCGCCCGGCCGGCTGACCGGCGCCCTGGTCCGCGGCGACCGGGGCGACGAGGCGGTGCCCACCGCCATGGACACCGCGATCAAGCAGACCGCCGCCCGGCTGCGCGAGATCGTCGACGCGCACGGCCCGGACGCCCTCGCGCTCTACGTCTCGGGGCAGATGACGCTGGAGGCGCAGTACCTGGCGAACAAGCTCGCCAAGGGGTTCATCCGCACCACCCACATCGAGTCCAACTCCCGGCTGTGCATGGCCAGTGCGGGCAGCGGCTACAAGCTGTCGCTGGGCGCGGACGGCCCGCCCGGATCCTACGAGGACCTCGACCGCGCCGACGTCTTCCTCGTCATCGGCTCCAACATGGCCGACTGCCATCCGGTCCTCTTCCTGCGGCTGCTGGAACGGGTCAAGGCCGGCGCCAAGCTGATCGTGGTCGATCCCCGGCGTACCGCCACCGCGGCCAAGGCCGACCTCTTCCTGCAGATCGCGCCCGGCACGGACCTGGCGCTGCTGAACGGGCTGCTGCACCTGCTGGTGGAGAACGGTGACCTCGACGAGGAGTTCATCGAGGGGCACACCGAGGGGTGGGAGGCGATGCCCGCCTTCCTCCAGGACTACCCGCCCGCGAAGGTCGCCGAGATCACCGGGATCCCGGAGGCGGAGCTGCGCCGGGCCGCCGAGTGGATCGGCGCGGCGGGCGAGTGGACCAGCTGCTGGACGATGGGGCTGAACCAGAGCACCCACGGCACCTGGAACACCAACGCGCTGATCAACCTGCACCTGGCCACCGGCGCGATCTGCCGCCCGGGCAGCGGCCCGTTCTCGCTGACCGGCCAGCCCAACGCGATGGGCGGCCGGGAGATGGGCTACATGGGCCCGGGGCTGCCCGGTCAGCGGTCGGCGCTGGTCGCCGAGGACCGCGCGTTCACCGAGGAGCTGTGGGGGCTGGCACCGGGGACGCTGCGGGCGGACGACGGCGGCCAGGGCACCGTCGAGATGTTCCGGCGGATGGCGGACGGGGACATCAGGGCCTGCTGGATCATCTGCACCAACCCGGTCGCCTCGGTCGCCAACCGCCGCACCGTCATCGAGGGCCTGGAGGCCGCGGAGTTCGTCGTGGCGCAGGACGCCTTCGCGGAGACCGAGACCACCGCGTACGCCGATGTGGTGCTGCCGGCCGCCATGTGGTCCGAGTCCGAGGGCGTGATGGTCAATTCGGAGCGCAATCTGACGCTGGTGGGCCGGGCCGCCGACCCGCCCGGCGACGCCTGGCCGGACTGGCGGATCATCGCGCGGATCGCCTGCGAGATGGGCTATGCGGATGCCTTCTCCTACGACAGCGCGGAGGAGATATTCGAGGAGCTCAAGCGGGCGGGCAACCCGCGGACCGGGTACGACCTGAGCGGGGTGAGCTATCCGCGGCTGCGCGAGACGCCCGTGCAGTGGCCGAGCGCGGCCGCCGACGGGCCGGACCGCAACCCGGTGCGCTATCTGAACGACGGGGCCGGCCGGGAGCCGGTCGTACGGCCGGACGGCAGCCGCCCCCGGCTGGTCTTCCCCACGGCCAGCGGGCGGGCCGCGTTCTTCGCCCGTCCGCATCTGCCGGCCGCCGAGCTGCCCGACGACGACTTCCCGTACCTGCTCAACACCGGCCGGCTGCCGCACCAGTGGCACACCCTGACCAAGACCGGCAAGGTCGCCAAGCTGGGCAAGCTGAACCCGGGGCCGTTCGTGGAGCTCCATCCGCAGGACGCCGAGCGGCTCGGCGTCGAGGAGGGCGATGCGCTGGAGGTCGCCTCGCGGCGCGGGCGGGCGGTGCTGCCGGCCGTGGTGACCGACCGGGTGCGGCCGGGGAACTGCTTCGCCCCGTTCCACTGGAACGACCTGTTCGGCGAGTACCTCAGCGTCAACGCCGTGACCCATGACGCGGTCGACCCGGTCTCCTTCCAGCCCGAGTTCAAGGCGTGTGCGGTCGCGCTGACCAGGGTGCCGGGAGGCGCCGGCCGCCCGGAGAGCGCGGCGCTCCCGGGCGCGGCGGAGCGGCCGGACGCGGAGACGGGCGGCCCGGCGGACCGGACGGGGGACGGTCCGGCGGGCGGTCCGGGAGGGGGCGGGGCGTCGGGCGCGGTGGCGGTCCTGACCGACCTCTTCCGGCTGACCGACCCCGCCCCGCCGGCCCTGGCCGAGCACGAGCGACGCTATCTGTCCGGCTTCCTCACCGGGCTGGCGTCCCGCCCGTCCGGCGGTACGCCGGTGCTGCCCGCCCAGGCGCCGTTCGGCGCGGACACCGCGCTGTGGGTGAACGGCGTGCTGGCCGGGATGTTCTCGCGGGCGGAGGACGAGCGGACCGGGACGGCGGCGCAGGGCGACCCGGCCGACGCGACTGACGGATCGTCAAGTTCCGTTGCCCGTACGGTGATCGTGCTGTGGGCCTCGCAGACCGGCAACGCGGAGGAGGTCGCCGCGGACGCCGCCCGCCGGCTCAAGGGCAGCGGACGGGAGGCGACGCTGGTGAGCATGGCCGACAGCACCCCGGCCACCCTGCCGCGCACCGCGGACCTGCTCATCGTGACCAGCACCTTCGGCGACGGCGAGGCCCCCGACAACGGCTCCGGCTTCTGGGACACGCTCAACGCGCCGGACACCCCGCGACTGGAGGGCCTGCGCTACTCGGTCCTGGCGCTGGGCGACTCCTCGTACGACGACTTCTGCGGTCACGGGCGGCGGCTGGACGCCCGGCTGGCGGAGCTGGGTGCGGTCCGGCTGGCGCCGCGCACGGACTGCGAGCCGGACTACGCGCAGCCGGCCGGGCAGTGGCTCGACCAGGTGCTGCGGGCGCTGGAGGAGGGCGGAACGGCGGAGCCGGTGGCCGACGGGCACACCGCGGCGCCGCCGGCCGCCGCCACCCCCTCCGCCCCCGCCAAGGACCCGACCGTCACCGCCCGGCTCGTCGGCAACGATCTGCTCAGCCGGGACGGCGCCACCAAGGAGGTGCGCCGGTTCACCTTCGACACCCGGGACGCCGACGGGGTGCCGCTGGCGTACGAGGCCGGTGACGCGCTCGGGGTGCAGCCGCTGAACTGCCCGGAGCTGGTCACCGAGTGGCTGGATCTGACCGGTCTGGACCCGGCGGCTCCGGTCGACCTCGACGGGGCGGGCACGGTGCCGTTCGGCGAGGCGCTGCACCGCTGCCTCGACATCACCCGGATCACCCCCGCGCTGCTCCGGCTGGCCGCCGAACAGACGGGGGACCGGACGCTCAGGAAACTGCTGCGGCCCGGCAACAAGGGCGAGCTGGACCGGTGGGCCTGGAGCCGGCAGGCCGTCGACGTGGTGGCCGAGCACCGGGTGCGGGCGGACGCGCAGGAATGGGCCGCGCTCCTCCCCCGCCTGCGGCCGCGGCTGTACTCCATATCGTCGAGCCCGCTGACCGATCCCGCGCTCCTCCGGCTGACGGTCTCCGTGGTGCGCTACGAGAACCGGCAGGGCCGCCCGCGCAAGGGCGTGGCCTCCGCGTTCCTGGCGGATGCCGAGCCCGGCAGCCCGGTGGAGATCTTCGTGCGGCGCAGCGCGCACTTCCGGCCACCGGCCGACCCGGCCACGCCGATGGTGATGGTCGGGCCCGGCACCGGCGTCGCGCCCTTCCTCGGCTTCCTCGACGAGCGGCGGGCCCGTGGCCACCGCGCCCCCAACTGGCTGTTCTTCGGCGAGCAGCGCCGCGCCACGGACTTCTACTACGAGGAGGAGCTCGGCCGGCTGCACCACGACGGGCTGCTCACCCGGCTGGACACCGCCTTCTCCCGCGATCAGCGCGCCAAGGTCTACGTCCAGGACCGGATGCGCGAACACGGCGCCCAGCTGTGGTCCTGGCTGCAGGACGGTGCGCACTTCTACGTGTGCGGCGACGCCTCGCGGATGGCCAAGGACGTCGACCGCGCGCTCCGCGAGATCGCGGTGGCCCACGGCGGCCTGACCGAGGAGGCCGCCACCGGGTACGTCAAACAGCTCGCGGCCGAGAAGCGGTACGTGCGGGACGTGTACTGACGGCCGGGCCGCCCCACCCGGAAGGCCGAGCCCCGCACGGCCCCGCGTTCCCCCTCCCCCTCCCTCCCCCTTTCACCTTTCTCCCTTTTCCCTGCGGACGAGGTTTCCGCCCCGAACGGGCCGAGTACCCGCATGGGACGCAGGATGGAGAGGAAGGAGAGCGCCATGACCGTTTTGAGCACTGAGCCCGAGCCGAAGGGTCCGGGGCCCGTACCGAGCGAACCGGAGCCGCTGCCGCGCGACCCGGTGCCGGCCGAGCCGGCACCCGAGCCGGAGGAGCCGGGCACCGCGCCCGCCGAGCCGCCCGGGGCGGAGCCGGGAGAGCATCCCGCGCCCGAGCCGCCCGACTGAGGCGGCCACCTTGGTCCCGCCCCGGTTGCCGGCCCCGTTTCGCCACAGCAAGGTGTGTTGAATGGTGCACATCGGATACACGATGATGACCGAACAGGCGGGCCCGCGGGCCCTGGTCGGTCATGTCGTCGGCGCCGAACGCGCCGGCTTCGACTTCTCGGTGACCTCCGACCACTACTTCCCGTGGCTGGACTCGCAGGGCCACGCCCCGTACGCCTGGAGCGTGCTGGGCGCCGCGGCGCAGGCCACCAGCCGCATCCCGCTGATGACCTACGTGACCTGTCCGACGACCCGCTACCACCCCGCGGTCGTCGCCCAGAAGGCCGCGACCATGCAGCTGCTCTCCGGCGGCCGGTTCCGGCTGGGGCTGGGCTCCGGCGAGAACCTCAACGAGCACGTGGTGGGCGCCGGCTGGCCGGCCTCACCCGTACGGCTGGACAAGCTGGCCGAGGCGATCGAGATCATCCGCAGGCTCTTCGGCGGCGGTGAGGTCACCCACCACGGCACCCACTTCGACGTGGTGCACGCCCGGCTGTGGGACCTGCCCGACGAGCCGCCGCCGATCGGGGTGGCCGTCTCGGGCGAACGCTCCTGTGAGATCGCCGGCCGGCTGGGCGACCTGGTCATCGCCACCGAGCCCGAGGCCGAGCTGCTGACGTCCTTCGACCGGCACGGCGGCACCGGCAAACCCCGGGTCGGCCAGCTGCCGGTCTGCTACGACCCCGACCGCGACGCGGCCGTCGCCCGGGCGCACGACCAGTTCCGCTGGATGCTGGGCGGCTGGCAGGTCAACTCCGAACTGCCGGGGCCGAAGGGCTTCGCCTGGGCCACCCGGTACGTCACGCCCGAGGACGTCGCGGAGGCCATTCCGTGCGGCGACGACGTGGGCCGGTTCGTCGAGGCGGTGCGCCCGTACGTGGACGCGGGCTTCACCGAGGTCGCGCTGGTGCAGATCGGCGGCGGCCACCAGGAGCCGTTCCTGGACTGGGCGGAGACCAAGCTGCTGCCCGCGCTGCGGAACCTGTGAGCCCCACCGTCCGTCGCACACCACCATCGTGAGGAGCTGAGAATGTCCGACGCGCACGCCCCGGCAGCGCCCGGAACGGGGGAGTCGGCGGCACCGGGGCCGCTGGACGCCGCGGAGCTGCGCGCGCTGGACGCGCACTGGCGGGCCGCCAACTACCTGTCCGTCGGGCAGATCTACCTGATGGCGAACCCGCTGCTGGAAGCGCCGCTGCGCCCCGAGCACATCAAGCCCCGGCTGCTGGGCCACTGGGGCACCTCCCCCGGATTGAACCTGGTGCACACCCATCTGAACCGGGTCATCAAGGCCCGCGACCTGGACGCGCTGTGCGTCTGGGGGCCGGGCCACGGCGGTCCCGCCGTGGTGGCCAACTCCTGGCTGGACGGCACCTATGCGGAGACCTATCCCGACGTCACCCGGGACGGCGAGGGCATGTCCCGGCTGTTCCGCCAGTTCTCGTTCCCCGGCGGGATCCCCAGCCATGTCGCCCCGGAGACGCCGGGGTCGATCCACGAGGGCGGTGAGCTGGGCTACTCCCTCACCCATGCCTACGGCGCGGCCTTCGACAACCCCGGCCTGCTGGTCGCCTGCGTCGTCGGCGACGGCGAGGCGGAGACCGGCCCGCTCGCCGCGTCCTGGCACGCCACCAAGTTCCTCGACCCGGTGCACGACGGTGCCGTCCTGCCGATCCTGCACCTCAACGGCTACAAGATCGCCAACCCCGCGGTGCTGGCCCGGCTCCCCGAGGAGGAGCTGGACGCGCTGCTGCGCGGCTACGGACACGAGCCGGTGCACGTCACCGGTGACGACCCGACGGCGGTGCACCAGGCGCTGGCCGCCGCCCTGGACCGCTGCCTGGACCGGATCTCCGACATCCAGCGCCGGGCCCGCCACGACGGCCTCACCGACCGCCCGCGCTGGCCGATGATCGTGCTGCGCACGCCCAAGGGCTGGACCGGCCCGCACGAGGTCGACGGGAAGCCGGTCGAGAACACCTGGCGCTCCCACCAGGTCCCGCTGGCCGGCGTCCGCGACAACCCCGGCCACCTGCGGCAGCTGGAGGACTGGCTGCGCTCGTACCGGCCCCAGGAGCTCTTCGACCCGCAGGGCCGGCCCACCGCGGAGGTGCTGGCCTGCGTCCCGGAAGGGCCGCGCCGGCTGGGCGCCACACCGCACGCCAACGGCGGACTGCTGCTGCGGGACCTGCCGGTGCCGCCGCTGGAGCGGTACGCCGTCGAGGTCGACAAGCGCGGCACCGCGCTGCACGAGCCGACCCGGATCCTGGGCGGTCTGCTGTCCGGCATCATGGCGGCCACCGCCGAGCGCCGGGACTTCCGGGTGGTGGGCCCGGACGAGACCGCCTCCAACCGGCTGGAGGCGCTCTACGAGGTCACCGGCAAGGCCTGGCAGGCCGAGACGCTGGACACCGACGAGCACCTCGCCCGCGACGGCCGGGTCATGGAGGTGCTCTCCGAGCACCTGTGCCAGGGCTGGCTGGAGGGCTATCTGCTCACCGGGCGGCACGGCCTGTTCTCCAGCTACGAGGCGTTCGCGCACATCGTCGACTCGATGGTCAACCAGCACATCAAGTGGCTGCGGACGTCCCGCCGGCTGCCCTGGCGGCGCCCGATCGCCTCGCTGAACTACCTGCTCACCTCGCACGTCTGGCGCCAGGACCACAACGGCTTCTCGCACCAGGACCCCGGATTCGTCGACCACATCCTCAACAAGAGCCCCGAGGTGGTCCGGGTCTACCTGCCGCCGGACGCCAACACCCTGCTGTCGGTGGCCGACCACGCGCTGCGCAGCCGGGACTACGTCAACGTGATCGTGGCCGGCAAGCAGCCCAGCTTCGACTGGCTCTCCCTCGACGAGGCCAACGCGCACTGCGCCCGCGGCGCCGGCGCCTGGGAGTGGGCCGGCACCGAGGACGGCAGCCGCGAGCCGGACGTGGTGCTGGCCTGCGCGGGCGACGTCCCCACCCTGGAGACGCTGGCCGCCGCCGACCTGCTGCGCCGTCATCTGCCCGAGCTGGCCGTGCGGGTGGTCAACGTCGTCGACATGGCCCGGCTGCTGCCGGCGGGGGCCCATCCGCACGGCATGGCGGACGCCGAGTACGACGCGCTGTTCACCCGCGACAGGCCGGTGATCTTCGCGTACCACGGCTACCCGTGGCTGATCCACCGGCTCGGCTACCGCCGGGCCGGCCATCCCCACCTGCACGTCCGCGGCTACAAGGAGGAGGGCACCACCACCACGCCCTTCGACATGGTCGTCCGCAACGACCTCGACCGCTACCGGCTGGTGATGGACGTCGTCGACCGGGTGCCCGGCCTCGGCGTCCGCGCGGTCGCGCTGCGCCAGGCGATGGCGGACGTCCGCACCCGCCACCACGCCTGGATCCGGGAGCACGGCACGGATCTGCCCGAGGTCGCCGACTGGACCTGGTCCGGCTGACCGGCCGCCCGCTCGCGCCGCGCGCCCCGACGGAGTAGTGCGCGGCGCGGTGACGGGGCGGCCACGTCGTCGCATGTGAGCCTGAGGCCCGGGTACCCGGTCGGCAGGGAGGTGGGTGGCGGATGGTGCGAGCGCTGACGGCCGGGGGTGAACTCCTCGGCTGGTGGGCCGCGTTGACCCTGCTGTGGATCGTGCTGATCGGTCCCGTCGACACCCTGGAGTGGGTGGTCGGTGCGGGCGCCGGACTGCTCGCCGCCGCGGCGGCCCGCGGGGCCCGGCGTGCGGTCGGCGACCGGTGAACGGGTGGACCGCCGCGGGCACCGCGCTGCTGCTGTGCGGCTTCGCGCCGGCCGCCTGCGGCGTGGCCACCGGGCGGGCGAGCCGGCGGGTGCCCGCGCAGAACGTCGCGACCACGCTCCTCAGCCTGGTCTTCCTGCTGCTGGCGCAGGGCTTCGCCCGTCCGGCCTATGTCGACACCGCGCTGGTGCTCTCGGTGCTGGGCCCGGCCGGGACGCTGCTCTTCGTGCGGCTGCTCGCCGACCAGTTGGCGGACCATCCGCCCGGGGAGCGCCGGCTGCGGGTCCTGACGGTGGGGAACTACGTCGCGGTGGCCGCGGTGGTGCTGCCGCTCAGCGCCGCCGCCGGGCCCGGCCGGGCGATGGTGAAGCTCCTGATCATCGGGGTGCTGCTGGCGCTGGGGTCCTGGGTGGCGACCCGGGCCGTGCACGCCGCGGCGGCCATGGGGCACGGGCGCGGCGCACCCGCGGAGGGGATGTCCGGTGACCGGTGAACTGCCGGTGCTGCTGGGCCTGCTGCTGGTGGCCGCCGCGGGGACCGGGGCCGTCCTGGTGCGCGATCCCGTCCGCCAGTCGTTCGTGCTGTCCCTGCTCGGGCTGTCGCTGGCCGCCCTCTTCCTGCTGCTGCAGGCGCCCGACGTGGCGCTCTCCCAGCTCGCGGTCGGCTCGGCGCTGACGCCGCTGATGGTGCTGCTGTCCGTGCGCAAGGTGCGCCGCAAGGCCCGCAGCGAGCGCCGGGAGGAGCGGGAATGACCATGCGGCTGCGGATGTGGGTGCTGGCCCTGGGCGGGCTGGGCGTGGCGGTGCTGTACGTCCTGGCCTGCCTCGACCTGCCGTCGTTCGGCGGCCACCGGCACCCCTACGGCGACCGGGCGGTGCGCGCCGCGCTCGCCCGGCACACCGCCAACACCATCTCCTCGGTCAACTTCGACCAGCGGGCCCTGGACACCCTCGGCGAGGAGTCCATCCTCTTCGGTTCGGTCCTGGGCACCGTCGTCCTGCTGCGGCAGACCCGGGACGAGGACCGGCAGCAGCCGGAGCCGGCCCGGGTCGCGCCGTCGGTGCGCCGCTACGCGCTGTTCGCCCTGCCGGTCACCCTGCTGATCGGGCTGTACATCGTCGCGCACGGCCAGCTCAGCCCCGGCGGCGGTTTCCAGGGCGGGGTGGTGGTGGCGACCTCGCTGCACCTGCTGTACATCGCGGTGGACTACCGGGCGCTGGAACGGATCCGGCCGCTCGGGCTGTACGAGGTGGCGGACGCCGCGGGCGAGGCGGCCTACGTCCTGGTGGGCGCGGCGGCGCTGCCGGCGGGCTGGGCGTTCCTGGGCAACTTCCTGCCCTACGGCACCTTCAACACCCTCGCCTCGGGCGGCACCGTCCCGCTGCTCAACGCCGCCATCGGCGTGGAGGTCGCCGCCGGGGTGGTGGTGCTGCTGGCCCGGTTCCTGGACCAGGCGGTGGAGATCGTGAGTACGGACGAGGAGGCGGAGGACCGGGCATGAGCGCAGCGCCGTACGTGGTCGCGGGCTGGCTGTTCCTGATGGGCTGTTACGGGCTGGCGACCAGCCGCAACCTCATCCACGCGGTGGGCTGCCTGGCGGTCTGCCAGTCGTCGACCTACGTCCTGCTGCTGGCCGTCGGCTACCGCTCCGGCGGCACCGCGCCGGTGTTCTCCGACATCGCCCCGGGCTCGCGCCCGGTCGTCGATCCGATCGTCCAGGCGCTCACGCTGACCGACATCGTCATCGGCGCGACCGTGACCGCGCTGCTGCTCTCCCTGGTCATCCAGGTCGCCAAACGCCACCGCACGGTGGACCCGGACGAGCTGTCGGAGCTGCGGGGGTGAGCGTCGCACAGACCCTGCCGCTGATCGTGATCACCCCGATGTTCGGTGCGGCGCTGCTGGTGGGGGCGGGCCGGCGGCTGCCCCGGTTCGCCGCCGAGACGCTGGGCTGCCTGTTCGCCGCCGGTGCCGCGGTGCTCGCCCTGCTCGCGCTGGCGGCCACCGGGTCGTCGGCCGGGCAGCCCGCCGAGTGGGTGGGCGGCTGGCGGCCGCACAACGGGGTGAGCGTGGGCATCGTGCTGGTCGGCGACCGGACCGGCCTGGGGCTCGCCACCCTGGTCTCCCTGCTGGTGCTGGCGGCGCTCGCGTACGCCTGGCGGTACTTCGCCGAGCCGCCGCGCCGGCACGCCGGTTCGTTCCCCGCGCTGGTGCTGCTCTTCCAGGCGGGCATGTGCGGATTCACGCTCACCGGCGACCTCTTCAACGCCTTCGTGTTCTTCGAGCTGATGGGCGTGGTCGCGTACGCGCTGACCGGCTACCGGGTGGAGGAGGCGCGGGCCGTCCAGGGCGCCCTGGTCTTCGGCGTCGTCAACTCCCTCGGCGGCTACACCACGTTGCTGGGCATCGGCCTGCTCTACGCGCACACGGGCGAGCTGGGCTTCGCACAGATCGGCAACGCGCTCGCCGGATCGCCCGGCACCCCGGACGCGCTGCTGATCGCCGGCTTCACCCTGGTCGTGACCGGGCTGCTGGTCAAGGCGGCGGCGGTGCCGTTCCACTTCTGGCTGGCCGACGCCCATGCGGTGGCCCCGACACCGGTGTGCATGCTGATGTCGGGCGTGATGGTCGAGCTGGGGCTGTACGGCGCGGCCCGGGTGTACTGGACGGTGTTCGCCGGTCCGGGCGGGATGCCGGCTGCCGACGCCCACCGGGCGCTGCTGGCCCTGGGGGTGCTGACCGCCGTCCTGGGCACGCTGATGTGCTGGCAGCAGCGCCACCTCAAGCGGCTGCTCGCGTACTCCACGGTGGCGCACGCCGGGCTGTTCCTGATGGGTCTCGCGGTGCTCAGCCCGGCGGGGGTCGGCGGGGTCGCGGTGTACGTCCTGGGGCATGCCGGGGTGAAGGCGGCGCTGTTCGCGTGCGTGGGCATCCTGCTGGACCGGTTCGCCAGCGTCGACGAGCACCAGTTGCACGGCCGGGGGCGCGAACTGCCGTGGGTGGGCGCGCTGTTCGGGGCCGGCGGGCTGGCGCTGGCCGGGCTGCCGCCGTTCGGCACCGCGCTGGGCAAGGCGGTCACCGAGGAGGCCGTGGGCGGCTGGGCGACCGCGCTGTTCGTGCTGGTGTCGGCGGTCACCGGCGGCGCGGTGCTGCGGGCCGGGGCCCGGGTGTTCCTCGGGCTGGGCACCCGGCCGGCCGACGCCGGTCGGCACCCGGCCGACGAGACGGCCGGTGAGGAGGAGCCGGAGACCCGGGGCGGTCCGCTCTCCCGGATCCCGGACACCATGCTCACCGTGCCGGCGGTACTGCTCGCCGCGGCCCTGGCGGTGGGGCTGGTCCCCGGGCTGCGGACCGGCATCGGACAGGCCGCGGACGCCTTCACCGACCACGCCGGCTATCTCGCGGCGGTGCTGCACGGCCGGGCGGCGGAGCCGGTGCCCACTCCCCCGCCGCACTGGACCGCCTCCGGGGTGCTGTGGGGCCTGGTGGCCACCGCACTGGCCGCGGGGCTCGCGCTGTGGACCGTACGGCGGCCGGTGCGCGACGATGTGGCCCGCTGGACCGTTCCGCTGCGCCGTATGCACTCCGGTCACGTCGGCGACTACATCGCCTGGTTCCTGGCGGGCGTGACCCTGCTGGGAGCCCTGATCGCCTGACGGCCGGCGGCGGTTGCCGGTCGCCGGGGGGCTCCCGGCCTCCTCAGCCGTCCGCCGCCGCGCGCACGTCGTCCACCACGGACTTGTCCAGCGCGGCCCGCACCAGCGCCGAGGCGAACGCCGCCAGTTCGTCCCTCCCCACCAGCCGCGCCAGCTCGCGGCCGTCCCCCGGGAGGCCCAGCCGCCCGGCCCCCTGGACGGCCTTGCCGTCCACGCAGGGGGCGAGTTCGGGCCAGACGCCCTGCACCTCGCGCAGGAAGATGTCGCAGCCCGCGGGCCCGAGGCCGGGCACCTTGCGCAGCGCGGTACGCAGCGCGCCCGCGTCGCCGTCCGCCGCGTCCCGCATCCGCCGCAGATCCCCGCCGTACTCGTTCAGCAGCAGCTGGGCGGCGTCCCCGAGCTGGGTGGCGGTCCGCTCGTCGTAGCGCCGGTAGCCGCCCTCCCCCAGCGCGTCGACCCGCTGCTGCCAGGTCGCGTCCGCCATCCGCCGCGGCGTGCGCAGACCCGCCTCGAACAGCGCAACGGCGGACGCCACCGCCACGGAGGCGCGGATCCGGGCGCTGAGCAGATGGGCCAGCACCAGTACCTGGTAGAGCGGCTGCGGGGTGTTGCGCAGCCGGATGCCGCTCTCCTCGGCGTAGGTGGTGCCGTGCCGCTCCAGCAGCGTGCGGGCAACGGCCCGGTCGGATGGTCCGCCCATGGCCGGCTCCTCGGTCGTCGGGTCGCGGGGCTCCGCCCCTTCCAGGCTGCCCCTCCGCCCTACCGGAACCAACCGGTCGGCCCGGGTGCGCGCCGGGCCGCGGGCGGTTACGCTTCGCGTCGGCCGGCCGACCGACCACCGGAGGCACGCGGTGTCGAACGGGACTCAGGACGAGACGCAGGACCAGACGCACGACGGGTCGCAGGACGGGGCGGACGCCAGGACCGCGGTCACCGTGTTCGTGGCGCTCGGCGCGAACCTGGTGATCGCCGTGGCCAAGGTGGTCGGCGGGCTGCTCGCCGGCTCGCCCGCGCTGCTCTCCGAGGCGGCGCACTCGGTCGCCGACAGCCTCAACGAGCTCTTCCTGCTCGCCTCCCTCAAGCGCAGCACCCGCGCGCCGGACTCCCGGCACCCGTTCGGCTACGGCAAGGAGCGGTACTTCTGGTCTCTGCTCGCCGCGGTGGGGATCTTCGTCATGGGCGGCTGCTTCTCGTTCTTCCAGGGCGTCGAGGCG
Organism: Streptomyces bugieae; assembly: GCF_036352915.1. Lineage (NCBI taxonomy): Bacteria > Bacillati > Actinomycetota > Actinomycetes > Kitasatosporales > Streptomycetaceae > Streptomyces > Streptomyces bugieae. Next base: position 50,161 of record NZ_JAZBJP010000003.1, read on the forward strand.
CTGCGCTCGGGCGGTTCGGAGAGCCGTACGGGCTACACGGTCGGGCTGGTCGTCCTGCTGGTCGCGCTGCTCGCCGAGGGCTCGTCGCTGCTGCGCGCGCTGGCGCAGGTCCGCGGCCAGGCGCGGCAGAGCTGCCGGACCATGCTGGGCGCCATCCGTGCGGGCGACGACCCGGCGTTGCGGACGGTGCTGGCCGAGGACGCCACCGCCTGCTTCGGCGTGGTGGTCGCGATGGCCGGGGTGGGGCTGCACCTGCTCACCGGCGAGGTGGCGTGGGAGGGCTGGGCGTCGCTGGTCATCGGGGCGCTGCTGATGTACGTCGCCTACCAGCTCGCCAAGGAGTCCCGCGGCCGGATCATCGGTGAGGCCGCCGACCCGGCGCTGCGCCAGGCGATCGCGCGGTTCCTGGACCGGCAGCCGGAGATCGACGCGGTGACGACGCTGCTGACCATGCGGCTGGGCACCCGGTCGACGCTGATCGCGGCCCGGATCGACCTCGTCGGCGGGCTGGACAGCGAGGAGGTCGAGGAGGTGCTGGTCCGGGTGAAGACGGAGATCCGGCGGCGCTGGCCGGTCGCCGACCAGATCTTCCTGGACGTCACGGAGGCCTCGGCCGGGGACCGGGAACGGGCCCGCCGGGAGCGCGAGTTGCTCGACGAGGCGGTGCTCGCCGACCGCGAACGGCACGGGCCGCGACGAAACGTCGAGGGACGGCCCGGCGAACCGAACGCTCCGGACAGCGGGCCGCCGGCCAACTGACCGGGCCGGCGGCCCCTCAGCGCAGGGCGTCGAGCCGCTTGCGGGCCGCGCGCAGCGACCGCCCGCGGGCCGGCACCGCCGACCACGGCCGGGCCCGGGCCTGCTCCACGACCCCCGCCACGTCCTTCAACGACCAGCTGCGTGCGGTCAGTTCGGGGTCGTCGAGCTGCTCGTGGCGGATCGGCACGGCGACCGGGGCGCCGGGCCTGGCCCGTAGCGACCAGGGGGCGACGGCCGTCTGTGCGTAGGCGTTGCGCTGGACGTCCAGGTAGAGCCGGTCGCCGCGGGCCTTCTTGCGCACGGCCGTGGTGAGCCGGTCCGGATGGCGCCCGGCCAGCACCTCCGCCACGTCCTGGGCGAAGCCGCGCACGGTGTCGAAGTCGCCGCGGCCGTCCAGCGGGACGATGACGTGCAGCCCGCGCGAACCGGTGGTCATCAGCATGGTCGGCAGCCCGAGTTCGTCCAGCAGCCCGACGAGTTGCCGCGCGGCCTCCCGTACGGGCTCGAAGCCGGAGCCCGGCGGGTCGAGGTCGAACACCAGCCGGTCCGGGTGGTCGGGCCGGCCGGCCCGGGACAGCCAGCGGTGCAGCGTGAGACAGGCCTGGTCGGCGAGGTAGAGCAGGGTGGCCTTGTCGTCGCAGACGGGGTGGGTGACGGTGCCGCCCTCCTTGGCGACCTCCTCGCGGCGGATCCAGTCGGGGTAGTGGTCCGGGGTCTCCTTCTGCATGAAGTGCGGCCCGTCCAGCCCTTCCGGGAGCCGTTCCAGCATCAGTGGGCGGTCCCGCAGGTGCGGGACCATGGCCGCGGCCACCCGGCGGTAGTAGTCGACGACATCGGCCTTGGTCAGCCCGTCGTCCGGGAACAGCACCTTGTCCGGGCGGTGCACCTCCACGGTCCGGCCGCCCGCCCGCACGGTCTTCGTACCGCCCCCGCGGGCCCTGCCGGCGGCCTTCCCGGTGGCGCCGCCCCGGCCGGTCTGCTTCCCGCCGGTGTCCGTGTCCCTGTCGGTGGCCTCCATGCGGGCGGGGGTACCCGCTGCGGGCCGCCGTACGCTCCGGCGTCCGGGTGGTGGCCGCCCGCCACGCCGCATGCCGGGCACGAAAGCGGCAACAAGGGTGGTGTGCCCAAGGGGCCTCACGGGGCGTCAACCGCCCGCGGGGCCGAAGCGAAGGAGGTCTCGTGCCGGGTCTCGTACCGGACGCACCATGCCGCCAGTGGGGGCGCGCAGCGCGCGACCCCGTACCACCGACGCCGGGACCGGGGCCCGGACCACCCGGACCCACCCCAGGTCCGCGCCCCGGCCCGGTCCCCGCCCCCGGACCGGATCCGGTTCCACCCCCGGCACCGGCCCCCGAGCCGGATCCGATCCCGCCGCATCCGGCACCGCCCACGCCCGGGCCGGAGCCGGGCCCGGCGCCCGATCCGCTGCCCGCGCCGGGCACCGCGGGAGCGGCCACGGCGCCGCGCCCCGGGGCCGGCCGGCGCTGATCCCCCCTCAATGCGGGCTCCTCACCCCTGGCATGCGGCCGGCCGATCCCTGTGGAAACGTGGAAACAGGTCATGACCACATGACCCCCGCCGGGATCGTGCCGGCGGCCGGCCGGGTCTCTCATGTGAGGAGTGAGCCATGGCCAGGCAGAAACCCACCATTGTCGGGGGATGGACGGCCTTCGCGGGCGTCCTGATGATCTTCGGTGGCGCGATGACCCTCCTGGAGGGCATCTCCGCCATCGCGAAGGACACCGTCATTCTGACGACGCGGAACTACGTGTTCTCGTTCAGCCTCGCGGGCTGGGGATGGATCCACCTCATCCTGGGCATCGTGATCCTGGCCGCGGGCGTCGCCCTGATCGCCAGCGGGGCGACGTGGGCACGCGTCCTCGGTGTCGTCCTCGCCGGTCTCGGCGCGCTCGCGAACTTCCTGTGGATCCCGTACTACCCGTTCTGGGCCCTGACGCTGGTCGCCATCGACATCTTCATCATCTGGGCGCTCTGTGCGGGTGACCATAACCACCGACACTCCGTGACATGACCTGACCCGACCCAGGGGCCGCCGGGATCCGGCGGCCCCCGCGGCCGCCGCCCGACCCGATCGAGCCATGCCCGGTATGACCCGGGATGTACGGTTCGCCCGGCCCACTTAGCATGGAGCCGAACGCACCGATGAAGGCGGCCCCCATGCGTCCCACGGCGAAGTTCGCCATCAGCTTCGGCCTGGTCACGATCCCGGTCGCCGCGTACAACGCCACGGAGAGTTCCGCGTCGGTCAGCTTCGTCCGCATCCACACCAAGGACGGCGGGCGGGTGCGCAACCAGCCGGTGTGCTCCCTGGAGGGCGCCGAGGTCTCCCCCGACGAGATCGGCCGCGGCTACCGGCCCGGCGACGGCGACACGGTCGTCCCGCTCAGCGACGAGGACCTGGAGGCCCTCCCGCTGCCGACCGCCAGGACGCTGACCATCCTCGCCTTCGTCGCCGGCGGTGACATCGACCCGCTCCAGCTGGGCAAGGGCTACTACCTGGGCATCGACGGCCCGGCCGCGGCCAAGCCGTACGTCCTGCTGCGCGACGCGATGGAACGGCACCAGCGGGTCGGCCTGGGGAAGATCGCCCTGCACGGCCGGGAGACGCTGGCGATGATCCGGCCGATGGGCGACGTCCTCGTGATGCAGCAACTCCTCTGGCCGCACCAGATCCGCCCGTTGCAGGGGGTGCTGCCCGAGCGCGAGGCGCCGGTGCACGCCAATGAGGTGGCGGCCGCCGAGGCGCTGATGGACTCCTTCGGGGGACTGTCCGAGGACGACGTGCACGACCACTACCGGGAGGCGCTCGAAGAGCTGGTGGCGGCGAAGCTGGCCGACCGCGAGCCGGAGTTCGAGACCGGCGAGGAGCCCCCGGCCGGCCGGGTGATGGACCTGATGGCGGCGCTGCAGGACAGCGTCCGGGCGGCGAAGCGGTCACGCGGCGAGGACGAGGAGACCGGCCCGGCCACGGCCGCGAAGAAGACCGCGGGCCGGAAGAGCGCCGAGAAGAAGACGGCCGCCAAGACGGCGGGCGCGAAGAAGACCGCCGGCACGACGGCAGGCACGAAGAAGGCCGCCGCGAAGAAGCCGGCCGCGGCGAAGAAGACCGCGGGCCGCGGCGGCCGGCGCGCCGGCTGAGCGCCCGGCCGGCCCCCGGCGCCCCTCCCCGGCCCACCCGCGCCGGACGTCGACCGCGGCACGGACATAAGGCCCCCGCCGCCGGGTAACCGCATTCTCAACAGACCTGACCGTCACACCAGTTATGGAGGAAAACACCATGGGTATCGGCGGGTGCATCGGTCTGCTGGCCGTGGGGGCGATCCTCACGTTCGCCACCGACTGGCACATGGCCGGGATCAATCTCGACCTCGTCGGCATCATCATGATGATCGTCGGCATCATCGGACTCGCGACGTACGTGAGCATCCTCAAGCGGCGGCGCACCCAGCCGCCCTCCCCCGGCGCTCCCGTGGTCGACGTCGAGGACAACCGTTACTACCGGAGGTAGTCCACCGGGCTGCCGTCCACCGGACCGCTCAGCCGCAGCTGGTGTCCGGCTTGGGCAGCACGCCGTCCATCAGGAAGCGGTCGACGTGGTCCTGGACGCAGGTGTCACCGGTGGCGTAGGCGGCGTGCCCCTCCCCGCGGAAGGTCAGCACGACGCTGGAATTGCCCAGCGCCCGGGCCATGTTGACGGCGCCCTGATACGGGGTCGCCGGATCGTTGGTGGTGGCGACGAGCAGCATCGGCGGCGCGTCCGGCGCCGCGACGTCGCGGGAGGAGTCGTCGCCCGCGGCCGGCCAGGCGTAGCAGTCCAGCAGGGTCGGGGCGAGGTCCGGCCCGAACAGCGGTGAGGCCCGGGTGAGTTCGCGCTCCGCCCGGGGGTAGTCGGCGGCGCCGTAGCGCTCCGAGGTGTCCCGGCAGGAGATCGCGCGCAGGGCCAGCTGGTCCTGCGGCGGCAGTTCGTCGTCCTGCCCGGTCCGCCGCGGCGGGATTCCGGCCCGCGGCGGTACGGCAACGGCCGTGCCGCCGCGGGCCTTCTCGCTGTGGGGAGCCCTGCCGCTCTCGGGTGCCCGGCTGCCGCCGCTGTCGCTGAGCCGGAGGATGCCCGCGCCGTCGCCGCGCCGCAGCTGCGCCAGGGCCTGCCGCAGGGCCGGCCAGTCGCTGCGGCTGTAGAGGGCCTCGCGCAGCGCGTAGACATAGGTGGTCTCGTCCACCGTACGCCCCCGCACCGTCAGCGGCGTATCGGTCAACTGCTGGTACCAGCGGAGCAGTTGGTCCTGCGCCCGGCCGTCGTCCGTACCGAGCGGGCAGTCCGGGGCACGGACGCAGTCGGCGGTGAAGTCGTCCAGTGCCCGCTGGAAGCCGCGGGCCTGGGCGAGCGCGGTCTGCCAGGTGTTCTTGGTGGGGTCCTCGACGCCGTCCAGCACCATCCGGCCGACCTTGTCCGGGAATTCATGGGCGTAGACCGCGCCGAGCTTGGTGCCGTAGGAGAACCCCAGGTAGTTGAGCTTGCCGTCGTGGACCGCGGCACGCAGCACGTCCATGTCCCGGGCGACCTCCGTGGTGCCGACCCAGGGCAGCAGCCCGCCGGAGTACCGCCCGCACGCCTCGTTGATGCGCTTCTCCTTCGCCGCGAGGGTGTCGTCGGCGGCGTTGCCGGGCGGCGGGGCGAGCCGGCTGCCGCAGGAGACGGGTTCGGTGCGGCCGGTGCCGCGCGGATCGAAGCTGACCAGGTCGTAGCGCTGGTTCGGGCGCGCGAAGGCGCTGCCGCTGCCGATCAGGTAGTCGACGCCGGAAGCACCCGGGCCGCCGGGGTTGAGAACGAGGGAGCCGAGCCGTTTGCCGGGCCCGGTGGCCGGCAGCCGGACCAGCTGGACCCGCAGCGCGGTCCGGTCGGGATGGCCGTAGTCCCGCGGTACGGTCAGCCGCGCGCACTCCAGCCGGTCGGCGAAGCCCGGCGGCGCGGTGTCGCCCTGGCTGCGGGCGCTCTGCTGGACGTCCGGGCCGCACCGCGCCCAGGAGAGCCGCTGCTGGTAGAAGCGTGCCAGCCCGGGGGCGGGGGACGGGTCACCGACGGCCGCCGGCGCGGGAGTTCCCGCCAGGGCGGCGGGCGTGCCGGCCGGCACGCCGAGCAGGGCCACCACCGCCGCCACGGCCGGCAGCCGGGCCGCGGCCGCCCACCGGCGGGCACGCCGCGCTCCCCCGACTCCCACACGGTCTGCTCCCGCACGAGGCGGGGCACGGCGTGATCCCGGCATATTTCGAGCCTAGGACCGTCGCCTTCCGTCCGCATACGTGCCGGTCGGCGGCCGGACGGACACCCTGCGGTCCTTTGACCGCTTTTTGACCGTATCGACGCCACTTTGACCGCCTCGCGTGTTTTTCTTCCGGACCACCGGTAACCCGTAGAACGGGCCGCCCCTCACGGCGGGCGAACCCGCTCCCTCGGCATGCCCGCGGGCGCAGCTGCGCCCCCGCATCCGCGATGGGCGCCCGAGATGCGCAGGTCACCACAGGGATCACTCTGGAGATATGGCGCCAATCGGTCGGCTGCCCAGGAAAAGGTGACACGTCCATGAACCAAGGAACGAAGATCATGCTCGCCGCCGCGGTGGCCGGCGGCTATGTGCTGGGCCGTACCAAGAAGGGCCGGCTCGCCCTCACGGCGGCGTCCTATCTCGCCGGGCGCCAATCCGGTCTCGACCCCCGTCAGCTGGTGTCCGACAGCGTCCGCAAGCTCGGGGAGATACCCCAGGTCGCGGAGCTGGGCGACCAGCTGCGCGGTGAGGTGATGGACGCCGGCCGCAAGGCCCTGGCGACCGCCGCCAACCGGCAACTGGTCTCGCTCGCCGATACGCTCCGCGACCGGACCAGCCGCCTCGAACTCGGCCCGCAGGGGGACGAGGAAGAGGAAGAAGAGGAAGAAGAAGAGGAGTACGAGGAAGAGCCGGAGGAAGACGAGGAAGAGGAAGAGGAAGAAGAAGGGGAGTACGAGGAGGAGGAAGAGCCGGAGGAGGAAGAAGAAGAGCCGGAGGAGGAAGAGGCCGAGGAGCGGCCCCGCCGCGGCGGCGGGGGCCGAGCGGCACGGGCCCCGGCGAAGAAAGCCACCGCCAAGAAGGCCCCGGCAAAGAAAGCCGCCAAGAAAGCCCCGGCAAAGAAGGCCACCGCCAAGAAGGCCCCGGCGGGAAAGAAGGCGGCCAAGAAGGCCAAGAAGGCTCCGGCGAAGAAGACCGCCGCCAAGAAGACCACGTCGCGTGGCAGAGGCGGGAGGTGACCGGTCATGGCGAAGTCGGAACAGGCCCCGGACTCGGGGATGGACCAACTGCGTGACGAGTTCGGCAACCTCATGACGGCGTTGGTGGGAAACCTCGCCGAACGGGCCGGCGACAAGCTGGCGGACGTGACGGACCAGCTCACCGATGTCGCCGAGCACGGCGGGTCCCTGGGCAAGATCGGCGCGGGCCTGCTGAGCGGTGATTCCCCCCTCAAGGCGGTGCTGTCCGGAACGGCGGGGAGCATCAAGGACAAGGTGATCGGAAAGGCCAAGGAGGCCTTCGGAGGCGGAAAGAAACGCTCCTCGGGCGACAAGAAGGTCACCAACATCATCGAGGTCCTCGACGTCGGTGTGCCGGTGCGTGCCGCCTATGACCACTGGACGCAGTACGACAAATTCAGCCGCTTCACCAAAGGCGTGCGGAATGTGTCGCCGCACGACGAGACGACCAGCGACTGGAAGGCCAAGGTCGGGCCGTCGACCCGGGGCTGGAAGGCGACCGTCCAGGAACAGATACCGGACGACCGGATCGTCTGGACGTCGGAGGGGGCCAAGGGCTCGACGCGGGGCGCGGTCAGTTTCCACGAGCTGGCGCCCAATCTGACCCGCATCGTGCTGGTCGTCGAGTATTACGCCTCGGGATTTTTCGAGAAGACCGGAAACATCTGGCGGGCGCAGGGACGACGGCTGCGGCTGGACTTCAAGCACTTCCAGCGCTACGTGACCCTCACCACCGAGGAACCCGAGGGCTGGCGCGGCGAGATCCGCGACGGCGAGGTCGTACGCACCCATGAGGAGGCCGTCGAGGAAGAGGAGAGCGAAGCGGCCGAGGAAGGCGAAGAAGAGGAAGGCGAGGAAGAGGGCGAAGAAGGAGAAGAGGAGGAAGAGGGCGAAGAGGAGGAGGAAGGCGAGGAGTCCGCGGACGAGGAAGAGGAAGCGGACGAGGAGGACGAGGAAGAGCCCGCCGAAGAGGACGAGGAAGAGACCGAAGAGGAGTGAGGCTGATGCGGCTCTCCGCGCGGTACACGAAATTCGCCGTCCTCGCCCCGGGTACGGGCGTCCTGCAGACCGCCACCGGTTCCGGTGGCGACACCGGCACACTGAATGGCGCCGCGGCCCGCACCGAGGCCACGTTCCTGCGCTCCCTCGACGAGCTGGGCCGCCTGGAGCAGCTGGACCGGGTGATCGGCCCGCTCCAGCGGGCGGTCCGCGGGCTGCCGCTGGGGCGCTGGCGCGATGTGCTGCACGGGCTGCCGATCGGCCATCCGCTGCACCCGGCGCTGGTACAGCTCCCGCTGGGCTCGTGGATGTCCGCCGCGGTGCTGGACCTGGTGCCCGGCACCCGGCGCGGCGCCCGGGTGCTGGTGGGCGTGGGCGTGCTGTCCGCCGTACCGGCCGCGCTGGCCGGCTGGGTGGACTGGGCCGAGCAGCACGAGGACCAGATGCGCACCGGGCTGGTGCACGCCGGGTCGATCGCCGCGGCCATCGGCCTGTACGCGAACTCCTGGGTGCAGCGCGGCCGCGGCCGTACGGCGCTGGGCAAGGCGCTCGGGCTCGCGGGACTGTGCGCGGCCGGTACCGGCGGGCTGCTGGGCGGCCACCTCGCCTACCGGCAGGCCGCGGGCCCCAACAAGGCCCAGCCGGTGCCGCACCTGGTGGCGGCGGGCTGGCACACCGTGGGCCGGGTGACGGACTTCCCGGTCGGCGAGGCGGTGCGCCGCGAGCTGGGCGAGGTGCCCCTCGTGGTGGTGCGGCAGCCGGGCGGCCACATCCATGTCCTGGCCGACCGGTGCAGCCACATGGCGGGACCGCTGTCGGAGGGGAAGGTCGCGGACGGCTGTGTGCAGTGCCCCTGGCACGGCAGCGTCTTCCGGCTGGCGGACGGCGCCAACGTACGGGGGCCGGCCACCGCGCCGCAGCCCGCGTTCCAGGTGAGCGTGGAGTCCGACGGCACCGTCCGGGTACGGCTGCCCGAGGCCGGCTGACCCCCGGCCGAGGCCGGGATCTTGTGCCACCGGTCCCCGCCGCCCGCACGGAGACACGGGCGGCGGGGACCGGTGTGGGCCGGTGGCCGGGCGGCGGGCTCAATGCTTCAGGGTGTGCCGGCCCTTCTCCACGGCCTGCTTGACCTTCCCCATGGCCTTCTCGGCCCTGCCCCTGTGTTCGAGCTCCGTGTCACCGCGGGCCCTGCCGGTCGCTTCCTTGGTCCTGCCGATCGCTTCCCTGGCCTTTCCGGCGGCGGTGCCGCCGAGCTCCCGGGTCTTCTTCTTGATGTCCATCTCGCGCTCCTGTCGTGGTCCTTGTCGTGCTCCTGTGGTCCTTGTCGTGCTCCTTGGGGTGCGGCCCGGTCCGGGCCGCCGGTTCGGGACGGCGCCGGTCAGGACGGTGGCAGCAGGGTCCCGAGGGGTCCGAGGTCCAGATTGAGGTCTTCCAGTGACAGGTCGTACCGGGCGCAGAGGTCCACCATCCGGCTGTGCAGGATCATCAGCGTCTCGCCCAGCCGCTCCTCCTGCTCCTCGGAGAGGTCCCCGGCGTCGACCCGGTGCAGGGCCTGGCGCTCCATGAGTTGCCGCAGCAGCTCGACGAGGGTGAGGACGAGCTTCATGAGGTCGCGTTCCACCGTGTCGGGATCGGTGGCGATCCGGTGTGCGGGCCGGGGCGACGGACCGCCCGGCGTGCGCAGGAGGTCGTCCTCCGGTGCCGCGGGCAGCAGGCGGAAGGCGCGCGCCGCCGCGTCGGCGACCTCGTCGAAGCGGGCGCCGGCCGGCCACCGGGCGTCCTCCGTCATGGTCCGCCCTCCGGGAGCGTCAGGTCCTCCCGGTACGTCAACTCGTCGCGCTGCGCCAGTTCCTCGCGCGAGGGCCACGGGGAGGGGTTCGCGGCGCTGATGGAGACGACCAGCGCACGCAGCGTGATGCGGACGAGGTCGATGTCGGCGATGGAGAGCACCACGTCGCCGGTGAGCACCACACCGCCGCTGAGCAGCCGGTCCAGCAGGTCGATCAGCGCGATCTGCTGGTTCGGCAGCGGCTCGTCCGCCCTGGCCGGCGGCCCGCCCACGGGCCTCACGGCGCGGCTCTCCGCACGGGATCGGCCTCGGCGGGGACGGCGAAGGAGTAGGGCGCCCAGGGCCCGGTGACCTCCACGCGGACGCCGGGGAAGCCCTCGCCGGCCCGGAGGACGTCGGCGCGGAAGTCATCGGCGTCCTGCTGCGGCACGAGATAGGCGTCGTTGACGACGTTCTCCCCCGGGCCCTGGGCCAGTTCGCCCTGTTGCGCCCGGTGCCTGACCTGGTCGACGGCGTAGGTGCGGGCGGTGTCCTCGACCCGCCGGGCCGCCTCCTCGGCGTGCCGGTAGGCGTCCTGGCGGGCGTGGCGCTGTGCCCTGCGCCGGCTGAGGTAGGCCCGCCCGGGACTCACGTCCTCGGCGGGCGGCTCCTCGGGGGTCTCGGCGGCCGCGGCGTCGACGTAGATCTTGACCCCCCACTCGGTCTGTGCGGCCAGCTCGGTGAGCCGGTCGGCGAACGCCCGCCGGCGGTCCGCCAGCATCAGCCGGACGCTCTCGTCGTCGACGTAGACGGTGGCCAGGCGCAGCGGCAGCACGGTGCTGCGGGCGGCCAGCGCCTCGATCACCCGGTGGTGGGCGCGGGCGACGGCCTCCAGCCAGTCCAGGTCCTCCAGGTGGGCGCGGAGTGCCCGCTCGTCGAAGTCCGCCGCGGGCACCGCGCTGACGGCGACGACCACATCGGCGTCGTCGCCGGTGCGTACCAGGCGGACCGGTGCGTCGGCCACGCCCGGGAGCCCGGACAGCTCCGCTTCCAGCGATCCGTCGGCGTCCCGCGCGACCGCGTAGGCATAGCTGATGAGCTCGGTCATGGCTCGTCCCGCTTCTTGCCCCGGGAGCGCGGTTCGGCCCGCTTGCGTGCGGTGCCGGAGGCGCGGGCCCGGCCCGACGTGCCCGGGTTGCCGCTCACGCTGCGCCGGCTGCGGGCGGCCGGGCGGTCCTTCTGCTCGGCCGCCTTGCCGGGCCCGGCCGCCTCGGCCGCCTTGTCGGGCTCGGCCACCTTGGCCGGCTCGGCCGGCTGGGCCACCTCGGACGGTTCGGCCGCCTCGGCCGCCTGGGCCACCTCGGCCGGTTCGGCCGCCTTGGCCGGTTCGGCCGCCTTGGCCCGCTTGGCCTGCCCGGCCTGCTTGGTCACCGCGGCCTGCTCGTTCGCCTCGGCCTTCTCGGCTTCCTCTGCCGCATCGATCTTTCCGGGCTCCACCGCCGAGTCGCCCGGCGGCAGCTCGTCGACCCCGGGCCGGCCGCGCGCCGCGGCGAGTTCGGCCCGCAGCCGCCGGTTCTCCTCGGCGAGCGAGCGGTAGCCGTCGGAGGCCCGGGAGGACAGTGTGGGGTCGTGCTCCCACCAGTCGATGCCCATCTCCTTCGCCTTGTCGACCGACGCGATCAGCAGACGGAGCTTGATGGTGAGGAGTTCGATGTCGAGGAGGTTGATCTGGATGTCACCGGCGATGACGAGGCCCTTGTCCAGGACCCGTTCCAGGATGTCGGCGAGGTTCGCGGACGTGCCGCCCTGGCCGGGCGGGGCGGCCCTGGAGGGTTGGTCACCCAGCCTCCTGGCGACGGGTTCGCTCACGGCCCTGCACCTCGCTTCCCCGGGGCCCGGGCGTTGCTCCGGCCCCGGTCAGCCACCGGTACCCCGAAGGTGGGCCCGGATCTCTTCCAGTCGGTCCAGCAGTTCGTCCTCCCGCCGGTCGAAGGTCTCCTCGTCGATCTCACCGGCCAGCAACTGCCGTTCCAGCGCGGCGAGTTCCTGCTCCACGGGGGCGGGGTCGTAGTACTCGTTCTCGGCGGCCTCGACCACCCGCTGCAGGACCCAGAGGACACCGCGCACCGGGGCGACCGGGAGGGCGGCGATCTCTCCCAGCAGATTCATGGGAACTCCTTGGACGAGGCCGCGGAACCGGACGCCGGAAAGAGCGGACGACCGGCCGGGCCGGACGGATCAGACGAAGCTGTAGACGGGGAGCGGACCGCGCAGCCGCAGGTCGAAGTCCTCGCCCAGTTCGTCGGCGATCTTCTGCACCGCGGCGCGCAGCCGGGCCTCCTGGTCCCGGTCGACGAGGAAGGACACGCTCAGGAAGTCGTCCCCGGCCGCCTTGTAGCCGGTCTCCTCGCGGGCGATCCCACCCAGCGCCTCGGCGACCGCGGCGTTCAGCCGGTCCTTGCGCGTCTCGACCTCCTTCGCGACCAGTTCGCCGAGTGCGAGCGGCAGGTCCGGGCCGCCCCGGCCGCTTCTGACCTCCTCGTTCATCCGGCGCGCCTGGTCCGATTCGGTGAGGATCTCGCGCAGCATCGCCTCCTCGCTCTGGGCGGCCTTGAGGTGGTACTCGACGCAGCCCTCCAGGGTCTGCAGCCGCTCGGCGAATTCCTCCGCGCGTTCCTCCAGCACGGTCCGTACCGCGTCCTCGTCGTCGGCCGTGAAGCCGAACTGCAGCGGCAGGGCCGTGCCGTCGGCCATCAGCCGTTCCTGCACGGCCTGATGGGCGGCGAGGTCGCGGCGCTTGGGCCGCAGCCCTTCGGGAGCGTCACTGACCACCGCGGACAGCTTCTCGCCGACCACCGTGCGCAATTCTGACGGTGGGTCACCCACTCCGTGCAGACCGTCCAGGTTCTGCGGATGACTGCGGGAGACGATCGAGTAGACGTAGACGGGCATGGCTCAGTCCTTTCGGTGCCTCACCGGTCGCTCGCGTTTGCTCGCGGGCTCCTTGTGCCGTTCCTCGGTCTCCTGGGTGCTTGCCTTGAGGGCGTCCGCCACGGACTCCGCGACGCCGCTCAGGGCTCCCTTGGTCTTGCCGCGCGCGCCGCCCTCGGTGACCTCGCCGACGACGTCCGTCAGCTTGGAGGGGGCCTTGCGCCCGGACTCCAGGTCGAGGCGGTTGCAGGCTTCGGCGAAGCGCAGGTAGGTGTCCACGCTGGCGACGACGATGCGGGCGTCGACCTTGAGGATCTCCAGGCCCACCAGCGAGACGCGTACGAACACGTCGATGACCAGACCACGGTCCAGGAGCAGTTCCACGACGTCGTAGAGGTTGCCGGTGGCCTGTCCGCCACCCGTCGCTACGGCCCCTCCTCCTTGCGGCACTACACTCACGGTGCCTTCCTTTCACCGGCGCACTCCAGAGCGCACTGGAGCGGCCGTGTTTGTTCACTTGGCGAACGGTGATGTCGGCGCCACCCGGCCTAGCCCTGGCCGACCTGCCCTTTGGTGTAGCGGCGGGTGCGCTCGTAGGACATCAGCTCGCCCTCTTCGTCGAGCGTCACGCGGTAGCTCGCCATCACGCTGCTCGTTGTGGGGACGCGTTCGAGTTCCAGGACTTCTACGTCGGCCATCCAGCCGTCCTCGGTCGGTTGGACCGCGGAGACGGATTCGGGGGCCCGGCCCAGGAGCTCCTGGAGCTGCTCGGCCGCGTAGCGCATGGCCCGCGGCGCGGAAACGCGGCGGGCGGCGCGCTCCGTACCCCGGTCGCTCGTCCGGTCGCCGGCATCGGCGTCTCTGCTCTTCCCGGCCGTCTTCTTTCGGGTCGGGCGCCGGTCCGGAGTTTCCTCGTCCTCTTCGTCTGCGGCCATGTTTCCTCTCCGAATGCGGAGGCGACATGCTGCCCGCGCCAGGTTCAAGAGGCGCCATTACATGATATACGGCGATTTGCACCCTCTCTCGGGAGAGCTCTCGGGGCAGGCTCTCCGCGGCTCCCCGGCCCCGTCGGCCACCCAGCGGCCGCTCGCATGCCGCGGCCCGGCCGTCGGCGTAACGTCGGCACTGTTCCGGACCGACGGCGGGCCGGAGTGGGTCGTACATGCCACGACGACAGCGGTGTGAAGGTGCGAGATGAGCGGCGGGACCGGGACCGACCCGCTGGACCGGGCACTGCTCCGGGTGATGCTGGCCGCCGGGGCGTCCGCGGGCGGTGTGTACGTGCTCGCGGACGACGAGCCGGTGCTGCAGCTGACCGTCATGAGCGGGGTGCCCGCGCCGTTCCTGGAGCCGTGGAGCCGGGTGGCGCTGGCCGCCCCCATCCCGGTCGCGGTCGCCGTCCGCCGCCGGCACCTGGTGTGGGCGGGCAGCCATCAGCAGCTGGTCCGTGACTTCCCCCGTACCGCGGTGGCCGTGCCGTACGACTTCGCGCTGGCCGCGGCGCCGATCGGCGACCGGGACGCGGACGGGGCACGGGGCGCGCTGCTGCTGCTGTGGCCGGCCGGGCATCCGCCGCACCTGTCGGAGGACGAGCGGGAGCGCGTCGAGCACGGCTGCCGGCAGCTCGCGGCGGTGCTGGCGCGGCACCCCCGAGGGTCCGACGGGCACCCGCCGCGGCCGGTCGAGCCGCGGGTGCTGACCCCGCCGCCGGCCCGGACCGTCGGCCCCGAGGAGGCGCGGGCGGCGGTCGATTTCGCCGAACGCCTGCCCGGCGGCGCGTGCGCGCTCGACCTGGACGGCTCCATCACCCTGGTCACGACCGGCGCGGCGGAACTGCTGGGCGCGGAGCCGGACCGGCTCATCGGGGCGCGTCCCTGGGAGGCGCTGCCCTGGCTGCGCGACCCGGTGTTCGAGGACCGCTACCGCGCCGCGGTGATCAGCCGTCAGCCGATGTCCTTCGTCGCCCTCCGTCCGCCCGACCGGTGGCTCACCTTCCAGCTGTTCCCGGACGGCCGCGGCCTGAGCGTGTGGATCGCGCCCTCGGAGGTCCCGGCCGGCAAGGAGTACGGCCCGCTGCCGGTGCCCGCCCCGGGAGAGGCGGTGCCGCCCCGGGCCGGGCAGATCTACCACGTGCTGCACCTGGCGGCCGCGCTCACCGAGGCGGTGGGCGTCCAGGACGTCGTCGACCTCGTCGCCGACCAGATCGTGCCGGCCTTCGGCGCCCAGGGCATGCTCATGTACGCGACGGAAGGCGGCCGGCTGCGGACCATCGGCCACCGTGGTTACCCCGCCGAGGCCGTCGCCGCCTTCGAGGGTCTCGCGCTGGGCGCCGCGAAGAGCCCGGCCGTGCACGCCCTGTCCACCGGGGAGCCCAGCTTCTACACCACCCCCGAGCAGATGGAAGTCGAGTACCCGGGGCTGCCGCAGCTGACCGGCAAGGCGGCCCGGGCCGTGCTGCCGCTGATCGTCTCCGGCCGCCCGGTCGGCTGCTGCATCCTCTCGTACACCCGCCCCCGCACCTTCAGCATGGAGGAGCGCCAGGTCCTCACCTCGCTGGCCGGGCTGATCGCCCAGGCGCTGGACCGGGCCCGGTTGTACGACGCCAAACAGCAGCTGGCCCACGACCTGCAGGCCGGGCTGCTGCCGCACGGTCTGCCGCCGGTGCCCGGCCTCGCGGTCGCCGCCCGCTATCTGCCGTCGACCCGCGGCATGGACATCGGCGGCGACTTCTACGACCTGATCCGTCTCGACGAGGACAGCGTGGCCGCGGTCATCGGTGACGTGCAGGGCCACAACGCTGCGGCGGCCGCCCTGATGGGGCAGGCCCGTACCGCCGTGCACGCCCACGCGACGGCGGGCGCCTCCCCGGCCGAGGTACTGGCCCGGACGAACCGGCTGCTGACCGACCTGGACCCCGACCTGTTCACCAGCTGCCTGTACGTCCACATCAACCTGCGCTCCGGCCGGGCCTGTCTGGCCAGTGCCGGCCACCCGCCGCCGCTGCTCCGTCATCCCGACCGGCACACCGAGGTGCTGGACGTGCCGCACGGGCTGCTGCTGGGCATCGACCCCGACGCCCGGTACGAGGCCACCGAGATCGAGCTGCCGCCGGACTCCGTGCTGGCGCTCTACACCGACGGGCTGGTGGAGCAGCCGGGCGTCGACCTGGACCGTGCGGTCGCCGAGCTGGCCGGCCGGCTGAGCGCGGCACCGCCCCGGCAGCCCGACGCCCTCGCGGACGTCCTGCTGGAGAACCGGTACTCCGGCGCGGACCGGCAGGACGACGTGGCGCTCATGCTGCTGGCCCCGGACTCGATCGGACCGGGCGGGCCCGCTTGACCGCTCCGCCGCGGGGTAGCCGCCCTTCCCCCGGGACCGCCCGGCCCCGGCATGCCCGACCCGAACAGGAGTGACCCGATGTCCGGTGTCTCACCGATCCGCCCGGTCCTGGCCGGAGTTGACGAAGGAAGCGACCAACGGACGGTGGTCCGGCACGCCGCGCGGCAGGCCGGGCTGCACCACACCCCGCTGCATCTGCTGCACGTCACCGGCCACCCGGACGACCCCACCGGTACCACCGCGGACGAGGACGGGCACGGGCCGCCGACACCGGACGCACCCGTCACCGAACGGCTCGCCGAGCTCGCCCGCTCGGAGTTCCCCGGCATCACGGTGACCACGGAGACGGTCCCCGGCCGGCCCGCGCCGGTCCTGCTGGAGCGCTCCGCCGAGGCCGCCTTCCTCGTGCTCGGCCACCGCGGCAGCGGCGGCTTCCCGCGGCTGTCGCTGGGGTCGGTCAGCCAGCAGGTGGCCACCCACGCCGACTGCCCGGTCATCGTCGTACGGCCCGGGGAGACCCCCGCGGACCCGGACAACCGGGTGGTGGTCGGGGTGGACCTCGGCGACATCGGGGCGCAGGCCCTGGACGTGGCGTACGAGGAGGCGGCGGCGCGCGGGGCGAGCCTGCAGCTGCTGCACGCCACCTTCCATCCCGGCGAGGTGCCGACCGGCCCCAGTCTGGTCGCGCCGGACTACGAGGCGCTCGACGCGGCCGCGCTGGAGATCCTCCGCACGGAGGCCGCCAAGCGCCTCGACCGCTTCCCCGACGTCACGGTGCACGCCCGCGTCGAACGCGTCCGCCCGGCGGCGATGCTGACCGAGGCGTCCCGTGACGCGGCCCTGCTGGTCGTCGGCACCCACGGCCGCGGGGGTCTGCGCCGGCTGATGCTCGGTTCGGTGAGCGGCGAGGTGCTGCACCGGGCGGCCGCGCCCGTCCTGGTCGTGCCGGGACGGGACGGCGACCACCGGGCGGCATAGGGCGGCGCACCGCACGGGGCGTACCGCGTCGTCCACCACGTCGTGACGGACGGCGTCCGGCGGGCCGGGCACGGGCGGGTGTCACGGCCAGGTGCCGGCGTGGAGCGGGGCGCCCCGGCCCAGGGCGCGCCGGCTGCGGGCGAGCAGGCTGCCCGGTGCGCGGCGCAGGGCCGCCCGGGCCGCGTTGGCCCCCGGTGCGCCGTGCACCCCGCCGCCCGGATGCGCGCCGGCCGAGGCCAGGTAGAGCCCCTCGACGGGGGTTTCCGGACGTCCCAGGCCCGGCAGCGGCCGGAAGAACAGCTGCTGGTGGACGGCGGTGGTGCCGCCGTTGATCGCGCCGCCGTGCAGGTTGGCGTCCATGGCCTCCAGGGTGGGCGGGGCGAGGATGCGCCGGGCCTTGATCCGTCCCCGGAAACCGGGGGCGAACCGCTCGACCTGCGCCTCCACCCGGTCCGCCATCGTCTCCTGCTCCCCGGGGTCCCAGGCGCCGGTGATCGTTCCCCGCTCCGCCGCGTCCCCGCGGACCCGGTGCGGTACGTGGGTGTAGGCCCAGGCCGACTCGGTGCCCGGCGGCGAGCGGGTGGGGTCCGCGGTGGTCATCTGCCCGAACAGCGCGAACGGCCGGTCCGGGACCTGCCCCATGGCGATCTGGGCGGCGAACCGGGTGAGTTCGTCCATCCCGTCGGCGAGGTGCACGGTGCCCGCGGTGGCGGCGGCCTCGGCCGCCCACGGCACCGGACCGCCCAGCGCCCAGTCCACCTTGAACGTGGCGAAGTCCCACTGGAAGCGCCGCAGATCCGCCAGCAGACGGCCGGGCAGCTCACGCGGGTCGATCAGCCGGCCGTAGAGCGCCGGGACGGACACATCGGCCAGCACCGCCCGGCGCGCCGGCACGGTCTCGCCGATCGCGGTGCGCACCGCCACCGCGCGTCCGGCCCGGACCACGATCCCGACCACCCGCTCCCCGCAGCGCAGCACCCCGCCGCGCCGCTGCAGCCGCCGGACCAGCGCCCAGGTCAGCTGCTGCGCCCCGCCGGCCGGCACCGGGAAGCCGTAGGCCTGCGCCAGCATCGACATCAGCCAGCCGAACCCACCACTGCCCGCCGTCTCCGGGCCGAGGTCGGCGTGCAGCGCGTTGCCCGCCAGCAGCAGCCGCCCGGCCTCGCCGTGGAACTCCTCGTCGCCCAGGCGCCGTACGGGCAGCAGCAGCTGCCGGGCCAGCCGCAGTCCGCCCGCCGCGCGGAGCCGGGCGGCCAGCCGGGCCGTCGCCCGGACCGGGGGGAACGGGGTGAACAGGGCCCGGAGCAGGTCCGGGCCGATCCGGTCCCAGATGCCGCACAGCCCCTGCCAGGCGACCCCGTCACCGGCGCCGAACGTCTCCAGTGCGGCCGCCGTGTCCCCGGGCGAGCGGTCCAGCACCGCGCAGCGGCCGTCCGTCAGCGGGTGGGCCAGCACCCGGGGCGCGTGGCTCCACACCAGCCCCTGCTCGAACAGGTCCAGGCGTGCGAGGACCGGGGAGGCGGCGGCCAGCGGGTAGAACGAGCTGCACAGGTCGCTGACGTAATCGGCGTGCACGCCGCGGTCACTGCGGACCGCGCCGCCCGGCTCCTCCTGCTCCTCCAGCACCTCGACCGTCCACCCGGCGTCGGCCAGCAGGTTCGCCGCGACCAGCCCGTTGGGCCCGGCACCGATCACCACTGCGTCCGGCATCGCCGTCTCCCGTCAGGAAACCGTCCCTCCGCGTCAGGAAACCGCCCCCTCCGCGTCAGGAAGCACCGGCGCGGCTCACCCGCCGTGCTCCACCAGCTGCTTGAACTGCTGCAGATCGCTGCGCAGGCCCCGCTCGATGACGGCGGCCTGGGCGAAGCCCTTGGGCCCGCCGAAGGTCTCGGTGATGGTCCCCGGCTCGTACTCGAACCGGGCCTGCAGACGGGTGTGGCCGTCGTCGAGGGACTGCAGCGAGAAGGCGCCTCCCAGGGTGGGTCCGCTCGTGGTCCGCCACGTCATCACGTTCTCCCCGCCCCGGTCGGTGATCCGCACCTCGAACTCCCGGGTGTGGCCGCCCGCCTCGACGTCCAGGCGGGTCCGCTCCCCCTCCGACCGCGCCGCGCGCACCCCTTCCAGGAACTGCGGATAGGTCTCCGCGCGATGCAGGCATTCCCATGCCGTATCAAGGGGAACGCTGATGTCTATGTGTTCTTCGAGAGTGCTCATCAGGCACCTCACAGCTCGGCTCATGGCACGCGATTACGCTTCCAGAGTGCCCCGCCCGGACCGGGGCGGCGACCCGGCCGAGGGGCGCCGCGCGCAGCGGATTTCCTACGTCCGCGGCGCGGCGAAGGTCTGTTCGCGGACGAAATCGCAGGAGCGGCGCAGCAGGCGGGAGATGTGCATCTGGGAGAGGCCGACCCGGTCGCCTATTTCCTTCTGCGTGAGGCCCATGAAGTAGCGCAGGTAGAGGATGCGCCGCTCACGCTCCGGGAGCATGCGCAGCCCCGCGGTGGCCGCCGCGCGGTCGTCGACCAGGGCCAGGGCCGGGTCCTCCTGCCCGACGAGTTCGCCGAGCGTGTCGGAGCCGTCGCCGCCCAGCGGCCGTTCCAGGGACAGCGCGGTGAAGGTGTTCTCGGCGTCGAGGCCGAGCAGGACCTCCTCCTGGGTCAGGCCGGTGTGGGCGGCCAGGTCGCGCACGGTGACCTCCTGCTGACCGGCGCGGGCGGCCAGCTCCTCGCGGGCGTGGAAGACCTTGGTCCGCAGGTCCTTGACGCTGCGTGGGACGTGCACCGCCCACATCGCGTCGCGGAAGTGCCGCTTGAGCTCGCCGACGATGGTGGGCACCGCGAACGCGCCGAACGGGGTGTCCGCCCGCGGGTCGAACGCGTCGATCGCCTTGAGCAGGCCGAGCGCGGCCACCTGCCGCAGGTCCTCGTCGCTCTCCCCGCGGCCGGTGTAGCGGCGGGCCAGCCGGTGGGCCATCGGCAGCCAGGCCCGCAGGATCTCCTCGCGCAGCCTCTCCCTGCGGTCACCGTCGGCCAGTGCGGCCAGTTCCTCGAAGGCCGGCCCGGTGTCCGGGTCCAGGTGCGCGTACCGGCCGGAACCGGCACCGCTGGTCATCGCGCCTCACGCCTCCCGATCAGCCACTTCTCCCTGCCCGCGGGCTGCCCGCCCGCCGCTCGTCCAGCTCATCGATTCCACTGTGCGGCCAGGGGCGGATGCGCGCGAGACGACCGGGGGCCACTGCGTCGCGCCGCCCGTGCCGGGCCCGGGTGGGAGAATGGCAGGGAGGGCGAGCCGCACCCCGGTCCGCAGGCGGTGGGTGAGGGAGCCGCCGCGGTGCCCCGGTGAGGAACGGCTCGGCTCAGCGGCCCCCGTGCCGGGGATTCCCCGGCACGGGGTCGGCCGCTCGGCACGCAGCGCCCGACTCCCCCGGCCCGACCGCGCCGCGCCCCGGTCTCACCGTGCCAGGGCCGGGATGACGCCGCCCGCCAGGACCGCCCGGCGACGCCCGGGCGAGAGCCGGTGATGGACCGGATACTCCTCGTCGCGGGTGGTGTTGCGGACGCGGAGGGCCGGCGGGCCCTGCTCCGCGAGCGCCTCGTGCAGCCCGGTGAGCCGGAGCCGGTCCCCGGGCTCGATGCGCCCGTAGTCGTCCGGATCGTCGAATTCCAGGGCCAGGACGCCGAAGTTGGCGAGGTTCTGCCAGTGGATCCGGGCGTACGACTTCGCGATGACGGCACGTAGGCCGAGATAGCGCGGAGTGATGGCGGCGTGTTCCCGCGAGGAGCCCTGCCCGTAATTCTCCCCGGCGACGATGACGTGGCCGCCGTCGTCCCGGACCGCTTTCGCGCGCCGCGGATATTCCGGGTCGAGCCGGGTCAGGGTGAACTCCGCGAGTTTCGGGATGTTGGACCGGTAGGGCAGTGCCTTGGCGCCCGCCGGGGAGATCTCGTCCGTGGAGACGTCGTCACCGGCCTTGAGGAGAACGGGGAGTTCCAACTCGTCCGGCAGCGGGTCGAGTTCGGGCAGCGCGGAAATGTTGGGGCCGCGTTCCAGCTCCACCCCGAGCGCCCGGTCCGGGGGCAACGGCGGTTCCAGCATGGCGTCGTTGACCGATACCGGGTCCGGGGCCTCGGGTGCCGGGTGGTCCATGGCGGAGCGGGCGGCCCATTCGCGGGGATCGGTGATGGTGCCGGTCAGCGCGGAGGCGGTGGCGGTCTCCGGCGAGCACAGCCAGACCGCGTCGTCGTCGGTGCCGGAGCGGCCGGGGAAGTTCCGCGGGAAGGTACGGAGCGAATTGCGCCCCGCGGCCGGCGCCTGTCCCATGCCGATACAGCCGAGGCAGCCCGGCTGGTGGATTCTGGCGCCGGCCGCGATCAGTGCGAAGGTGGCCCCGCACCGGGTCAGGTCCTGGAGGATTTCCCGGGAAGTGGGATTGATGTCGAAACTCACGCCGGGGGCGGTCTGCCGCCCCTGCACCATGGCGGCGGGCACCGCGAAGTCGCGGAATCCGGGATTCGCCGACGATCCGATGACGACCTGGCCGACCGGCTCCCCGGCGACCTCCCGTACGCCGACGACATTGCCCGGCGAGGTCGGCCGGGCGATCAGCGGTTCCAGCGACGCCAGGTCGATCTCCTCCGCCAGGTCGTAGGCGGCGTCCGGTGCCGCGACGATCTCGGTGAAGTCGGCGCCCCGCCCGACCGCGTCGAGGAATGCCCGTACCGCGTCATCGGCGGGGAAAACGGTGGTGGTGGCGCCGAGTTCCGCGCCCATGTTGGCGATGACGTGCCGGTCCATGGCGGTGAGGGAGGCCAGTCCGGGCCCGTGGTATTCGAGGATGCGATGCACGCCGCCCTGGACGCCGTGGCGGCGCAGCATCTCCAGGATGACGTCCTTGGCGCTCACCCACGGCGGGAGTTCGCCGGTCAGCCGGACTCCCCAGATCTCCGGCATGGTGAGGTGCAGCGGCCGTCCGGCCATGACGAGGGCCACCTCCAGCCCGCCGGTGCCGATCGCCAGCATTCCCAGGGATCCGGCGGCGCAGGTGTGGGAATCCGAACCGGCCAGGGTCTTCCCGGGAATTCCGAAGTGCTGCATATGCGTCGGATGGGAGACGCCGTTGCCGGGTTTGGAGAACCACAGGCCGAAACGGCGGGCGGCCGAGCGGAGGAAGAGGTGGTCCTCCGCGTTGCGCTCGTCGGCCTGCAGGATGTTGTGGTCGACGTACTGCACGCTGACCTCGGTCCGCACCCGTTCCAGCGCCAGCGCGTCCAGCTCCTGCATCACCAGCGTGCCGGTGGCGTCCTGAGTGAGCGTCTGGTCCACCCGCAGCGCGATCTCCTCGCCCGGTGCCATGCGGCCGGACACCAGATGGTCGCCGATCAACCGCTGCGTCACGGTCCCATGCGAACGCCCCATTTGTTCATGTTAGCCCTCCCCTGCCGTGCCGGCCCCGCCCCGACGTCGGCCGGCCACCGGCCCATGATCCTCCGCGCGTGGGGCAGACTTGTCGGACAGGGTGGGATGCCGCGGGAGAGGGAGATCGACATGGCCGGCAGGCAACCGCAGCGGCGACCGGTCGTCGCGCTCTACGAGCGCATGGTCGAGGCCGTCCGGAACGGCACGTACCCGCCGGGCTGCACCCTGCCGACCGAGCCCCGGCTCGCCGCCGAGCTGGGCGTGAGCCGGCCGGCGCTGCGCGAGGCGCTGATCCTGCTCCAGGAGGACGGCGTGATCAACGTGCGGCGCGGGGTGGGCCGCACGGTCAGCCACCACCTGCCGCCGCGCGGCTTCGAGTACCTCAAGCCGGTCGAGGAGCTGCTGGGCGAGGGCCGCCAGGTCGCCACCACCGCCCTGGCCCGTACGTACGAGGAGCCGACCGACTTCTCCACCCAGCACCTGCTGCTGCCGGGCACCTGCCGGGTGCGCTTCTGGGAGAGCCTCGTCGAGGTGGCCGGGCTGCCCTCCTGCCTGACGCAGGAGTGGGCGGCGCGGGACGAGCTGCTGGCGGAGCTGCTGCCGGCGGCGGCGGAGGCGTTCGACGGGCCGGCGGCGGGCTCGTCGTCGATGCTCCGGCTGCTGCTCGCGGCCGGGCGGGAGCTGCCGCTGACCGGCGGCAGCACGGTGGTGGCCACCACCCTCGGCCGGCAGCGCGGGGCGCAGCTGGGCCGCCCGGCGGACACCCCCGCGGTGCTGATCACCCAGGTCGTCCGGCTGGACCGTACGCCGCTGCTGGCGGCCAAGCACATGCTGCCGCCGGGCGCGCCCGCCCTGCCGGTCTGGCAGGCCCGGTAGCCGGCCGGCACTCCTTGTCCCCCCTCGCCCGCCGGGACGCGTTCGCCGTCCCCGGGAAGTCGTGTCATACTCCCGCCCCATGACCTTGTCTGACAAGCTGCCGCTGGCGGCTCCCCACGTCCTCGATGAGCAGCAGATCCGGCGCGCTCCCAAGGTGCTGCTGCACGACCACCTCGACGGCGGTCTGCGCCCCGCCACGGTCATCGAGCTGGCCGAGCACATCGGGTACCGGAACCTGCCCACCACCGACCCGGCCGCGCTGGGCCGCTGGTTCCGCGACGCCGCCGATTCGGGGTCGCTGGAGCGCTACCTGGAGACCTTCGCGCACACCTGCGCGGTCATGCAGACCCCGGAGGCGCTCTTCCGGATCGCCGCCGAGTGCGCCGAGGACCTCGCGGCCGACGGCGTGGTCTACGCCGAGGTGCGCTACGCCCCCGAGCAGCACCTGGCCGGCGGGCTGTCCCTGGACGAGGTCGTGGACGCGGTCAACGCCGGCTTCCGGGAGGGCGAGCGCCGGGCCGCGGCCGCCGGCCACCGCATCCGGGTCGGCACCCTGCTCTGCGCCATGCGCCACGCGGACCGCTCCTCGGAGATCGCCCGGCTCGCGGTCGCGCACCGCGACCGCGGGGTGGCCGGGTTCGACATCGCGGGCGGCGAGATCGGCAACCCGGCGAGCAACCACGCCGAGGCGTTCGACTACCTCCGCGCCCAGGGCGCCCGGGTCACCGTCCACGCCGGTGAGGCGGTGGGCATGGAATCCATCCACGAGGCGGTGCTGCGCTGCGGCGCGCACCGCATCGGCCACGGCGTGCGGATCACCGACGACCTCTCGACCGGGCCCGACGGCCGGGTCACGCTGGGCCGGCTGGCCTCGTACGTCCGCGACATGCGGATCGCGCTGGAGGTGTGCCCCACCTCCAACCTCCAGACGGGCGCCGCCGGCAGCTACCCCGAGCACCCGATCGACCTGCTCCGCCGGCTCGGCTTCCGGGTCTGCCTCAACACGGACAACCGCCTGGTCAGCGGCACGACGATGACGCAGGAGTTCCAGCACCTGGCCACCACCTTCGGCTACGGCGCGGCCGAACTGGAGGAGTTCACGGTCAACGCGGTCAAGGCCGCCTTCCTCCCCTTCGACGAGCGCACCGCGCTGCTGAACGAGGTCGTGCTGCCCGGCTACGCCCGGCTGCGCGCCGAGGAACTCGGCCGGGTCCCGGCCGGCGCGGGCAGCCTTGTCTGACAGCTAGCCGGCAGTCGGCGGGGCGGACTCCCCCACGGCCCGGCGGCCCGGGCAGTTGCCCGGGCCGCCACCTCGTCCGCCGGTACGCCGTTCCCGCCGCCTACCAGGACGACTTGGTGACCCCGGGGAGGAACCCGGCGTGCGCCTGCTGCCGCATCCGCACCCGGGACAGGCCGAACTTCCGCAGATGCCCGCGCGGCCGGCCGTCCACGCCGTCCCGGTTCCGCACCCGGGTCGCGCTCGCATCGCGCGGCTGCCGGCGCAACTCGGCCTGGGCGGCCGCGCGTTCGCCCTCGGTCGACGAGGGCCGCCGGATGATCTCCTTCAGTTCGGCGCGCCGGGCGGCGTACCGCGCGACGATCACCTTGCGCCGCTCGTTCTTCGCGATCTTGCTCTGCTTGGCCATCAGACCCTCCCCCCTCGCGCGCGGATGCGCGCCACCGCGGCCTCGACCCCGATGACGTCGACCGTCTTGATCCCCTTGGCGCTGAGGGTGAGGCGGACATGGCGGCCTTCGCTCGCCAGCCAGTAGCGCTTGCGCTGGATGTTCGGGTCGAACCGGCGGGACGTCCGGCGGTGCGAATGGGAGATGGTCTTGCCGAAGCCCGGCTGGGCGCCGGTCAGTTGGCAGTGGGCGGACATGCGGGGACTACCTCTCGTCGGTCTCGGTCTCTCGTCGACACCTTTAACGGCAATGGAAACCATTATCAATACTAGGGCATGCGGGCGGCGCGAGAGCCAGTCGGGGGTCGTCGGGGTCGTCGGCGGTTGCGTCGACGGCGAGGGTGCGCGTCAGCGGAGGGTGACCACCATCCGGAAGCGGGCCGTTCCGGAGAGCATCTTCCGGTAGGCCTCGTCGGTCCGGTCCAGCGGCGCGGTCTCGATCATCGGATGGATGCCGTGCAGCACACTGAAGGCCATGGTGTCCTGCACGTCCTGTGCGGTGCCCGACGGATGGCCGCGGACGGCTTTGCCGGTCAGGAGCAACTGCAGCGGGCTGATCCCCAGTGGGTCCGCGGAGACACCGATGACCACCAACTCGCCGCGGTGCGACAGCCCGTCCACGGTCGCGGCGATGGCCTCGGAGCTGGCCGCGGTGGCCAGGACGACCTTGGCGCCGCCCAGGGACTGCAGGGCGTCCGCGACGGGGGTGTCCGCCGTGCTGTCGACGTAGTGGTGCGCGCCGAGCTGCTCGGCGAAGTCGGCCTTGGCCGCCCCACGGGCGATGGCCACCGTCTCGAAGCCCATCGCGGCCGCGTACTGCACGCCCAGGTGACCGAGCCCGCCGATGCCGAGGACGGCGACCAGATCGCCAGGCCGGGCGGAGCTGCGCCGCAGCCCGTTGAACGTGGTCACCCCGGCACAGGCCATCGGCGCCGCCTCGGCCGCCGGGAGCGCCTCCGGGATGCGGGCCAGCGCGTCGGTCGGCGCGATCACCGCCTCCGCGTAACCACCGTCATACGCCCAGCCCGGGACCTTGAGGTTCTCGCACACGACGAAGTCGCCCTGCCGGCACGGCCGGCAGTGGTGGCAGCTGCCGCCGAACCAGCCGACGGCCACCCGGTCGCCCACCTGCCAGCCGCCGTCCACGTCCTCGCCCAGCGCCTCGATGCGCCCGGCGATCTCGTGCCCGGGGACCAGCGGAAACCGGACGCCCGGGACCTGGGCGTCCACGAAGACGACATCGCTGTGACAGACCCCGCAGGCGTCCACGGACACCCGCACATGACCGGGGCCGGGCTCCGGCACCTCGCGCTCGACGATCTCGAACGAGCCTCCGGCGGTGGCGACCTGGGCGACGCGATAGCTGCTCATACGGCTCTCCGGGACGTACGGCGGGACGTACGGACGGCCCCCGTTCCAGCAGACCACCTCCGGGCCGATCACGCGCGCCGAAGCGACCGGCGCGTGCCGGTGCCGTCGGGGCCGCCGCGGGCCGATACTTGAACCGCCGGACCGGCCCGCCCACCAGGAGGTACCCGTGAAGATGCTGATCAACGTGCCGGAGACCGTTGTCGGGGATGCGCTGCGGGGGATGGCCGCCGCGCATCCGGAGCTGGTGGTGGACGCCGAGAACCGGGTGGTGGTGCGGCGGGACGCGCCGGTGGCGGAGAAGGTGGCGCTGCTGTCCGGGGGCGGCAGCGGGCACGAGCCGCTGCACGCGGGCTTCGTCGGGCCCGGGATGCTGGACGCGGCCTGCCCCGGGGAGGTGTTCACCTCGCCCGTGCCGGACCAGATGGTGCGGGCGGCGGCCGCGGTGGACAGCGGACGCGGGGTGCTCTTCGTGGTGAAGAACTACACGGGGGACGTGCTCAACTTCCAGATGGCGGAGGAGCTGGCGGAGGACGAGGGGATCCAGGTCGCCAGCGTCCTGGTCGACGACGACGTGGCGGTGACGGACTCGACGTTCACGGCCGGCCGCCGCGGCACGGGCGCGACGCTGTTCGTGGAGAAGATCGCCGGAGCGGCGGCCGAGGAGGGCATGCCGCTGGAGCGGGTGGAGGCGGTGGCCCGGCAGGTGGTCCGGTCCTCGCGCAGCTTCGGGGTGGCGCTGAGCGCGTGCACGACGCCGGCCAAGGGCTCCCCGACGTTCGATCTGCCCGCCGGTGAGCTGGAGTTGGGGGTGGGGATCCACGGCGAGCCGGGGCGGGAGCGGCGGCCGATGATGACCTCGCGGGAGATCGCGGACTTCGCGCTGGACGCGGTCCTGGAGGACCTCGAACCGCGGCTGCCGGTGCTGGTGCTGGTCAACGGCATGGGCGCGACACCGCTGCTGGAGCTGTACGGGTTCTCCGCGGAGGTGCGCCGGGTGCTGGACGAGCGCAAGGTGGCGGTGGCCCGTACGCTCGTCGGCAACTACGTGACGTCGCTGGACATGGCGGGCTGTTCGGTGACGCTGTGTCAGGTGGACGGGGAGCTGCTGCGGTTGTGGGACGCGCCGGTGCAGACGGCCGGGCTCCGGTGGGGCCGGTAGCGGATCCCCCGGGCGGCGCCGGTCCGTTTACCCGTCCTGGTGCCCGTGTATGTAGCTGGGTACCCGTTGCCGCAGGTGAACCAAGAGCAACTCGATCTGAGGAGAGTGGTCCGTGTCCGGAACGGCCCTGGATGCCGCGTTCTTCGTAGGCTGGATGACGGCGGCGGCCGCCGCCATCGACCGGGAGGCGGAGCGGCTCACCGAGCTGGATTCGGCCATCGGTGACGCCGACCACGGCACGAACATGCAGCGTGGTTTCGCGGCGGTGGTGAAGGTGGTGGAGACGGAGCCGCCGGCGACGCCCGGGGCGGTGCTGACCACGGCCGGTCGGCAGCTGATCTCGAGCGTGGGCGGGGCGTCCGGACCGCTCTACGGCACGCTGCTGCGGCGTACGGGCAAGACGCTGGGGGACGCGGCGCAGGTGTCCGCGGAGGAGCTGCGGGCCGGGCTGCGCGCCGGGGTGGAGGCGGTCGGGCAGCTCGGCGGGTCGGCGCCGGGCGACAAGACGATGCTGGACGCGCTGGTGCCCGCCGTGGAGGCACTGGCCGCGTCCTTCGAGGCGGCGGCCGCAGCGGCCGAGGAGGGCGCGCGGTCGACGGTGCCGATGCTGGCCAAGAAGGGCCGGGCGAGCTATCTCGGCGAGCGCAGCATCGGGCACCAGGACCCGGGGGCGACGTCCTCGGCACTGCTGTTCGCGGCACTCGCCGAGGTGGCGAAGTGAACGGCGGTGGCGAAGTGAACGGCCAGGGCCCGGCCGGCGGTGCGGAGGCGCTGGTCGGGGTGGTGCTGGTGTCGCACAGCGGACCGGTCGCGGAGTCCGTGGCCGCGCTGGCCGTCGGGCTGGCCGGGGGCGGCGCCAAGGCGCCGGTGGCCGCCGCCGGCGGCACCCCGGACGGCGGGCTGGGCACCAGCGCGGAGCTGATCACCGAGGCGGCCCACCGGGTGGACCGGGGTGCGGGGGTGGCGCTCCTGGTCGATCTGGGCAGCGCGGTGCTGACCGTCAAGGCGCTGATCGCCGAGGGGGACGAGCTTCCCGAGGGCGCGCGGCTGGTGGACGCCCCCTTCGTGGAGGGTGCGGTGGCCGCGGTGGTCACCGCCTCGGCCGGGGCGGACCTGGACGCGGTCGCGGCGGCGGCCGGGGAGGCGTACGGGTACCGGAAGGAATGAGCGGGCGGGGCGGCCCCGTTCGGCCGCTTCCGGCCCCCGGTACTCCTCGCGTCAGGGTTTGCGGGCGACGGCCGCGTAGCAGGCGGCCTCGGCGTCGGTGACGTGGGTGGCGTCGGCGGGGTCGTCCGGTCGCCATTGGTGGGAGAGGGTGACGCCCGGTTCCAGCAGGTCCCAGCCGTCGAAGAAGCGGAGGAACTCGGGGCGGGTGCGGAACTGCAGGCGGGTCCCGGCGTCGCCGTAGATCTTGCTGATCTTCCGCATCGCCTCGGGGGCGAAGTCGGCGGTGGCGTGGCTCATGGCGAGCGTGGAGCCGCTGGGGAGCGCCGCCTTGAGGGTTTCGACGATGGTGTGGGCGCGGTCCCGGCCGTCGTCGGGGACGAAGTGCATCAGGGCGTTGAGGCTGAGGGCGACCGGCCGGGACAGGTCGAGGGTGTCGAGGAGTTGTGGCGCGGTGAGGATGCCCCCGGGGTCGGTGACGTCGGCCTGGACGTAGGCGGTGCGGCCCTCGGGGGTGCTGAGCAGCAGGGCCGCGGCGTGCGCGAGGACGATCGGGTCGTTGTCGGTGTAGACGATCCGGGCGTCGGGGGCGCTGCCCTGGGCGATGTCGTGCAGGTTGGGCGGGGTGGGGATGCCGGTGCCGATGTCGAGGAACTGGCGCAGGCCGGACTCGGCGAGGAAGCGGGTGGCGCGGTGCATGAACTCGCGGTTGATGCGGGCCGCGACCAGCGCGGCGGGGAAGACCCCGAGCACGCTGCCGGCGGCCATCCGGTCGGCCAGGAAGTTGGTCTTGCCGCCCAGGAAGTAGTCGTAGATCCGGGACGAGTGGGCCCGGTCCAGCTGTAAATCCACCACGGGCTCGTGCTCGTTCATCGTCCGCTGCCTCCCCAGGTACGGCTCACCACTCGGGTACAGCGCCACCGGGCGGGGCGGACCGGGGGCGCATGCGAAGCAAGCGTGCGCCCCCAGCGCGCGCTTTCGGCCGTTGTGCGCTGGACTGTGGGAGCTCTGCCCGGTGACGGCCGGATCATGCGGGGCGCACTCCCGCGCAGGCAGTGACAGTCCGCCAAGTGGGTGTCACGATTCGTCACATGCCATTGTCACGGGTAGTCATATGAATACGCAGCGGAAGATTTTTGCGCCCCTCGTGCCACAAATGGGCCCTGTTTCCTGTTCATTGGAGGGTGAGGGCAAACCGTCCTCCCGCTGCCCTCGGGCCCCCGCCACCCGGCCAGCGGCGCACGGCGAACGGAACGAGGACTGCTCGTGAGCGCAGACCGGGACCGACTTCTACCGGCGTGCGCCCCGGCGCACACCTTCATCACTGAGTTAGCCGCGCTCCCCCGGTGCCCGCTTCCGTCCGTCACACCGGCCCGGTCCGACCACCAACTGTCCATAACGTTCGAGGCGTTCCTCGCGACCCATGCCCGCAAGTGGCTGACCTACGCCTATCTGCACACGGGCAGCGAGGCCGCGGCCCGCGAGGTCGCCCTGTCCGCCTATGAGCAGCTCGGCCGGTTGTGGCCGCACGCGCTGCGGCAGGCGTCGGTGGAGGCGTACGCCTGGCCGGTGCTCAAGGAGCGGGTGGTGGAGTGGCTCTACGACCACCAGCAGCCCACCGCCCTCACCGAGACCGCCGCCTTCGCCGTCGTCACCCATGCCCTGCTGCGCGAGTGCCAGCAGCAATTCGCCATGTTGGAAAGCCAGTTGGGGCTGTACGCGGCGATCGCCCGACTGCCGGAGCGGCAGTGCGACGTGATCGTGCTCCGGCACGTCATCGGTTACAGCGACGCCCAGATCGGCGCCCTGCTCGGCGTCGACGAAGTCACCGTCCGCTCCTACGCGAGCCGCGGCAAGCGCAAGCTCGCCGCGGCACTCGGTATCGATCAGGGAAATCCCAGGGGGAACTGACCATGTCGCACACCCATTCCGCCGGCCGACGGGAGACCGTCGAGACCCTGCTCAGCGCCGCCGCCGCGGTCGCCGGGATCGACGGGCCGGCGGGCCTGTACGGTCTCGGCGGGCCGACGCCGCCCGGCGGCCCCCGCCGGATCGGCGTCCCCGTACCGGCGGGCGCCCTCGCGGCGGACGGGGCAGGGCCGGCCGGGCTTCCGGGCCGGGCCGACCGGGCGGCGCCGAGCGGCTATCCGAGCGCCCGGGACGAGGCCACCCATGAACTCCAGCTGGCCTGCGCGCTGGTGGTGAACGCCGCGGCGGCCGCGGCCAGCCTGGAGCGGCTGGTCGACGACCACCGCATCGACCCCGAGGGCGCGCTGGTCTTCGCCTGTCTGCTGCACATCACGGGCCGCACCGACGCGGCGCACTTCTGGTGGCACTTCGGCGCCGGCGCCGGCAGCCGGACCGCCGCCTACTGCCTGTACCTCTCGCACCGCCGCAACGGCGAGTACCGCGACGCCGCGTACTGGCGGGAGCAGGCCGCGCACGGGCCGGACGAGGAGCGTCCCCCGGTGGCCGCGTTCGACGAGAAGCAGCTGCTCCCGGACGCGGCCCGGCACCAACTCCTGGTCCAGTGGCACAGCGGGCTCGCCCCGACCCTGCCGGCCGCCCTGGAGCACGTGATCAACCAGCTCGTCGTGGACAGCGACGACGAGGACTTCGGGGAGATCCCGCGCCCCTCCCCCACCCTGGTCCGGGACCTCGGCCGGACCCCGTAGCCGGGCGGCCGGGGGTGGTCACAGGAAGCTGACGCCCTGGGCGAGCGGGAGGTCCGCCGAGTGGTTGACGGTGTTGGTGGCCCGGCGCATGTACGCGCGCCAGGCGTCGGAGCCGGACTCGCGGCCGCCGCCGGTCTCCTTCTCCCCGCCGAAGGCGCCGCCGATCTCCGCCCCCGACGTGCCGATGTTGACGTTGGCGATCCCGCAGTCGGACCCGTCGGCGGCGAGGAAGCGCTCGGCCTCGCGCTGGTCGCGGGTGAAGATGCTGGACGACAGCCCCTGCGGCACGTCGTTGTGCAGCGCGAGCGCCTCGTCGAAGGTGCGGTAGGTCAGGACGTAGAGGATCGGCGCGAAGGTCTCGGTGCGGACGATCTCGGTCTGCTCGGGCATCCGCACGATCGCCGGGCGCAGGTAGGCGGCGTCCGGGGCCTCGTCCGCCAGGCACCGCTCGCCGCCGGTCAACAGCTTGCCGCCGGCCCGCTGCGCGGCGGCCAGCGCCTCGGTCATCGCCGTGCCGGCGGCCGGGCCGATCAAGGGGCCGACGAGGGTGGCCGGGTCGAACGGGTCGCCCAGCGGCAGCTGTTGGTACGCCCGCACGGTCCGCGCGAGGAGGGGCTCGGCGACGTCCTCGTGGACGATCAGCCGGCGCAGCGTCGTACAGCGCTGGCCCGCGGTGCCGGCGGCGGAGAAGACCACCCCGCGGACGGTCAGGTCCAGGTCGGCCGACGGGGTGACCACGGCGGCGTTGTTGCCGCCGAGTTCGAGCAGGCAGCGGCCGAACCGGGCGGCCACCCGGGGCGCGACCTCGCGCCCCATGCGGACCGAGCCGGTGGCGCTGACCAGGGCCACCCGCGGGTCGTCGACCAGCCGCTCCCCGCAGTCCCGGGCGCCGAGCAGCAGCCGGTGCACCCCGGCGGGCGCGCCCGTGTCGGCGGCGGCCCGGGCGAGCAGCGCGTCGCAGGCCAGCGCGGTGAGCGGGGTCAGCTCGGACGGCTTCCAGACCACCGGGTCGCCGCAGACCAGGGCGATCGCGGTGTTCCAGGACCACACGGCGACGGGGAAGTTGAAGGCGGAGACCACGCCGACCACGCCGAGCGGGTGCCAGCTCTCGGAGAGCCGGTGGCCGGGGCGTTCGCCGGCGATGGTGCGGCCGTAGAGCTGCCGGGACAGGCCGACCGCGAAGTCACAGATGTCGATCATCTCCTGGACCTCGCCGAGCGCCTCGGAGCGGATCTTGCCGGCCTCGATGGTGACCAGGTCGGCGAGGTCCTCCTGATGGGCGGTCAGCAGCGCGCCCAGCCGCTTGACCAGCGCCCCGCGCCGCGGCGCCGGCACCGTGCGCCACTGCCGGAACGTGCGGTGCGCCTCGGCGACGGCCGCGTCGATCTGCTCCGGCGTGGTGGCGGCGAGCTCGGCGAGGGTGCCGCCGGTGAGGGGCGTACGGGCGGGGAGGGTCTCGCCGGTGGAGGCGGTGACGGCGTCGAGGTCGGCGCCGCAGCGGCGCAGGGCGGCGGCCGCGCGGGCGCGCAGCTCGGCGGTGGCGGGGAGCCGGGGGCCGGCGGGGGTGGCGGCGGGCATGTCGCGCTCCTGGGGTGCGAAGGGGCCAAGGGGTGTTCAGGGGGCGGGGACCGGTTCCGCGTCGATCAGTTCCCCGTGGTCCAGGGCGCGTAGCGCGGCACCCGCCCGGAGGGTGAACAGCGCCTGCCGCAGGGAGCGGTCCTGCTGCTCGGCGTAGCGGGCGTACGGGTCGGCCACCGGGCGGCCGATCGCCTCGGACAGCCGGTGGGCGTCGAAGGGGGCGCCGGCCAGGTCCGCGTCGTGGCGGCCTGCTCCGGTCAGGTTGGAGCGGAAGATGCCGGCGGCGGAGCGCGGCAGGAAGTCCTCGTAGACGATCGGGTGGGCGGTGAGCCAGCCGTGGGTGAGCAGGCCGGCCAGGTCGGCGGGCGGGCGCCGGCCGTCCCGGGGGCGGGCGGGCACCGGACGGTAGGTGAAGAACGCCAGGTGGGAGACGGCGAGTTGGTGTTCGGTGCCGGGGAAGCCCTGGAGCCAGAGGCAGCGGGCGGTCTGCTGCCGGTCGGCGCCCGGGCGCAGCACCGTCCGGCGGTCGGTCTCGGCCATGAGGTGGTCGTAGCGGGCCCGGCCGGCGCGGGTGAGGGCGATCCCGCGCGCCTCGACCTCGCCGAACCGGACGCGCAGCGCGCCGCGGGTGAGCCGGCCGTCCGGCTCGCGGAAGGTCCGGGTCTCGGCCAGGGCCCGGAAGGAGGTCTGGCGCAGCAGGACGTCGGGGCCCTCCCAGCGCGGGGGCCCCTGGATGCGGTCGATCATGGTGATGCCGCGTTCGCCCATGCGGCGGTGGAGGGCGTCGATGTCGAGGACGCGCGGGGTGAGGTGGTTGAGATGGGTGGTCGTCACCCCGCCGATGTCGGCGGCGACGGCGGAGACCCGTTCCAGTTCGGCGTACCAGGCGCGGTCGACCGGCTCCGGTGAGAGGGCGAACGCGGCGGCCGCGAGGGTGAGGAAACGTTCGGCCTGGGGGTCGGGGAGCCCGCCCTCCGCCTCGGCGCGGGCGGCCAGGGTGAGGAGTTCGGGCGGGAAGAGCTGCCGGCGGGCGAGGAAGGCGTCGAGCCGGGCGGCGAGGTCCGGGCCGAAGAAGCGGCGGTCGGAGGTGGTCAGGAGGGAGGTGAAGACCCGGAAGGGGTTGCGTTCCAGTTCCTCGAGGGCGGTCGGACGGAAGGCGGTGGAGACGACGGGCACCGCGCCCTCGCCGCCGTCCCGCAGGTCGTAGAAGCCCACCGGGTGCATGCCGAGCGCCGCGAAGACCTGGGCGGCCTGCCGGAGTTCCTCCGGTGTGCCCACGCGGATGGCGCCGTGCCGTTCCACGCCGACCCGGCCGGGGCCGCCGAGCCGGGCGGCCTCCGGGTCCCGGGCCGCGACCTCGTCGTTGATCTGCCCGGTCACCTCCAGCAGCGTGGTGTACGCGGGGACTTCGGTGCCGTACATGCCGGACAGCCGGCGGGCGAACGCGGCGCGCAGTTGCCAGGTGGGGACCATACGCAGCTCCGGGGGACGGGGAGGGGGACGGGTGCGGGGCGGGTCAGATGATGTGGGCCTCCGGGCGGGGCGTGGGCACCGCGCCGCCGTCGAAGCGGCTCGCGGCGAGCTGGCCGATGTCGAGGAACGGCTCACGGCCCAGGTAGAGGTCGCGGACGAGTTCGCCGACGGCCGGCGCCTGGAGGAAGCCGTGGCCGGAGAAGCCGGTGGCGTACAGGAACCGGCCCGGGCGGGTGGTCTCGCCGATCAGCGCATTGCGGTCGGGGGTCATCTCGTAGAGGCCGGCCCAGCCGTCGACGACCGGGAGGCGGGCGAGGTCCGGGGCCCGGCGGGCCGCGGCGGTGCGCAGCGGCGCCAGCCATTCGCGGCTGAACTCCCGCCCGAATCCGGGTGGTTGGCGGGGGTCGGAGAGGCCCATGAGCAATCCGCCGGCGCCGTCGTTGTGGAAGTAGAGGGTGGAGCCGAAGTCGAGGGTGAAGGGGATGCGGGGCGGGGCGGGGTGCAGCGGGCCGGTGAAGGCGATCTGCCGGCGCAGCGGGGTGACCGGCAGGGCGACCCCGGCCAGCGCGCCGACGGCCCGGGACCAGGCGCCCGCGCAGCAGATGACGGTGGAGGTGTGGACCGTGCCGTGCGGGGTGTGCACGGCACGGATCACGCCGTCCGCGGTGTCGACGGCGGTCACCGGGCAGCGGGTGCGGACGGTCGCGCCGAGCCGGCGGGCGGCGCGCAGATAGCCGGTCACCGCGGCGCGGGGCAGGGCGTGGCCGTCGGTGGGTGAGTAGGCGGCGGCGACGATGCCGCGGGGGTCGACGTAGGGGCACAGCTCCCGGGCGGCGCGCGGGTCGAGGAGGCGGCTGGGGACGCCGTGCCGGTTCTGGGTCTCGACCCCCTCGGTGAAGACGGCCAGTTCGCGGTCGTCGGCGAGGAGGAAGAGGTAGCCGACGGTGGTCAGGCCGATGTCGGCGCCGGGCCGGCGGGCGAAGTCCCGCCAGGCGGCCAGGCTGCGCAGGCCCAGCCGGATGTTGAGCGGGTCGGAGAACTGGGCGCGGACGCCGCCGATCGGTTTGCCGGAGGACCCGGACGCGGGCCGGTCGCGCTCCAGCAGGAGCACCCGGCCGGCACCCGCCTCGGCCAGGTGGAAGGCGATGCTGGCGCCGATCACCCCGCCGCCGACGATCACCACGTCGGCCCGTTCGGGGAGGGGCTCTGTGGCCGTGTCCGGTGCCGCGGTGGAAGCCATCCGGTCCGCCTTCCCGTGTCGAGGTGCGGGAGCCGATGCCGGTCGGGCACCGGTGGTGCAGAGGATGACGGGCGTGCCGTCGCGCGTCCATGGGGCGGGCCCGGACGCGGTGTTCCGGGTTCCGCAACCGCTGGGTTCCCGGTCCCAGGGTTCTGGGCGGGGCGGGGTTGCGCAAGGTGGCCGTCCGCTCCTGGCACGCGGTGCGGTCACCCCGACGGGGCCGGTCAGCGCGCCCGCCGGGACGCCCTCGCGCACGCTGGAGCGGCCCCCGTCGTGTCCGCCTGGAGGTACCGGTGCCCGCAGCCGCCCGCTCCCGCACCCTGGCCGTGCTGCTCGCCGCGGGCGTCGGCGCGGCCCTGCCGACCGCGCCGGGGGCGCCCGCCGCCGCACCGGTCCCGGAAGCCGTCCGGGGTGCCGCCCGGCGGGCGCTGTTCGAGACCACGGATCTGGCGGTGTCCGGGCAGGGCGCGCACACGTACCGCATCCCCGCGCTGGCCACGCTGCCGGACGGCACGCTCATCGCGGCGTACGACCGGCGGAACGACAGCGCGGCCGATCTGCCGGGCGACGTGGACGTGATGGTGCGGCGCAGCTCCGACAAGGGACGTACCTGGAGCGCGCCGCGGGCGGCGGTGGACTACGACGGCGGGGTGGGTGCCGGGGACCCGAGCCTGCTGGTGGACCGGACGACCGGGCGGGTGTTCCTCTTCCACGCGTACGCGCCCAAGGGGGTCGGCTTCGGCACCGCGGGCACCGGCAACGCGCACGACAGCACCAGCGTGCTGCACACCGATTGCAGCTACTCCGACGACGGCGGCCGCAGCTGGCGGCACCGCCGCCTCACCCGCGCCCTCAAGGACCCGTCCTGGCGTGGCATCTTCGCCTCGTCCGGCTCCGGCAGCCAGCTGTCCGGCGGGCGGCTGCTGCAGCAGTACGCGTTCCGCAAGGCGGACGGCAGCATGTGGGCGGCGAGCGCGTACAGCGACGACCACGGGGCGACCTGGCGCCTGGGGACGCCGGTGGGGCCGCGGATGGACGAGAACAAGACCGTCGAACTGGCCGACGGGCGGGTGCTGCTCAACAGCCGCACCACGAGCACGCGCCGGCGGCTGGTCGCGCACTCACGGGACGGCGGGCTGTCCTACAGCGCCCCGGCGGCCGACGACGAGCTGCCCGATCCGGCCAACAACGCCTCGATCCTGCGCTACGACCCGGCGGCGCCGGCCGGCCGCCCGCGGGCGCACTGGCTGCTGTTCAGCAATACGGCGAGCGCCCGGGCGCGGGAGAACCTCACCGTGCGGGGGTCGTGCGACGACGGGGAGAGCTGGCCGGTGTCCCGGACCGTGGTGCCGGGGCCGGCCGCGTACTCGACGCTGGCCCGGCTGCCGGACGGCACGTTCGGGCTGCTCTACGAGTCCGGGCCGTACCGGAAGATCACCTTCGCCCGGTTCGACGGGGCCTGGCTGGGGATGCGCTGCCCGGGGCCGTCACCCGGGTGAACGCCGCTTCACACGGACGGGTCGTCGACGGCGGGCGGCCAGGCCGGGCGGGCGCCGTCGGGGACGGCGGCCAGCGCATGGCCGACCGTCGGGTAGCAGGAGAAGACGCCGAGGGACTGGGTGCCGACCAGCAGCCGGAGCATCCGTACGCCGAGGGACGCCAGCAGCAGCCGGCCCTCCAGGCGGCGGCACAGCCACTCCAGGGCCAGCAGACAGCTGAGCCCCCGGGAGTCGCAGAAGCGCAGGGCGGTCAGGTCCAGTACGAGGAAGCGGTGCCCGGCCGAGACCACCGACCGCGCCTCGGCGAGGAACGCCTGCTCGGTGCGGAGGTCCAGTTCCCCGCTGACCCGCAGCACCGCGCACTCCTCCGCCTCCACGACCGAGGTGACCGCCAACGACCGCATCTCCGAGCTCATGCCGTCCAGACTATGCGGCGCCGCCGCCCGCACCACCGCTGCGGGCGGCCGGAAAGGATCGGGCGGTCCCGGTGGGTCACGGGCACCCCACGGGAGCGGTACGGGCAGCCGCCCGGGGAGCCGGCCGGTAAAGGAGCGGTCTGAAGCGGGCAAAAACGGGCAGTTTTTCTGTCACGACGGGCAGCACTTCGGTCGGCCCCGGTTGCTATAAACCTGATGCGGGCGGAAACGGGCAGTCCCGTGACCGAACGGAAGCCACCGGAAATCGCCGACCACCGGGCAGGAGTGAGCCATGAGGGCCGAGGAACGCCAGCACCGCATCCTCGCGCTGGCCCGGCAGTCCGGCCGGGTCGAGGTCGCGGACGCCGCGTCCGAGTTCGGCGTGGCCCGCGAGACCGTCCGCCGCGACCTGAGCGAGCTGGAGCGCCGCGGCCTGGTCCGGCGGACGCACGGCGCGGCGTACCCGGTCGAGAGCGCCGGTTTCGAGACCACGCTCGCCCGGCGGGAGACCCAGCAGGTGGCCGAGAAGCGGCGGATCGCCGCGGCCGCCGCGGAACTGGTCGGCTCCGCCGAGACGGTGTTCGTCGACGAGGGCTACACCCCGGAGCTGGTCGCCATGCTGCTGCCCACCGACCGCCCGCTGACCGTCATCACCGCCTCGCTGCGGACCGCTTCCCTGGTCTCCGCCGCGGAGTCCGCCACCGTCCTGCTGGCCGGCGGCCGGGTGCGCTCCGGCACGCAGGCGACGGTGGGGTCCTGGGCCCGCGACATGCTCTCCGGGTTCGTGATCGACCTGGCGTTCCTCGGGGCGAACGGCGTCTCCCGGGAGCACGGACTGACCACCCCCGACCCGGCGGTCGCGGAGGTGAAGGAGCAGGCCGTCCGCTCCTCGCGGCGGCGGGTGCTGGTCGGGGTGCACAGCAAGTTCGGCGCCAGCAGCTTCTGCCGGTTCGCCGAGGTCCGCGACTTCGACACGATCGTCACCGACACCGGGCTGTCCGCGCCGGAGGCCCACCGCTACTCCCTCCTGGGGCCGCAGGTGCTCCGGGTCTGACCCAGGGCCCGGCCGGAGCCGGTCCGCACCACACCACCAGCCGCCGCCGAGGCCGCACCGCACCGCGGGCCCTCGTGCGGTTCCCCCACCGTGCCACGGCACGACTCCGTATCCCTGATATGCCGACATGTAGTGAAAAAGAGAGGTATGAGCCGTGCGAGCACGATCCCCCGCGCCACGCCGCGGCCCCCGCGCGGCGGGGCTCACCGCCCTGGCCCTGGCCCTGTCGCTGTCCACCACCGGCTGCTACCGCGGCGCCGGTGACGCGGGCAACGGCGGCCGCGACACCCTGAACGTCCTGATGGTCAACAACCCGCAGATGGTGGATCTCCAGAAGCTCACCGCCGAGCACTTCACCAAGGAGACCGGCATCAAGGTCAACTTCACCGTGCTGCCGGAGGACGACCTGCGCGACAAGATGAGCCAGGACTTCTCCAGCCAGGCCGGCCAGTACGACGTCGCCAGCGTCAGCAACTACGAGACCCCGATCTACGCCCGCAACGGCTGGCTCGCGGAGCTCGGCACGCGGGCCGCCAAGGACCGGACGTTCGACCAGAACGACGTCCTCCCGCCGCTCCGCAGCTCCCTCACCGCCGCCGACGGCAAGATCTACGCGGAACCGTTCTACGGCGAATCGTCCTTCCTGATGTACCGCAAGGACCTCCTCAAGGCCGCCGGCCTCACCATGCCCGCCCACCCCACCTGGCACCAGGTCGCCTCCCTCGCCGCCAAGTTGGACGGCTTCCGCAAGGGCATGAAGGGCATCTGCCTGCGCGGCCAGCCCGGTTGGGGCCAGCTGGCCGCCCCGCTGACCACCGTCGTCAACACCTTCGGCGGGACGTGGTTCACCAAGGACTGGAAGGCGCGGGTCGACAGCCCGGAATTCACCCGGGCCACCCGGTTCTACGTCGACCTGGTCCGCAAGCACGGTGAGGCGGGCGCCCCGCAGGCCGGCTACACCGAGTGCCTCAACGACATGCAGCAGGGCAAGGTCGCCATGTGGTACGACGCCACCGCCGGCGCCGGATCCCTGGAAACCGCCGGCTCCAAGGTCGCCGGCAAGATCGGCTACGCCCCCGCCCCGGTCGAACGCACCCGCAACTCCGGCTGGCTCTACACCTGGGCCTGGGGCGTGCAGAAGGCCAGCACCCACCAGGACGCGGCCTGGAAGTTCATCCGCTGGGCGTCGAGCGCCTCGTACGAACGCCTGGTGGGCCACGAACTGGGCTGGTCCAGGGTGCCCGGCGGCAAGCGGGCCTCGCTCTACCGCAACCCCGACTACACCCGGTCCGCCGGCGCCTTCGCCGCGGCCACGCAGCAGGCCATCGGCTCGGCCCGGCCCGGCGACCCCGGCGTCCAGCAACGCCCCGCCCCCGGGATCCAGTTCGTCGGCATCCCCGAATTCTCCGACCTCGGCACCAAGGTCTCGCACGAGATCAGCGCGGCCATCGCCGGCAAGCAGAGCGTGCCCGAGGCCCTTACCGCGAGCCAGCGACTGGCGCAGGAGGTGTCCGATGCCTACGCAGACCACTGAGCCGGCCCGGGAGGCCGTGAGCCCGGGAGCACGGCCCGACGGTGCGACGGCCGCCCGCGCCCGCCGCACCGGGCGGGCCAAGGACTGGGCCCGCCGCGCCCCGCTCCTCCCCGCCCTGGTCTTCCTGATCGTCGTCACCCAACTCCCGTTCGTGGCGACGGTGGTGATCTCCTTCACCCGCTGGAACGCGCTGGCCCCCGACCACCGCGGCTTCGCCGCCTTCGCCAACTACCGGGCGGTCTTCACCGATCCGGCACTGCGGTCCTCGGTGGGCACGACGGTGCTGCTGACCGTGACCGTGGTGCTGGTCAGCCTGGTGCTCGGGCTGGGCCTGGCGCTGCTGCTGGACCGCAGCTTCCGCGGCCGCGGCATCGTCCGGACGCTGCTCATCACGCCGTTCCTGGTCGTGCCGGTGGCCTCCGCGCTGCTGTGGAAGCACGCCCTCTACAACGCCTCGTACGGGCTGATCAACGGCTCGCTGACCTGGATATGGGGGCTGTTCGGCAGTGACAACGCGCCGCAGCCGGACTGGATGACCGCGGTGCCACTGGCCTCGGTCGAGGTGTCGCTGATCTGGCAGTGGACGCCGTTCATGATGCTGATCCTGCTGGCCGGGCTGCAGAGCCGGGCGGCCGACGCGGTCGAGGCGGCCCGGATGGACGGGGCCACCGCCTTCGACATCTTCCGCTACCTCACCCTGCCGCATCTGCGCCGCTACCTCGAACTGGCCGCGCTGCTGGGCACCGTCTACGTCGTCCAGAACTTCGACGCGGTGTTCACCATCACGTCCGGGGGGCTGGGCACCGCCAACCTCCCGTACACCATCTACCAGACCTTCTACCAGGCCCACGACTACGGACGGGCGTCCGCGCAGGGCGTCGTCGTGGTCGTGTGCTCCCTGCTCGTGGCGACCTTCGCGCTGCGTACCGTCTCGTCCCTGCTGCGCGAGGAGGTCACCCGATGAACCGCGCACCCCTGACCCGGCGCCAACGGCGGACCGGGAGCCTGCTGGGCCTGGCCGCCTGGCTGTGCGGCATCGCCTTCTTCCTGCCCGTCGCCTGGATGGTGCTGACGTCCTTCCACAGCGAGGCGGACGCGGCGACCAACCCGCCGAGCCTCGGCGCGGGACTGAGCCTGCACGGCTACCGGGAGTTCTTCGGCGCCGACAGCGGCGTCAGCCCCTGGCCGCCGCTGATCAACTCCCTGACGGCCTCGGTGGTTTCCACCCTGCTCGTGCTCGCGCTCGCCGTCCCGGCCGCGTACGCCCTGGCCATCAAGCCGGTTCGGAAGTGGAGCGACGTCCTCTTCTTCTTCCTCTCCACGAAGATGCTGCCGCTGGTGGCCGGGCTGCTGCCGGTGTACCTCGTCGCGCAGAACACCGGGCTGCTCGACAGCGTCTGGCTGCTGGTCATCCTCTACACGTCGATGAACCTGCCGATCGCGGTGTGGATGATGCGCTCGTTCCTCGCCGAGGTGCCGGTGGAGATGCTGGAGGCCGCCTCGATCGACGGGGCCGGGCTGACCACCACCCTGACCCGCATCGTGGCTCCGGTCGCCCTGCCCGGCATCGCCGCGACGGCGCTGATCTCGTTCATCTTCAGCTGGAACGAGCTGCTGTTCGCCCGGGTCCTGACCGGGATCGTCGCCGGCACCGCGCCGGTGTTCCTGACCGGACTGGTCACCAGCCAGGGCCTGTTCCTGGCCAAGGTGTGCGCCGCCGCCACCGTCATCTCGCTCCCGGTGCTCGTCGCCGGGTTCGCCGCCCAGGACAAACTCGTCCAGGGCCTGTCGCTCGGAGCCGTGAAGTGAAGGGAACCGTGAAATGAAGGCCGCGTTGATCAGCGCCCCCGGCAAGGTCGAGGTCACCACCGTCGACGACCCCACCCCCGGGCCCCGCGAGGTCGTGGTCTCGGTCGCCGCCTGCGGGCTGTGCGGCACCGATCTGCACATCCTCCAGGGCGAGTTCGCGCCCACCCTGCCGGTCGTCCCGGGGCACGAGTTCGCCGGTACGGTCGTCGCCCTCGGCAGCGCGGTCACCGAGCTCGCCGAGGGCGACCGGGTGGCCGTCGACCCGTCCCTGTACTGCCACGAGTGCCACTACTGCCGGATCGGCCGCAACAACCTCTGCGAGCGCTGGGCCGCGATCGGGGTGACCACGGCCGGCGGCGCCGCCGAGTTCGCGGTGGCCCCGGTCGCGAACTGCGTCAAGCTGCCCGACCACGTCCGCACCGAGGACGCGGCCCTGATCGAGCCGCTGTCCTGCGCGGTCCGCGGCTACGACATCCTGCGCTCCCAGCAACTGGGCAGCCAGGTGCTGATCTACGGGTCGGGCACGATGGGCCTGATGATGCTGGAGCTGGCCAAGCGGACCGGTGCGGCCGGCGTGGACGTCGTCGACATCAACCCCGAACGGCTGGCCACCGCCCGCACGCTGGGCTGCAGCAACGCCGCCGGCTCCGCCGACGAGCTGGACCGGCCGCGCGGCTGGGACGTGGTCATCGACGCCACCGGCAACGAACGCGCCATCCAGGACGCGCTCGGCCGGGTCGGCAAGGGCGGCACGTTCCTCCAGTTCGGGGTGGCCGACTACGCCGCCCGCGCCGTCATCGAGCCGTACCGGATCTACAACCAGGAGATCACCATCACCGGCTCGATGGCCGTCCTGCACAGCTACGAACGCGCCGCGGAACTCTTCGCGGCGGGCGTCCTCGACCCGGAGGTCTTCATCAGCGACCGCCTCCCCCTGGGGGATTACGCCGCGGCGCTCGGCCGGTTCCGGGCCGGGCAGGGCCGCAAGATCCAGGTCTGCCCGTAGGAGGTGTCCGGCCCTCACTCCGGCAGGCGGGCCGGCGCGAGCTCGCCGTGCAGCAGCGCGGTGCCGAGCGGGGTGAGGGCATGGACGACGCAGCCGCCGTCGCGCCGGCTGCGGGCCAGGTTGGCCTCGCGCAGCGCGCTGACGTGCTCGCTGGCCGACGGCGCGGAGACCCGTAGCCGGCGGGCCAGTTCGCCGGTGGTGGCGGGCGCGTCGAGGGCGGCGAGGATCCGGGCCCGGGTCCGGCCGAGCAGGGCGGACAGGGCCTCCGGGCGGCAGCTGCGGGTG
Organism: Streptomyces bugieae; assembly: GCF_036352915.1. NCBI lineage: Bacteria > Bacillati > Actinomycetota > Actinomycetes > Kitasatosporales > Streptomycetaceae > Streptomyces > Streptomyces bugieae. The sequence goes on from NZ_JAZBJP010000003.1 coordinate 93,471, forward strand.
GCGGACGGAGCCCAGGCGGTGGTGTGTGCCACCGGGTGGACGAGGACCGGCGGCAGCCCGGGGTCGGCGAGCGCGATGGGCCGGCGCCAGCAGAAGTGGGACGGGATCAGCCGCAGCCCGCGGCCGCGCAGATGCAGCTCGCGCTCGTACGGATAGTCCACGGACAGCACCGGCGGGTCCCAACGCGCGCACGGGCGAGAGGAGTTGAGCATGCCGTCCACCCCGCCCCGGCAGAACGCGCCGGTCCGGGTGCCGCGGTCGCAGCCGACCGTGGCGGCCACCTGCGTCCAGTCGGGCGCGACCACCGCACGGTGCACCTCCTTCAGGGCGGTGGCCAGTTCGTCCAGGGGCTGCCGGCTGCCCGCGGCCAGCGCGCCGGTCCAGCGCGGCAGCCGGGCCGGCAGCGCGGCCCGGTCGGCCTCCGCGAGCAGCCGCGCGGCGGGGGTGTCGCGGAGCGCCGCCAGGCCCGCCGCGAGCCCGTCGCGCGCCGCGTCGGGGGTGAGGAAGTCCGGGAAGTAGCGGGCGCCGGCCGGGGCAAGGGCGCTGATCAGCCGGGCGGCCCGAACCAGCCCGCGTTCGTCCAGTTCGCGCCGGGCCCGGGCCCGCCAGGCCGCGTACACCGGCACGGTGGGACCGGCCGGCACCAGCTGGTGCATCGCCAGCACCGTCTCCCAGAGGGGATCGGGTTCCGCGGCGATCTGCACCCGCGCGATGTCCCGGTCCTCGAAGTGGATGCGCAACATGCGGCCCCCGCGGCATGCTCATGACCCCGTTGCCGGAGCCCGCCGTTCCGGGCCTCCCCCGGGCCCCGCCGTCAGACTGCCGGGCCGGGCACGGGGTGTCCAGGGCGACAGGGGCCCTGCCGTGTGCGCAGGTGGTGAAGGCGGGGAGCGCGGGGCGCGGTCCACGGCGGCCCGGCGGCCGGTTCCGGCCAGGGGCCCCGCGGCCGGTTCCGGCCGGGGCGCGCGGCGCACTCCGCGGGCCCGGAGATTCAGTCGCCGGCCGTGAGCCGGTCGGCGAGGCGTTCCAGGAACACCCGCTGGCCCGTCACCAGCCGCGCGTACGCCTCGTCCGGGGAGAACCACGCCACCCGGTCGATCTCCGGGAAGCTGCGGACCGTGCCGGAGCCGCGCGGCCATTCCATGGTGAAGGTGCCGGGCACGATCCGTTCCGGGGCGAGATCGCCCTCGACGGCCCACACGGTCACCACCTTGCCGCCGGCCTGACGCGTCTCCCCCAACGGCACGTAGGGGCCGTCGGGCGGCGGCACCCCGAGCTCCTCCTCGAACTCCCGCCGGGCGGCGGCCCGCGGCTCCTCGGGCGGCAGGTACTCCCCCTTGGGCACGGTCCAGGCGCCCGCGTCCCGCCGGGCCCACAGCGGTCCGCCCATGTGCGCCAGCAGCACCTCGACACCGGACCCGCCGCCCCGGTACAGCAGCAGCCCGGCGCTGCGCCGCGCCGCCACGGCCTACGCCTGCCCGCCGGGACGCGCGGCGAGGACGGTGCCCACCGTGTCCGCCTCCGCGGCCGTCTTGTCCTCCCGGTAGCGCAGCACGCGCGCGAACCGCAGCGTCACCCCGGCCGGGTAGCGCGAGGACGTCTGCAGCCCGTCGTAGGCGATCTCCACGACGAGTTCCGGCCGCACGGTCACCACGTATCCGTCGTCGGACACCGCGAGCTCCCGCAGCCGCTCGGTCTGCCAGGTCAGGACGGCGTCGGTGAGCCCCTTGAAGGTCTTGCCGAGCATCACGAACCCGCCGTCCGGGTCGCGGGCGCCCAGGTGGAGGTTGGACAGCTTCCCGGTGCGCCGGCCGTGCCCCCACTCGGCGGCGAGCACCACCAGGTCGAGGGTGTGCACCGGCTTCACCTTCAGCCAGGCGGCGCCCCGGCGGCCCGCGCTGTACGGGGCGTCGAGCGCCTTGACCAGCACGCCCTCGTGGCCGCGGTCGAGCGTCCGGGTCCAGAACTCCTCGGCGGCCGCGCGGGCCGCGGGGTCGGCCGGGTCCTCGACCACCCGGCGCCGCACCCGCATCGGCTCCGGCACCAGCCGCGCCAGCTCCGCATGCCGGCGGGCGCCCGGCAGTTCCAGCAGTTCCCGGCCGTCCACCGCCAGGACGTCGAAGAAGACCGCGGAGAGCGGCAGCGCGGCCCGCGCGGCGGCGACATCGACCCGCGATCCGAAGCGGCCGGCGACCTGCTGGAACGGCACCGGACGGCCGTCCGGGCCGAGGGCGATCACCTCGCCGTCGAGGATGAAGCGACCCGCCGGCAGCTCCTTGGCGGCGGCGGTCACCTCGGGCAGCCGGCCGGTCACCTCGTCCAGCGTGCGGGTGTAGATCCGTACGTCCGGGCCGTCCCGGTGCACCTGCACGCGGATGCCGTCGAGCTTCTCCTCCACGGCGCAGGCCCCCAGTTTGTCGATGGCCTCGGCCACGGACTTCGCGCTGTGCGCCAGCATCGGCCCGACCGGCCGGCCGACGGTCAGCCGGAAGCGGGTCAGCGCCGCCGGCCCCTCCACCAGCAGCGCCCGGGCCACGTCCTGCAGCGAGCCCGCGAGCATCACCGCCCGGCGGACGTCACCGGCGGGCACCTCGGTCGCCGCGGCCAGCCCCTCGACCGCGAGGGCGTCCAGCGCGCCCTGGCGCACCTCGCCGGTGAGCAGCCCGACCAGGAACCGCTGCTCCTCGGCGGTCGCCGCGCCCAGCAGCTCCCGCACCCGCCGGCGCCGCTCCGCCTGCGCCCCGGCCCCGGCGACCCCGGCCAGCCCGGTCAGCGCCGCGTCCGCCTCCCGTACGGTCAGCGTGGCCCGCTCCGCCGCCGCCACCGGCTCGCGCAGCACGCTCCAGCCGACCCCGATCCGCCCCTGGGGCAGCCTCCCGGCCAGATACGGGATGACCACCGGGACGTCCTCCGGCGCCGCGGCCCGGAACAGCCCGGCCAGCAGCGCGATCTTCCGCGACCGCGCCGAGGTCGCGGCCACCTCCCCTGACACCTGTGCGAGCGCGGCCAGCAACATAGGGCCATGGTGCCTCCGCACGGCCCGCGGCGCAGGTGGGCCGCCGTGAAGTGGCCGCACGCACAAGCACTTTCCGCGCCGCACCTCCCCCGGAGCCGGGCGCCCGCGCCCGGGACGCCTGGCGGCCCCGGGCGGACCGGGACGGGACCCGGGTGCCCGTCCGGCCCGTGGACGGCCTCCTCACTCGTACATCACGTACTCCGGCTGCGGCCTGAGCGCCAGCACCTCCTTCGGCGTCATCAGGCGGCCGCCGCCCTGTGCGTCCTCCTCGTAGAAGAGCTTGAACCCGGTGTGCAGCCCGTCCGGCAGATCGCGCACCAGCCGCCTCCAGGTACCGCGCTTGAGCCCCGGCGAGCCGATGCCGTCGGCGCTCTTGATCAGCGCCACCCCCGGCTGCGGCCGCAGCGCCGACTGCTCCCGTACGACGGAGGTGGCGACCTGATGGAAGACCAGCGGTTTCTCCGGCAGATCGTGCGCCTCGACCAGGCCCGACAGATAGCGGGCCACCGAGGTCAGCTCATGGCCGTCGGTCCGGCCGAAGGAGTCACCCGGCACCTCGCCGGGGCCCATCTCCCATTCGGGGTCCAGCGCCAGCCCCACGTCCGGGTGGACCAGCCACTCGCGCAGCGCCTTGACCTCGTCGAGCACCGCCGCCCGCCCGGGCTGGACGTTCAGCAGCAGCATCGCCCGCCGGCGGCGCGCCAGCCGGTGGAAGCGGGCGATCGTCGCGGCGGGCGTCCGGGAACGGTAGGTGCCGTCCGGGCCGGGGGTGGAGTTGGCGACCACGGCCAGCAGTTCCAGTACGGGCAGCGGTTCGCGCCCCGCCGCGAACCGGCGGGCCGTCTTCTCGATCTCGTCGGCGCGCTCCGCAGGATCCCCGGTCCCGAGCCGGCCGAGGGCCGCCGCACCGGGCAGACCGCAGAAGCCGACCATCCGGTATCGGGGGAACAACTCCCGTCCGCCTCGGGGGAGTTCGGGGCGGGGACGGTGCGGGCGGTGGGGTGTCCGGGCCGGGGCGGGGGAGCCGTGCGAGCCGGACGGGCCGGATGAGCCGGGTGTGCTGGAGGGGGTGGGCGAGGTGTGCGAGGGCCGGGGGGCGGGCTTGGCGTCCGAGCGGCCGGGGGACGGCGCCTCCCCGCAGCCGGTGAGCAGCGTGAGGCCGGCCGCCGCGGACGCCGCGAGCATCTCCCGGCGACCGACACCCGCCACCCTCCCCGGCACCCCGTCCGTTGTCCGCCGTGCTGTCCCGTCCGTTCCGGTTCCTGCCGCGGTGTCCGGCACACTGCCTCCGTCCTTCGGGCGACCCTGTCCGTCCAGTGCGCTTCTCCAGCCGATTCCGCGCAAAACCCGCGCCGCCGCACTCCTTTCGCCGACCCGCTCGGGTCCGGCCATTTCCGGCCCCCGGGCGAACGCACGAGGGCGGCGCACGCACGACGCCGCTTGCTGCGCGTAGCGTGAAGACGTGACCAGGCCCCGACGCCTCGACGACGCCACCGCCCGTCCGGACGGCGCGTGTCACCTGTGGTACGCCGCCTACGGCTCCAACATGCACCTCGACCGGCTGACGTACTACCTGGCCGGCGGCCGTCCGCCCGGCGGGCTGCGCAGCTATCCCGGCTGCCGGGACCCGCGCCCGCCCGCCCGTTCCGAGCCGGGCATGCTGCCCGGCCGGATGTACTTCGCCACCACCTCACAGGTGTGGACCGGCGGCCGCGCCTTCTACGACCCCGACCACCGCGCCCCGCGGCCGCCGCACGGCGACGACGGCCGGACCCCCGAACTCCCCGCGCGGCTCCACCTCCTGACCGCCGAGCAGTTCTCCGACATCGCCGCCCAGGAGATGTACCGCGAACCGGGCGGCGCGCTCGACCTCACCGAGGTGCTGCGCGAGGGAAGGGCGCGGATCGGCCCGGGCCGCTACGAGACCCTGGTGTGCGCCGGGCGGCTGGACGGCCTGCCGGTGCTGACCTTCACGGCCCCCTGGCGCAGCGACGACGGCACCGTCGACCTGAACCCGCCGTCCGCGGCCTATCTGCGCCACATCGCGGCCGGGATCATCGCCTCCCACGGGTGGAGCGCACGCCGGGCCGCCGACTATCTGGCGGGCTGCCCGGGCGCCCGCGGTCACTGGACGGCGACGGAGATCGCCGCGCTCCTCAGCGGCCCAGCAGCTCCGGCAGATCGGCGAACGCGTCGATGACCCGGTCCGGCGTCCCGTCGGCCGCCTCGACGGCCTCGGGCTGGTACTTGCCGGTCCTGACCAGCACGCCGGTGATCCCGCAGCGCTGGGCCGCCAGCACGTCGGACTCGACGTCGTCGCCCACCATCAGCGTGTCGGAGGCGGACGTGCCCAGGTGCGCCAGTGCGGCGCCGAAGAACGCCGCGGACGGCTTTCCGGTGACCACGGCCTCGACCCGCGCGGCCCGTTCCAGCCCCAGGAGGAAGGCGCCGGTGTCCAGGTCCAGCCCCTGTGCCGTGCGCCAGTACAGATTGCGGTGCATGGCGATGAGCCGGGCACCGGACTGCAGATGCCGGAACGCCGCGTTCAGCGCCGTATAGCCGAATTCCTCGCCCGCCCCGCCGAAGACCACCACATCCGGCGCCGCCCCGGAGCCCGGCGCCGGCCGGTCCCCCTCCGGCCGTTCCGACTCCGGCCGGTCCGGCTCCGACACGATCTCGATGCCTTCCAGGTCCGCCCGGACGTCTCCGCTGTTGATCAGCAGACAGCGCGCGTCGGGATGGTGTTCCCGCAGGTAGGCGGCGGTGACCGCGGGCGCGGTGAGGATGTCGTCGGCGCTGACCGGGAACCCCTGTCCGGTCAGTCGCCGGGCGATCTCCGCGCGGGTGCGCGAGGTGGTGTTGGTGACCAGGGCCAGCGGAAGGTCCGCGGCGCGCAGCCGTTCCATGGCCTCGACGGCGCCCGGCAGTGCCTTCCAGGACACCGTGAGCACCCCGTCGATATCGATCAGCACCGCCCGGATGTGTTCCATGTACACGACGGTAACCACGGTCGACGAGGCGCAGCCGACGGCTACCGGCCCGACTTGCGTCCGCCCCCCACTTGCGGTTACGTCGGAGACAGGTGTACGGGGTCCGAGACAGGTATGGACGTGACATCCGTCCCCTGGGCAGGGGGTGCGCATCGTGCTGTTCACCGACCGCGTCGACGCAGGTCAGCGCCTTGCCGAAGCGCTACAGCAGCTGGCGGGGGAAGAGCCCGTGGTGCTGGGTCTGCCGCGGGGCGGGGTTCCGGTGGCCTTCCAGGTGGCGCGGGCGCTGAACGCGCCGCTCGATGTGATCGTGGTCCGCAAACTGGGCGTTCCGTACCAGCGGGAGCTGGGATTCGGCGCCATCGGTGAGGGCGGCGTGCGGGTGATCAGCGACGACATCGTCCGCCGCGGCCACCTCGGCCAGGCGGACCTGGCGTCCGTCGAGCGCACCGAGGAGGCGGAACTGGTGCGCCAGGCGGAGAAGTTCCGCGCCGGACGCCCCCGGCTGTCCCTGGAGGGGCGGACCGCGATCCTGGTGGACGACGGCATCGCCACCGGCTCCACGGCGGCCGCCGCCTGCGAGGTGGTACGGGCGCAGGGCGCGGCCCGGGTGGTGCTGGCCGTGCCGGTGGCACCTCCGGACGCGGCCGATCGGCTCCGCGGCAGTGCCGATGAATTCGTCTGTCTCTCCACACCGTTCGGGTTCTCCGCCGTGGGCGAGTGGTACCAGGACTTCTCCCAGACCCCCGACGACGAAGTGGTCTCGCTGCTGGCGCAGGCCGCCGCCCGGTCCGGTACGGGTGGCGGCACGACCGCCGACGGGAATCCGGGCGCGGGGGACGATCTGGGCTCGGGGGAGGGTGCGGCCCCCGTGGCGGACGTGGACGTCGAGGAGGAGGTGGCCATCGACGCCGCCGGGGTCCGGCTGACCGGCGATCTGACCTTGCCGGCGGGCGCCAAGGCGGTCGTGATGTTCGCCCACGGCTCGGGCAGCAGTCGGCACAGTCCCCGTAACCGCCTGGTCGCCACCGCCCTCAACCGGGCGGGCCTGGGCACCCTGCTCTTCGACCTGCTCACACCGGCGGAGGAGGCCAACCGGGCGAACGTCTTCGCCATCGAGACGCTGGCCGAGCGGCTGACCGACGCCACCGAGTGGTTGCGCGGCCGCGTCCCCGTACCCATCGGCTACTTCGGCGCGAGCACCGGGGCGGCCGCCGCGCTACGGGCCGCCGCCTCCCCGAGTGCGGACATCGGCGCCGTGGTCTCCCGCGGCGGCCGCCCGGACCTCGCCGGGCCGCTGCTGGCGGGCGTCCGCGCCCCGACCCTGCTCATCGTCGGCGGCAACGACCCGCTGGTCCTCGACCTCAACCGCGAGGCGGAATCCGCCCTGCGCTGCGAGACCCGCCTCGACGTCGTCCCCGGCGCCACCCACCTCTTCGAGGAGCACGGCGCCCTGGACCAGGTCTCGGAACTCGCCCGGGACTGGTTCCTCGACCATCTGGTCGGCTGACGGCCCGGCCGGCCGAGCGGGCCGGGGCCGGTGGGGTCGCTCGTCGTCGGTCCCGCCGGTCTCGTCGCTCGTCGTCGGTCCCGTCGGTCCCGCCGGTCCCGTCAGTCGATGGTGAGTTCGCCCATCGCGCTCCAGCCGTGGGCGCCTTCGATGGTGGTGCTCACGATCTCGGGGGTACGGCGCAGCAGCGGGCGCATGGCCTCCAGACCGGCCCGGAAGTGGTCGGAGTTGACGTGCGCCTCGCCGGCGTCGTCCTGGAACGCCTCGACCAGGACATAGGTGTTGGGGTCCTCCAGGCTGCGCGACCACTCGAACCACAGGTTGCCGGGCTCGGCGCGGGTGGCACCGGTGAAGGCGTGGACGTGCTGCGGCCACTCTTCGGCGTACTCGGGCTTCACGGGGAACTTGACGACAATGAAGATCATCCGTCGATTCTAGATCACATGCTGATGTTTCCTGTTAGCCGAGGGTTTCAGCGTGAGTGTCATGGTCTGTGACGCCCTTTCGGGCGGCGCCATGGAGCGTGATCACAGCCGGGCCGAGGCTGCCTCAGGGGCGGATCAGGGACACATCAGGGACAGATCAGGGACGGGTCGGGGAAAGCCCTGACGGAATCGCGGCGGACTTTCCTCATGCTGAGTCACATGAGTTCTTCTTCCTTGTCCCGCAGGGCAGTTGTGGGTGCGGCGCTGTCCGGCGCGGCGGTCCTGGCGGCGTCGGGCCCCGCCCGGGCCGCCGGCCGCGTGCCCGCCCCGCGGCCGGTGCACCGGCCCGTGCCCGCCGCTCCGTCCACCCCTCCCGCTCCCCCGGTGCCGCCGCTGAACGTCCCCGCCCTGCGGGCCGCCATCGGCGATCTGGAGCATCCGCAGCTGACCGCGGCGCAGCTGCGGGTGAGCGGCTCGGCGGGCCGGTGGTACGGCACCGCGGGCGTCGCCGACCGGGACACCGGCCGGGCGGTCCGGGCCCACGACACCTTCCGCATCGGAAGCATCACCAAGGTCTTCGTCGCCACGGTGGTGCTCCAGCTGGCGGCCGAGGGCCGGGTCGCGGTGGAGTCGCCGATCCAGCGCCGGCTGCCCGGGCTGCTGCCCGCCGGGTTCCCGCCGATCACGGTGCTGCAGCTGCTGAACCACACCAGCGGACTCCCCGACGAGAAGGGCGCACCGGACCTGTCCACTCCCGAGGCCGTCGCCCGGCACCGCTACGACCGGTGGACACCCCGGCAGCTCGTCGCCCTCCTCCCGCAGGGCCCGATGAAGTTCACACCCGGCAGGAAACAGGAGTACCGCGGGATCAACTACGTCCTGCTGGCGCTGCTCATCGAGCGGCTGACCGGACGGCCCTACGGAGAGGTCGTCGCCGACCGCATACTGCGCCCGCTCGGCCTGCGCCACACCTGCGTGCCGGGCAACGACCCGCGGATCCACGGCCCGCATGTGCACGGCTATCTGAAGATGACGGACGGCACCCTGCTGGACATCACCGATTTCGACCAGTCGGCCGCCTGGGGCGAGGGCGAGATGATCTCCACGACGGGCGATCTGGACCGTTTCCTCACCACCCTGTTCTCCGGTGAGCTGCTGCCGTCCCGGGAGCTGGACCGGATGTTCACGCTGCCGCCGGAGGAGGTGCGGATGCTGGACGGCACCCCTGCGCGCTACGCCGCGGGGCTGCAGACGGTCACGGTGAACGGGATCACCTTCTGGGGGAAGACCGGCGAACGCTTCGGCTACGCCTCGGCGATGGTCGCCACGCGGGACCAACAGCGGCGCGCGGTCCTGTCGTTCAACCCGGTCCGGCGCGACGCCACCCAGGTCCAGGCCACCCTCCGGATAGCCAACGCCCTGACGAAGCCCTGACCGGGCGCTGACGCGGGCCGGCGAAGCCGCGAGGGTCATGACTGACGCGCCATGATCCGCCATGACCCGCCCCACGAAGGCGTAGCCGGCGCCCCGCGGGGTTGACGGGGTCGTCCCCAGGGGTGCCGGCTACGGACGAGGGCGGTCGTGCCCTCAGTTCAGCACTGCGGCCGCTTGCCGTGGTTGGCTCCGCTCTTGCGGCGTGCCTTCTTCTTGCGACGGCGCTTCGAGGACATGGCGTCTCCCTTCTCCCTGGCGGCTCATCGATGGTTTCGCCGAATTTCTACCACTTCGGCGCGGTATCCCGCCCGGCGATCATGAGGCCCGTACCCAGCGTTCCGGGGCATCACCCTCCGGCTCCCTGTGAGTCATACCACCGGGAGCCGTCCCGCCCGGTCCGTCGGACGGCGCCTCACAGATCGGCCTCCTCACCGAGGTACAGACCGGCGAACGCCTCGGCCGCCGCACGGGAACCCAGCAGCCGCCGCAGCCGGGCGGCGGCCGTGCCGGCCCGGAACCGGTCGCCGGACGAGGCGCCGTGCAGCACCTCGGAGAGCCACTGCGAGAACTCCAGGTACTGCCAGACCCGCCGCAGGCAGGCGTCCGAGTAACCGGCCAGGCCGGAGTCGTCGCCGTGGTGGTGCGCGATCAGCGCCTCGGCGAGCAGCAGGGCGTCGTTGATCGCGAGGTTCATGCCCTTGGCGGCGATCGGCGCGACGAGGTGCGCGGCGTCGCCCGCCAGGTAGAGCCGGCCGTACGCCATGGGTTCCACGACGTAGTTGTGCATGTCCAGGACGACCTTCTCCCGCAGGGGCCCTTCGGTCAGGGGCGGGGCCCCGGCAGCGGCGAGCCGGGTCTGCAGTTCCTCCCAGACCCGGGCGTGCGGCCAGTCGTCGGCGTCCTCACCGGGAGGGACCTGGAGGTAGTAGCGGGTGACCTCGGGACTGCGGGCCATGTGCGCGCCGAACCCGCGCTCGTGGATGCCGAAGACCACGCCCTCGGCGGACGGCGGGGCCTCGGCGAGCAGGGCGAGCCAGGCGACGCCGTGGTCGTAGCGGGTCAGGACGGTCCGTCCGGCGGGTATCGCTGCCCGCGTCACGCCGCGCGCGCCGTCGCAGCCGGCGATGACGTCGCAGGCGATGTGGTGCCGCGCGCCGGTCAGCGGATCGGTGTACGACACGGCGGGCCGGTCGCCGTCGATGTCGTGCAGCCGGACGTCGCGCACGCCGAAGCGGGCGTCACCGCCCGCCTCGTCGACGTATGCCGCGACCAGGTCGGTGACCAACAACGGCTGGGGGTAGACGAAGTGCCGGCGGCCGGACAGTTCGGCCGTCCGGAAGGTGTGCCGCCGCCCGTCGAAGCGGAACTCGAACTGCGCCTGGGTCTCGGCCGTTTCGAGCAGCCGGCCGGCCAGGCCGTGCCGGGCCAGGGCGCGTACCGCCCACTCCTCGATGAAGCCGGCGCGCGGCCGTTGTTCGATGAACTCCCTGCTCTCCGCCTCCAGTACCACGCAGTCGATGCCGGCCGCGCGGAGCAGATTCGCGACGGTGAGCCCGGCGGGCCCGGCGCCGACGACGGCGACCGAGGTGCGGGTGAAGGAGGCGGAGGCAGGCGGGTTCACGTCGTGCGATTCCCTTCGGGCGGGGAGAAAGATCGCACGCAGTATGGCGGTTGGTCAGGTCGCCCCGCCCGGCGGGGCTCAGTGCTGCCAGACCCTGACGTAGTCGACCTTCATGTCCGCCGGCAGGACGGTCGGTCCGCCGATCGACGACGACACGGTGTGGTCCATGATGAGGTACTGCGGGGACGTGGTGATGCCCGTCGCGATCCGGCCGACCTTCACGCCGTCGTAGTAGTAGGTGACGCTGCCCGGCTCCCAGTCGGCGCCGAAGGTGTGCCACCCGCTCAGGTTGCCGGGGACGCAAGCGCCGGGGCCACCCGAGGGCGAATGGAAGTGGAAGCAGGCCTTTCCGCCGAGCCCCTCCATCGTGTCGTTCTCGCCGTCCGTCGGCCAGTTCTGGCCGTTGGACCACAGGGCGGGCCAGTTGGCCAGCTGCGTCCCGCCGGAGGGGAGGTATGCACGCCACTCCACGGCCCCATAGGTGTAGGAGAACCGGCCGTTGCTGCTGACCAGCGCCCCGGTGTTCGGCTTGGTCTGCCCGCCGCAGGTCGAACGGCCCGCCTTGACCTTCAGATGCAGGGCGCCGTCGCCGGGCAGCGTGGCATTGCGGGAGTCGTAGCAGGCCTGTTCCTTGCTGTTGACCGGCTTGGTGACCCCGGTGCCGAACCAGCCGGGCGTCCAGGTGCGGGACAGCGTCGTCCCGTTGAATTCATCGGCGAATTTCGTCGTCCAGCTGCCGGGAATTCCGGCCGGCCCGGCCGATGCGGGACGGGGCGCGGTGGCGGCCAAGGGGCGGGTGGTGATGGACGGCTGGGACGAGGACTTCGCGGCGCCCTCGGCGATCGCCGGGACGGAGACGAGTGCCCCGATGCCAAGTACGGTCGCGGCCACCTTCAGACGATGCACGATTCTGCTGCCCCTCTCGGAAAATCCCCCAATGAATACGGAATTTCGACAAAGAAATGCGGATACGGGATCTCGATGATTGCGCTGTGCTATCGACGCACCACGGGGTAATCCCGATCACTCCACCCCGAAACCGGGCGAGAGCGAATACCAGGCATACACGGAAAGAGCGCGTACCGGCCAGAATCACCGGCCCGATGTGCGGGGTCTCACATCGGGCCTCTCCCGCCTTCCCGGCTCACGCCTGGCGCGTGGGCAGCACGATGGCCTGGCGCAGGTTGACGTGGCGGGCGCGGCTGGTCGTGTAGGCGATCAGGTCCGCGATGTCGTCCGCGGACAGGCCGATCAGGGCGTCGAACATCCCGTCCAGCTGGCCGGACAGCTCCGCGTTGTCGATGTGGCCGCCCAGCTCGGTGTCCGTGAGGCCCGGCTCGATGTTGGTGACGCGGACGTCGCGCGGGCCCAGCTCCGTGCGCAGGGACTGCGAGAGGTACGTCAGCGCGGCCTTCGTCGCGCCGTACACCGCGTAATTCGGGAAGGGGACGTGCGCGCCTATCGAGGAGATATTGACCAGGTCCGCGGTCCGGCCGGACTCCGCCACCGCGATCAGGTCGGGGGTGAAGGCGCCGATGACGCGGAGCGCGCCGGTCACGTTGGTGTCGAGCATGCGCTGCCATTCGTCGGCGCGGCCCTCGGTGATCGGGTTCGGCAGCATCACGCCGGCCGCGTTGACGACCAGGTCGACCTGGCCGTACGCGGCGTGCACCCGCTCCCTCGCCGCCTCCACGGACGCCGGGTCGGTGACGTCGGTGGCGACCGCGAGGGCCTGCCCGCCCGCCGCCTCGATCTCCGCGGCCAGTTCCGTCAGCCGCTCGGCCCGGCGGGCGAGCAGTGCCACCCGTACGCCGTGCGAGGCGAGCAGCCGGGCGGTGGCCTCGCCCATCCCGCTGGCGGCTCCGGTGACGACGGCGGTACGGCCGGTGAGGGTGTCGTACGACATGGGGACTCCTGGTGAGCGGTGGTCGCCGCCGGGCGTCTCCCGGCGATGACCCCACCTTGCTGCGGTCCGCCGCCCTTACCCAGGGTTGCCGTTTTCCTGGGTCTGGCAGTACCAGGAACGGATCAGGTCCGGCGCCTAGGATCGCGTCATGGACATATCCCCGGACCGGGAACTCGGTGACTTCCTGCGCTCGCGGCGCGCCCGTATCCAGCCCGAGGAAGTCGGACTGCCCGGTCACGGCAGGCGGCGGGTGCCGGGCCTGCGGCGTGAGGAGGTCGCCCAGCTCGCGGGCGTCAGCGTCGACTACTACATCCGCCTCGAACAGGGCCGGGGCCTCTCCGTCTCGGATGCCGTGCTCGACGCCATCGGGCGCGTGCTGCGCCTGGACGACACCGAGCAGGAGTACCTGCGCACGGTGGCCAGGCCCGCCGCCCGCCGCAAGGCCGCCGCCGTCTCCGCGCCCCAGAAGGTCCGCCCGGGTCTGCGCCTCCTCCTGGACAGCATCGACAAGGTCCCCGCCTTCATCCTCGGCCGGCGCATGGACGTGCTCGCCTGGAACGCGCTGGGCGATGCCGTCGTCGGCTTCTCGCAGATGCCGCCCGGGGAGCGCAACATGCCGCGCCAGGTGTTCCTCAACCCGCAGGCGCGCGAGGTGTACCCGGACTGGCCCGCGGTGGCCGCGGAGACCGTGGCCTATCTGCGCCTGGATGCCGGCAGCCATCCGCACGACCGGCAACTGGCCACCCTGGTGGGTGAGTTGTCGCTGGGCAGCGAGGACTTCCGCCGGCTGTGGGCGGACCACCTGGTCAAGGAGAAGACCGCCGGGGCCAAGCGCATGCGGCATCCCGTGGTGGGTGAACTCACCATGCCGTACGAGACCTTGACCGTGTCCGGGGAGCCGGACCAGATGCTGGTGGTCTACACGCCGGAGCCCGGTTCGCAGACCGAGGAACGCCTGCGGCTGCTGGCCAGCTGGGCGGCGACCCCGGCGGTCTGAGCCCTGCGGCCGGATCCGTGCGGGCGGGCCTCACCGGGGCCCGCCCGCACACCCGCGCTCAGCAGCCGATCAACTGGCCGGTGACCTGGGGCCGCACCTTGGTGAGCATCAGGTCCAGGAACTGGTCCGGGTGGCGGAACGACGCGAAGTGGCTGGCGTCGCGTATGAGCGCGAAGTCCTTGACCGGCGCGGTGACGTCGTCGAAGAACCGCCGGGCGGGCTCGGGCGGGGTGAGCACATCGCGGTCCCCCTGGAAGAGGAAGAACGGGATCTGGAACGCGGTCCCCTCGGCCCATTCGTCGATGCCCATGGCCTCGGGCCCGAGCTGCTCGGAGAAGGTCATGCCCGCGAAGTACGTGCGCAGCTCGCGGAGGGTGTGCAGCGGGGAGAACCAGAGCGAGCGGACCACCACGGTCTTCATGGTGTCGTAGGTGAGCGGGTCGGACGTGACGACCAACTTGGCGTACTGCGACCACTGTTCGGCGCTCCAGGCGGTGGCGTCGGACCCCATGGCGGTGACGGCGGCCAGCTCCTTGCGCTTGCCGGATTCCCTGAGCCGCTCGCACAGGGCGCGGTGGGCGGGCAGGTCGCGGCCGCCGGCGACGATGTTCTGATCGGTGCCGACATAGCCGGAGAACAGCTCCGGATTGCTGCGGGCCAGGCGGAGCCCGACGAACGTGCCGAAGGAGTTGGCGACCAGCAGGACCTTGCCGACGCCGAGCCGGGCGCGGAGGTGCTCGGTCAGCTCCAGGGCGTCGCTCTGCAGCCGCTGCAGGCTCATCTCGCCCTGCCCGGCCGGGCCGCCGCGGCCGAAGGTCTTGGCGGCGCCGCGCATGTCCCACCGCACGATCGTGAAGTGCTTCTCCCATGCGCGGGTGCGCGGGGCGTAGATCAGGTTGGAGGCGCCGGGGCCGCCGTGCAGCTCCAGGACGACCGGGTTGCGGCGGTCCTCGCCGCGGACGGAGACGTACTGGTCGAGGCCCCCGATGCGGACGAAGCCGGCCTCGTCGATCCCCTCGGGCGCGGTGATGTGCAGCCGCCGCGCCAGGGAGGCGCGCTTGACCTGGCGGTACCCCAGCAGCCCCGCAGCGGGCCCGGCGACAGCAGCGGCAGCGGAAACCCCGAGAACGGTTCCAAGCATGGTGAGTGATCCCCCTAAACTGTTTATGCCATCAGCAGTGAGCTTTACGGTATATACAGTTGGGGCGGACGTCAACCGGCTTCCGTCGACTGCGAGGAGAAGGAGGACCGCCGTGGCCAGGACCACCAAGGCCAAGGAGGCGCGGGACGTGCGCGCGAGCCTCGCGCTGCTGTGGGGCGAGCAGGACCGCCCCACCCGGGGGCCCAAGCCCAGCCTCACCCCCCACCGCATAGCGGAGTCCGCCGTGGCGCTGGCCGACGCCGAGGGCCTGGAAGCCGTCTCCATGAACAAGGTCGCCGGCACGTTCGGCGTCTCGGCGATGGCGCTGTACCGCTACGTCCCCGGCAAGGCCGAGCTGGTCGAGCTGATGATCGAGGCGGTGCTCGCGGAGCGGCCCGACCTCTCTGCGGCGGGAGACGGCTGGCGGCCGCGGCTGACCGAGTGGGCCCGCCGGTCCTGGGGCGTCTACCAGGCCCACCCCTGGCTGCTCGCGGCCACCGCGATGCGCCGCCAGGCCATGGGACCCCATCAACTGGACTGGCTGGACGCCGCGTTGGCGGCCCTGGAGCCGACCGGTCTGACCGCGGCGCAGCGGCACCAGGTCTTCCTGCTCGTCGTCGGGCTGATCCGCAACCTCGCCCAGCAGCTGCTCGACTTCGACGAGGAGCAGGACCAGGAGTGGAACCGCCTCACCGGCGAGCTCCTGGACCGGCACGCCGACCGCTTCCCCGCCCTGACCAGGGCCGTCGCCGCCGGGGCATTCGGCCCGGCCGCCGAGGACCCGCTCACCTTCGGCCTGGACCGCATCCTCGACGGGGTGCAGACCCTGATCGACCGCGAGGGCCCGGGCGCCGGCTAGGTATGCCTAGACGAGTAGTTCCGATGTGGCTCAGTGGTCGTAAGCGATGAGTGACCTGGTGATGGGTGCGCCGGTATTGCGGTTGTGCCAGATCGCGCAGGTCATCGCCAAGATCCGCTGAGCCACTCGGACGCCGACACCCTCGATGGTGCGGCCGCCGTGTTGTTCGAGATCGAGCTGGCCCTTGAGGGTGTCGTTGACTGACTCGATCAGCTGCCGCACTGTCTTGAGCAGGGGCTCGGCGGGGTGCGGGGTGCCGCGGTTGCGGTAGGAGGGTCGCAGCAGGGCGATGCTGTGGGCGGCCAGGAAGCGGTCGAGTTCGGTGGCGATGTAACCCTTGTCAGCCAGGATGAGCAGGCCGGGCCGGTCGGATCCCAGGTGCGGTTCATTGTCGATCAGGGCAGCCAGCACGTGCCGTTCGTCGATTTTGGGGTCGGCCAGGGCCCAGGTGACCGGCAGACCGGCCGGGGTGCACACCAGGTGCAGCTTCAGCCCCCAGTAGAAACGCGAGTGGGAGCGGCAGTAGCCGTAGTTCGCCCAGCCGGCCAGGTCGGAGCGTTTGACGGTCTCACGCGATCGGGCGCATTCGACCGGCGTGGAGTCCACGATCCACAGCGGGTCCAGCCACAGGTCGGTGTCCGCGGCCAAGGACCGGATGGCCTGCTTGACCAAGCCCAGCGCGGCTCGCAGACGCTTGTTGTAGGCGGGCCGCTGGGGCAGGTAGGGGAACACTCCGTGCAGGTGGGCGTGGGCGAAGCGCAGCCAGCGGGCCTCGCAGTGGAAGCCCAGCATGGCCTGGGCCACGGCCAGGGTTACCAGTTCCGCGTCGGTCAGCCGGGGCGGCCGGCCACGCCACCGCGAGGTCTTCAAGCGGTCGTCGATGTGGACGTACAGTGCGGTCAAGAGGGTGTCTAACTCGGTCGTCACAACCCGATGTTGGACACCCTCCCCTCCGCCTGAGAACCCCGCATTCGGAACTACTCGTCTAGCGCTCGGCGAGCTTCGCGTGGTCGGTGTCGGGCAGCCAGTCGCGCCGGGGGGCGTAGTCCAGCCAGCGGTGGGCGCGGCCGGTTTCGGTGAAGCCGCGGAGCAGGGTGTCGAGCAGCGGGTGGCGGGCGGACTCGCGCCAGGCCAGCGACCAGGCGTACAGCGGGACCGGCTCGACGAGCGGGACGGCGCGCAGGCCCGCGTGGTCCGGGAGCGGGGCGTCGGCGGGGAAGAGGGTGAAGCACCCGGCGTCGCCGCGGAGGTGCTGGACGAGGTGGTCCAGGCCGAGGTTGGGGCCGTCCTGCCGCCGGGCGATGCCGAAGGCGTCGGCGAAGCGGCGGAGGAAGTCCAGCCGGGTGAGTTCGGCCGGGCACCACAGGGTGTATTCGCGCAGGTCGGCCGGGCGCAGCGCGTCCGCGCCGGCCAGCGGATGGTCGGGGCCGACCACCGCGTCGACGGGTTCCAGCCGCACCAGCCGCTGGGTGAGCCCCGCGTCCCGGCCGCCGGGCAGCGGGTGCACCCGACCGAAGCCCAGGTCGGTCCCGCCGTGCAGCAGGGCCTGCGCGACCGAGGGCCAGTCGCGTCCCGGGCCGGGCTCCAGCCGCACCGGCCCGAGCGCCTGCGCGGCCTGGGCGACGGTGCGCATCGGCGCGTAGAGGTGGCCCCAGGTGTCGATCCGTACGGCCGGGCCGGCCCCGCTCACCGCCGCGACGGCGCGCCCGCCCGCCGCCAGCGCCTCGTGCGCGGCCGGCAGGAACCGCTCGCCCGCCTCGGTCAGCCGGACGCCCCCTTCGCGCACGAAGAGCCGCACGGCCAGCAGTTCCTCCAGCCGTGCGATGCGTTTGGACAGCGCCTGCTGACTGGTTTTCAGCTCCTCGGCGGCCCGCCCGAAGTGCAGCGTCCCGGCGGTCGTGGTGAACGCGCGGACCAGGGCGAGGTCGAGATCCATGCCGCTGACCTTATGCGACAACCGCGCGTTGTCGGCCGGGCGGTCCGGTTGTTGGCCGGGCCGCCGCACCGCCCGGTCAGATGGTTCCCGACGCCGCACCAGGCGCCGCACCGGGGACGGGTCCCGGAGGCCACCGAGGAGGAGCGACCACGATGAAAGCCCTGATACCGACCGGGGATCCCGCCGAGCCCGTCGCGCTCGCCGACGTCCCCGAGCCGAGCCCGCGTCCCCATGAGGCGCTGGTCAAGGTCGAGGCGTTCTCGGTCAACCGGGGCGAGACGTTCAAGCTGGAGCGGCCGGTACCCGGCGAGCGCCCCGGGAAGGACGTCGCGGGGCTGGTGGTGCAGCCGGCCGCCGACGGAAGCGGACCGTCCGGGATCACCCGGGTCGTCGGCCATCCCATGGCGGGCGGCTGGGCGGAGTACGTGGCGGTGCCGACCGACGCGCTCGCCGTGCTGCCGGACGGGGTCCCGGTGCTCCAGGGCGCGGCGCTGCCGCTGGCCGGGCTCACCGCGCTGCGGCTGCTGCGCGCCGCCGGGCCCGTGGTGGGCCGGCGGGTCCTGCTGACCGGTGCGTCCGGCGGCGTGGGCCACTACGTGACCGAGCTCGCGGCCGCGGCGGGGGCGCAGGTCACCGCCGTGACGCGGGACACCGAACGCGGCGCCCGGCTGGCCGGACTCGGCGCCGCCGAGATCGTCCACGACGTCGCCGACGCGAACGGTCCGTACGACCTCGTGCTGGAGTCGACCGGCGGCCGGAACCTGCCGCTCGCCCTGGCGCGGCTCGCCCGGCGCGGCACGCTCATCTGGTTCGGCCAGGCCAGCCGCACCCCCGCCACGCTCGACTTCTTCGACTTCTTCCGCGGCCCCGAATCGGCCGTGCTCCGGCACTTCCACTACCTCGACGCGGACACCCGCCTCGACGACGACCTGGCGGCGCTGGTCCGGCTGACCGACGAGGGCCGGCTGCACCCGGAGATCGGCCGCGTCACGGACTGGGCCGACACCGCGGCCACCCTGACCGATCTGCGCGAGCGCCGCATCCGCGGCAAGGCCGTCCTCACGCTGTCCTGAACCCCTCTCCCCCTGAAATCCCTCTCCGCCGGCCGGAAATCCCCGGCCGACGCACGCACACGAACGAAGGAGCACCACCATGAGCACCCTCTCCGACCCCCGGTCCGTCGTCATCCGCTACGTCGAGGCGGTGCGCGACGGCGACGCGGACGTCATCCACGACAGCTTCGCCGAGGACGCCACCTGGCACTACCCGGGCAGCCTGCCGGTCTCCAAGGTCTGGCAGGGCCGCGACGCGATCATCAATGAGTTCCTCGGCGGCATGGGGCCCGCCTTCGTCCCCGGCACCCTGGAGATAGCGCTGGTCGGCACCGTGGCCGAGGGCGACCGCGTGGTCGCCGAATGGACGTCGAAGGCCACGACCGCGCACGGCGACCGGTACGACAACCGCTGCCTCGGCATCTTCACCGTCCGCGACGGCCGGATCACCTCGGTCATCGAGTACGCCGACACCCACCATGTGGCCCGCACCCTCTTCCCGGACCATGCCGACACCCGCCCCGCCGGCGGCGCGTGAGTCGCGCCCACCGACCGGAGGAACGCCGGGCGGACAGGTTGACGTCCGCCGCGGCGGCCCGGGTGCATCTCTTCGAGGCGGGCGACCTGAGTTCCGGGGCGCGGGAGCCCGACGGGGGCGCGGCAGCGGACCGCAAGCTGTCGTGGTGGTTCATGGACGCGGCGATCGAGGCGGCGGCGGGCCGATTCCTGCTGCCCGCGGGGCCGTTGGCGCTGTTCCTGGCCGGCCGGGCCGCGTAACGGGCAGCCGGCCGCCGGGCCGCCTCGCTCAGTCGTTGCCGCCGTCGTCGTCCGCCTGTGCGCCGATGAGGAGGAGCGCGACGTCGTCGTGGAGCGGGGAGGGGAGGCCGGTGCGGCGGAGGAGGTCGTCGGCGAGGGTCTCCATGGGCGGGGGCCCGGAGCGTGCGAGGTGGCCGGCGAGGACGGCGATCTCCTCCTCGATGTCGCCGCCGGGCGTTTCGACGAGTCCGTCCGTGTACAGGGCGAGCACACTGCCGGGCCGGAGGGTGATCTCGGTCATCGGGTAGTCGGTGTCGGGGTCGATGCCGAGCAGCAGACCGGGCGGCAGGGTGAGGATCTCGGTGTACCCGTCCGGGTGGCGCAGCAGCGGGGGCGGATGGCCGGCGCTGGCCATCCGGGCGCGGTGCTCGGCGAGGTCGAGGTGGACGTAGAGGCAGCTGGTCAGCAGCCCGGCGTCCAGGTCGGTGAGCAGGCGGTTGGTGCGGGCGAGGACCTCGCCCGGGGACGCGCCGGCGGTGGCGTGGACGGCGGTGCGGACCTGGCCCATGAGGGCGGCGGCGTTGACGTTGTGGCCCTGGACGTCGCCGATGGCCGCGGCGGCGGTGCGGTCCCCGAGGCGGATGAGGTCGTAGAAGTCGCCGCCGATGTCGGTGACGCGGCCGGCCGGGAGGTAACGGGCGGCGACGTCCAGGCCGGGGATCCGGGGCAGGGCGGTGGGCAGCAGACCGGCCTGCAGGCTGCGGGCGAGCCGGTGTTTGGTGTCGTAGAGCAGGGCGCGGTCCAGGGCCTGGGCGACCAGCCCGGCGAGGGAGGTCAGCATGGCGCGCTCCTGCGGGGACCAGGGGAAGGGCCGGTCGTAGGCGAGGACCAGGGAGCCGACGGGGGCGCCGGAGGCGATCAGCGGCAGGAAGGCCCAGGCGGCCATGTCGTCGTGCAGGACGGCGTCGGGGTAGGCCCGTCTGAGGTCCTCGAACGTGTCGAAGAAGCTGGGGACGCCGCTGCTCAGGACGCGGACGACCGGGGTGTCGGCGGTCAGCGTCAGGCCCTCGAAGTGGTCCAGGACGCCGGTGGTGAAGCCGCGGTGGCCGACGATGCGCAGCCGGCCCTCCGCGGCGGTCGTCAGGGCGAGGGCCTGGATGCCGAAGGCGGGCATGATCTGGTTGGCGACCCGTTCGGTCACGTCCTGCACGCCGACCGCTTCGGTCAGCGCGGCGGCCAGGTGCAGCAGGTGGTAGAGCACGTCCGTCCGGCTCGGTGCGGCGGGCCCGGCGGGCCGGTTCTGCCCGGGGCCGTCCGCGGGGCGGTCCGCGTCGGTGGGCCGGTCCGCGGGCCCGTCCGTCGGCAGGTCCGCCGGCTGGTCCGTGGGTGCCGGGGTGATCAGGACGCTGATGCCGCCGTCGTCCGGGTGCAGGTGGAAGGACAGCCACCGGTCCGGCGGGCGCAGCGCGGTGAAGGACACCGGTTGCCGGCTGATGACCGCGGCCCGGTAGTGGTCCTCGAAGACCGGGTCGCGCAGCCAGGGCAGCGCCTCCCACGGCAGCGCGCCGCGCAGCTCGCCGACGGTGGCGCCGACGAGCTCCGCGGCGGTGGCGGTGAGGAAGGTGATCCGGCCGTCGAGGTCCAGCGCGCAGCAGCCCTGGGGAAGCCGCTCGGCGAAGTCGAAGGCGGCCAGCGCCTCGGCCGTACCGGGCGCGCGGGTCCGCAGTGCCGGGATGATCCGCGGCTCGGGCCCCGGGAGGACCGGGTGGCCGGTGTCGGCGGCGTGCTGCAGCAGCAGTCCCAGGTGGTGGCAGCAGGCGCGCAGGCTGTCGTGCTCGCGCGGGGAGAGTTCCGGCGGGTGCGAGCCGGGCCAGAGCAGCGCCAGGCCGCCCCATTCGGTCCCGTCGGCGGTGATCGGCGCGGTGGCCACCGCGAAGGCGTACGGCAGGGCGAGGGCGGCCCGGGGGTAGCGGCGGGCCATCTCCTCGTGTCCGGCGACCCACACCAGGCGCCGCTCACGGACCGCGTCCGACACCGGGACCGACCCGGCCAGCCGCATCCGTTCCCAGGGGGCGACGATCCGCTGGGAGATGCCCGTCATGACGGTCAGGTGCAGCCGGCTGTCGCCCGGGGGCAGCAGGAACACCATTCCGGCGGAGGCCCCCGATTCCTGGACGGCCTGGATCAGGGGGGCGTCCAGCAACATGTCGGAGCCCCCGGCGGCAGCGGACCCGAAGACCTCCGTCACCGCGTCAGCCTCCCCGGCCGGTTGCCGCCGCTGCGCCCCGCGCATGGACCATATCGGGACGATACGCCCGTGATCGGTCGTGCGTCTGCGTCCGGCCGGGCGTGCTGCCGGCGCCGTTCCACGGCGCCGCTACAGGCTCTTCCCACGGCTGGTGATGAAGTCCCTGGCCCGGTCCACCAGCCCGAGCCCCGGCGCGAGCAGCTTGTTCGCCGGCGGGGTGGTGGGCGCGGAGGGGTGTGGGCGGGTGGGGGCCAGCTTCTTCGCGGTGCGGATCCGGTCGCCGAGGGTGTCCAGGGCGTCGGCGGAGCAGGCCGCGCGCAGCCGGGGGAAGAGGGTGGCCTCCTCGTCCTGGACGTGGCGGGTGACCGCGTCCTTCAGGGTCATGAAGAGCTGGTCCAGCTGCGGATCGTCGGCGGAGCAGCCTTCGAGCTTCTTGAGGATCTTCTCGACCTCGGCGTGGTCCTTGATCTCCTTGTCGGCCAGCGCGCCGCCGTCGGCCACGTGCTCGCGGACCGCCGGATACAGGTACTGCTCCTCGGCGACGGAGTGCCGTACGAGCTCGATGGTGACCTGGTCGAGGAGGTTCTTGCGGTCCTTGTGGCCGCTGGGCACGGCCTCGATCCGCCGGAAGAGGTCCTCGACCTCGCGGTGGTCGGTGGTCAGTTCGTCGATGATGTTGCCGCCGTGTCCCATGAGTGCCTCCTGAAACGGTGGGCCGTGCCGCCCGCGCACCGTGCGGCGGGCCTCACCACGGGTTCCCGGGCGTCTCGCTCCGTAACGATCGGACGGGCGCCTTGCCCCTGGTTGGCGCCGCGTTGTCACCCGGAGGCGGGGACAGGGAGGCGGCCGGCCCGGAGCGGCGGGGAGGCGGCCGGCCCGGAGCGGTGGGGACGCCGACGGCGAGGGCGGCGGGGTGCCGTCATGGCGAGGGGCGGAACTTCGAGGCTTTCGCGTGAGCTGCGTCATTTCGCCCGATTGGCCGGGCCCCTAGGCTTCCGGAGGCCCTGTTCCGCGGGCCGCGTCCCCGCCCCGTTCCGCGCCGGGGACGCCACAGCCGCCCGAGACGCCGGCGCTGCCGCCGTCGCCAGAGAAGGGACCTCGTGCCGTTGTCCGCCGATATCTCGCCGGTCATAGCCGCCACCGCGCAGTGGCTGCTGCGCTCCTACCCCGTCACCGGCGGCGCCTTCGACACGGCCCTCGCGCAGGCCCAGGCGCGGCAGGCCGTCACGGTCGCCGCCTGGCTGCGCTACCCCACGGCGGCGGACGCCGCACTGGTCGCGCTGGTCGGCCCCGGCGGCGCGGCCCGGCTGGACTGGCTCACCGGTGCCGACGCGTCCGGTCCGGACGCTCCCGAGGAGGCCTGGCGGAGCTGGGTCGACGAGGTCGTGGCCAGCTGGGCGGCCTGCCTGCTCACCGCCCCCGGGCTCGCCGAGGACGCGGTGGCCGCCCTCGCGGACGGTGAGCACGTCACGGAGGTGTCCCCCGACTTCCGCCGGCTGACCCACCCCGACGAACGCGACCGGCGGGCCGCGGCCCTGCTGCGCCACCCCGACCTGCTCGCCCCGGTCGCCGATCTGCACCGCGCCGCGCTCGTACGGCACTTCGACGGCGACCGGCTCGACGCGGACTGCGCCTAGCGGACGGCCCCGGGCCTCCCGGCCCGCGCGGTGGCGAGCGCCCGCGCGGCGCCTGACGGACCGGCGGGCGATAGTGGACGTGTGCCGGTGCCCGACTGCCGCCGGAGGTCCGGATGGACTTGATCCACTTGCGCATGGTCATGCCGCCCGCACTCACCCAGTCGGCCGTCGACCTGCTCAGCTCGGACGACCGCGTCCTCAACCTCATGGTCGTGAGGTCGGCGCACGTGCCGGAGGGCGACGCGCTCGAATGCGACGTGATGAAGGGCGCCGCGAACGGCGTGCTGGGCGACCTGCGCCGGCTGGGCGTCGACCGCACGGGCTCGATCGCCGTCGACGGCGTCGAGATGATGTTCTCGCACCGCGCCGAGCAGGTCGAGGCCGACCAGCCGAGCGTGCTGGTCCACGCACCGCTGTGGGCCACGGTCGAGGCGCACATCCGGTCGGAGGGCACCTACCTGCCGTCGTTCTACCTGTTCCTGGTGATCGCCGGCCTGATCAGCGCGGTCGGCATCATGACGAACTCGCAGATCCTCATCGTGGCGGCCATGGTCGTCGGCCCCGAGTACAACGCGATCACCAGCATCGCCCTCGGCCTCGACCGGGGTAACCGGCGCCGGGTCCGGGACGGGGTCCGCGCGCTGACCGTCGGCTTCCTGCTGGCCATCGTGGTCACGCTGGGTTTCGCCGCGCTGGCGCGGGGCGCACACCTGCAGTCCGAGGCCTTCGACCTGGGCCTGCGGCCGGTCTCCCACCTCATCGACACACCGGACTTCTTCTCGGTCGTCGTCGCCTTCCTCGCCGGCGTGGTCGGCATCGTCTCGCTCACCGAGGCGCGCGGCAGTGCCCTGCTCGGCGTCTTCATCTCCGTGACCACGATCCCCGCCGCCTCGGACGTCGCCGTCTCGCTGGCCTTCGCCGACTGGCACGAGGCCTGGGGCTCGCTGCTCCAGCTCCTGCTGAACGTCGTCGTGCTCGTCGTGGTCGGCGTCCTCACCCTCCGCATGCAGCGACGTCTGTGGCGCCGCGCGGCCCGGCGCGCGACGGCGAAACCCGGGCCGTAGGGCCCGTGGCTCCGCGGCCGGCGTTCCGCGGGCGGGCCGGGCTCGGCGCGCCTCGGCCGGGGCCCCGCCTTACGCTGGGCGAGGGGACGGCATCCGGGCCGATCGCAGGCCGAAAGGGGCGCCCCGATGGACGACTACCCACTGATCGAGAACCACGGCCTCCTGGGCGATCTGCAGACCGCGGCACTGGTGGCGACGGACGGGACGGTCGACTGGCTCTGCCTCCCGCGGTTCGACTCGCCCAGCGTCTTCGGGGCGCTGCTGGACAAGGACAAGGGCGGGCACTGCACGGTCCGGCCGCTGCACACGACGCACACGACCAAGCAGTTGTACCTTCCCGACACGGCGATCCTGGTCACCCGGTTCATGACCGAGGCGGGCGCCGGTGAGGTGCTCGACTTCATGCCCGTGACGGGGACGACGGTCACGGACCGCCACCAACTGGTGCGCATGGTCCGCTGCGTGCGCGGCAGCATGTCCTTCGAGGTCGAGATCGCCCCGCGCTTCAACTACGGGCGCACGGCCCACCAGTTGCACATCACGGACCACGGAGCGGTGTTCGCCGCGGACGACGGCACGGAACTCACCGTGCACCCGATCCGCGAACCGGAGGACGAGCAGCTGGTCGACATCCGGCCGGACCGGGAAAACGACCTGCACTTCACGCTGAGCCTGCGGGCGGGCCAGCAGCGCGGGCTGGTGCTGGCGTCGGCCGCGGACGGGCCGCCCAGGGAGATCCGGCTCGCCGAGTACCAGCAGTTCTTCGAGGACACCGTGGCGTTCTGGCGCTCCTGGCTGGGACAGTCGCGCTACACCGGGCGCTGGCGGGAAGTGGTGGAGCGTTCCGCGATCACGCTGAAGCTCATGACCTTCGCACCCAGCGGTGCCGTGGTGGCCGCCCCGACGGCGGCCCTCCCGGAGCAACTGGGCGGCGAACGCAACTGGGACTACCGCTTCACCTGGATCCGTGACGCCTCCTTCTCCGTGTACGCCCTGCTGGGACTGGGCTTCACGGAGGAGGCCCGGGCGTTCATCGTCTGGCTGAGCAACCGGGTCAAGGAGCGGGCCGGCAGCGGTGGGACCACGGGCCCGCTCAACATCATGTACAAGGTCGACGGCTCGGCCGACCTGGACGAGCAGATCCTCGACCACTGGGAGGGCTATGCGGGCTCCGCGCCGGTACGGATCGGCAACGGCGCCGCGACGCAGCTCCAACTGGACATCTACGGCGAGGCGCTGGACAGCATCTACTTCGCGCACCAACACGGTTTCCAGGTCGGGCACGGGGGATGGACCTCGATGCGGGAGGACCTGGACTGGCTGGCCGACAACTGGGACCAGGCGGAGGAGGGTATCTGGGAGACCCGCGGCGGGCGCCAGGACTTCACCTACGGCCGGGTCATGTCATGGGTGGCGTTCGACCGCGCCCTGCGCCTCGCCGAGTCGAAGGGCTGGCCGTCGGCGGCCGGACGGTGGCGGACCGAGCGGGACGCCGTCTACGAACAGGTCATGGCCAAGGGGTGGAGCGAGGAACGGCAAGCCTTCGTCCAGCACTACGGCAGTGACGTACTGGACTCCTCGCTGCTGCGCATGGCGACGGTCGGGTTCCTCAGCTCCGAGGATCCGATCTGGACATCGACCCTGGACGCCATGGAGCGGGAACTGGTCAGCGACAGCCTGGTCTACCGCTACGACCCCGGGGCCTCCCCCGACGGCCTGCGCGGCTCCGAGGGGACCTTCTCGCTGTGCACGTTCATGTACGTCGACGCCCTGGCCCGCGCCGGACGCACCGACCGGGCGCGGCTGGTGTTCGAGAAGATGCTGGGCTACGCCAACCACCTGGGCCTGTACTCCGAGGAGATCGACCTGACGGGGCGTCACCTCGGCAATTTCCCCCAGGCGTTCACCCACCTCGCCCTCATCGACGCGGCCCTCACCCTGAACGCGGCGCTCGACCGCCGGTAGCCGGTCGGAAACGCTTCAGCCGGCCGGTTCCGCCCCCGTCGCGGACCCGGGCCCGAGGAGGATCAGCGTGTCGCCCTCCTTCGCGGTGACCGGCAGGGCCGCGGTGACCGGTGCCAGCCGGCCGTCACGGCGGACGACGAACAGGGTCTCGTACCCCGGCGGGGGCGGGACCGAGGCGGGCTGTACGAGGAAGCGGGCGCCCTGACCGTGGCGGGCCGCCAGGACGTGGCGGAGGAGTCCGGCGCCGAAGAGGGTGTCGCCGGCCGCGTAGGGGGCGACGACGCCGCGACCGTCCGGGGGCGGGCCGATGCGGTAGACGGGACCGTCGACGCTGTCCCGCATGACGATCGAGGCGAGGGCGTTGAAGTCGTCGTCGTCGGTCAGCAGGAAGGCCGCGGTGACCCCCTCCAGCCGGGCCTGCGGATCGGTGGCCGCGGCCATCAGCTCGCCGGCCGCCAGCTCGATACCGGCTTCCGTGATCCGGTCCCTCTCGTGGGCGAGGCCGGCCCACATCAGCACGTCGAGGCCGGCGGTGCGCAGCGACCGGGCGAGGTCGACGACCCAGGGCTCGCCGCCCACCAGGAGCGGACGGGCCCGGGTGGGGCGGGTGAGGCCCAGCCCGGCGGCCACCGGCTCGGCCGTCAGCGCGTAGACCAGGACCGTTCCGACGATCACCAGGAAGGTGACGGGGAGGATCGTGCCGGCGCCGCGCAGCCCCGCGGCGGTGAGCGAGGCGGAGAACGTCGTGGCGGTGGACGCGGCGACGATGCCGCGCGGGGCCATCCAGCCGAGGAAGGCCCGTTCCGGGGCGGCGAGTTCCGTCCGGGCGGTGGACAGCACCGCGATCAGGGGTCTGACCAGCAGGACGAGCACGGCGACGAGGGCGAGGGTGGGCAGCAGCACGGGGACGACGGACTTCGGCGTCACGGTCGCCGAGATGGAGACGAACAGCAGGCCGATGATGAGCTGGACGAGCGTCTCGAAGAACGGCCGGCGGGCGGGCATGTCGAAGCCGGGCAGGTTCGCGACGATCAGCCCGGTGACGACCGCGGCGATCAGCCCGGTGTCGTCGAAGACCAGGTCGCAGCCCGCGGCCACCACGACGACGGTCGCCAGTTGGGCGAGCGTGCCGAGCGTCTCGCCGAGCCGGAGCCGGCGGAGGGTGAACCACAGCAGTGCGGCGCCGACGATCCCGCCCGCGAGCCCCAGGGCGAGCCCGGCGAAGAAGTAGGCGGACCGGAAGCCGTGGCCGGTCCGGAAGCCGCCGGAGATCAGCGAGTGGAAGACGACGGCACCGAGGATGCCGCCCACGGGATCCACCAGGGACCCCTCCCACATCAGCACCCGGCGCACCTTGTCCGACGGCCTGACGTGGTCGAGCAGCGGAGCGACGACGGTCGGCCCGGACACGACGAGGATCACGCCGATCATGCAGGCGATGGCGAACGGCACGCCGTACAGGGCCGGCCCCAGGGCCATGACGGTCCCCGCGGTGAGCGGCACGCCCAGCACGATGAGGCGCACGACGACGCTCCGCGTCGCGCCCTTGAGGTGGCGCAGGTCCAGTCCGAGGCCGGCGTCGTAGAGGATGAGCGCCACCGACAGCGACACCAGGGGCGAGAAGGCCGGGCCCATGAGTCTGTCGGGACGGACGGCGTCGGTGACCGCTCCGGCGGCGAACCCGGCCGGCAGCAGCACGATCAGCGAGGGGATCCGCAGCCGGCTCGCGAGGATCTGGGAACCGACGGCGAGGGCCACGGTCAGGCCGACGCCCAGCAGGATCTCGTCCGCGCTCAACGCGCCCTCACCCCTGGGCGGGCGCCCCGCGGTACCCGGCCGCCACGGGGTCAGCCCTCGTCACCGGCGCCAGGGCGCCGCAGGTCGGCGTCGGTGAGGCCCTCCAGCTCGCCACGGGTGTCCAGCCAGTAGAGCAGGGCGACCGCGGGGACGATCAGCACGAGGGCCACCAGGGTGACGAGCCCGAGCCAGCGGAGCGTGGTGTGCGCACCCGCGCCGTCGGCGACGGTCAGCGAGGTCGGGATGAGGTACGGGCGCTGGGCCATGCCCCAGCCGAGGACGGCGGACACGACCACACCGGCCGCCGTGACCCGGGACCAGGCCCCGGAGGGGCGGATCAGCAGCCATGCGGTGGCGAGCGTGGCCAGCGCCGACACGACGACGAAGACGAGCCCCACGCCGTGGGTGAGCCCGTGCCAGACATGGGGCGCGTCCCCGTGGGTGACGAACAGGGTGATCACGGCGAGGACGGCGACGACCGCCAGGGCGGCCAGCGCCCGCCGCCGGAAGTAGCCGTCGAGATCGGGCGCGGCGAACCGGCGGGCGTCCGCCGCGAGGAAGACCGCGCCGAGCAGCGCCGTGGTCGCGACGGCGAGCAGGCCGAAGAGAACCGAGGTGGGGTTCGCCCAGGCGTCCGTCGATGCCGTGGTCGCCGCGGTGACCCGCCCCGAGGCGACCCCGCCGACCGCGGCGCCGAGGAAGAACGGCGTCAGCAGCGAGGAGACGGCGAACATCGCGCCGTACAGGCGCCGTCCGGCCAGCCGTCTGGCGGGCTTGCGCAGGGCGAAGCCGGCGCCGCGCAGCACGATGCCGACGGCGGCCAGCGCCAGGGGCAGCCACATGGCCGTGAACGCGCGCTGGAAGAAGACCGGGAACCCCGTCCACATGATGACCAGCACGAAGATCAGCCAGACGTTGTTGACCTCCCACACGGGAGCCATCGCATGGTCGATCAGCCGGCGCGGGCGCTCGCCGCGTGCCGCGCCGCCCGCGGCCAGGTCCCAGAACCCGGCTCCGTAGTCGGTGCCGCCGGCGCAGGCGTAGGCGGCGACCGCGAGCAGCAGCACGACGGCGATGACCCCGGCGATCACGTCCGGCTCCCCGCGGAGCGCGGCCCGTACGGCGTGTCCGTCTCCGGTGTCTCCGTCTCCGGTCCCTGCTCCGGCGGCGGTCCCTCGCCCGTCGTCCCGTCGGCGAGCCGCCAGCGGGTGCGCATCTTCAGCAGCACCGCGAGGAACGAGCCGAAGACGACCAGGTACACCACGACGACCAGGCCGAACATGATCCACAGGCTGGTGGAGCGGGTCGACGTCACGGCTTCGGCGACCCGCATGTTCTGGTAGACGATCCACGGCTGGCGGCCCACTTCGGTGGTGATCCAGCCGCATTCGACGGCGACGACGGAGGCGAGACCGGCCACGGCGGCGCAGCGGAAGAACCACGGGGAGGCCGGCAGCCTGCGGCGGCGCAGCCAGATCAGGGCGTACCAGAGGGCGAGCAGCACCAGCAGGGAGCCGATGCCGACCATGATGTCGAAGGTCCAGTGGATGAGGGTGGCCTGAGTGGCCGTCGGCCGGTCGGCCGCCGGGACGGAGGTCAGACCGGTCACCTCGGTGTCCGGGCGGAAGCCGGCGAGGATGGAGTCCAGCTGCGGGATGCGGATGCCGCCGGAGATGCTGCCGTCCGGGTGCATCCGCCCGAAGAGGTACTCCGGCACATGGGTGTCGGTCTTCCAGACGATCTCCATCGCGGCGAACTTCACCGGCTGCTTGTGGAAGACCTGCCGGGCGATGGAGTCGCCCAGCACGAACTGCACCGGGGTGAAGACCGCGGCGAGCGTGAAGGGGATCGTGAACCCGAGCCGGTGGTAGCGGTCCCGGCGGCCGCGCAGCCAGCCGACGGCGTAGACGCCGGCGACGACGTAGCCCGCCGTCACGAGCATCGCCACGACGAAGTGCCAGTACTGCGGGCCGAACATGGGCGTGAAGATCGCCTTCCAGATCTTCACGTCGACGGGGTTGCCGGCCGGGTCGAGGGAGAAGCCCCGCGGGGTGTTCATCCAGGAGTTGGCGGCCAGGATCCCGAAGGCGCCGAGCAGGGCGGCGGCGGGCAGCGGCAGGCCGAGCAGGAAGTGGGTCCGGGAGGACAGTCTGCGCCAGCCGTAGAGATAGATGGCGATCAGCACGGCTTCCAGGAAGAAGGCCCAGGCCTCGACACCGAAGCCGATGCCGAAGACATCGCCCCACCGGCCCATCATGCCCGGCCACAGCAGCCCGAACTCGAAGGACAGCACGGTGCCGGTGACGACGCCGATCGCGAACTGGACCGCCATGACCGCGGACCAGCGCCGGGCCAGCAGCAGCGCGGTCGGGTCGTTCCGGCGCAGTCCGTAGCCGTGCATGATGAGCGTGATCAGCGGCAGCGCCACGCCCAGGGGCACCAGGATGATGTGCGAGGCGAGGGTGAAGGCCATCAGCGATCTGGCCGGGAGCATCTGCGCCGGCGCGTCCGCCAGCAACGAAACCGCGGTGTGCATGGGGTTCTCCTCGGGACCGACGTGCGCGAGGGCCGGCGTGCGCGGGGTCGGTCAGCCGCCGGTGGCGAAACCGGGGAAGAGGGTCATCCCGCCGTCCACGTAGAGGGTGGCGCCCACGACGTAGTCCAGGAGGTCGGAGGCGAGCGCGACGGCCGCGTGG
Source organism: Streptomyces bugieae (assembly GCF_036352915.1). NCBI lineage: Bacteria > Bacillati > Actinomycetota > Actinomycetes > Kitasatosporales > Streptomycetaceae > Streptomyces > Streptomyces bugieae. Next base: position 124,521 of record NZ_JAZBJP010000003.1, read on the forward strand.
GCGATGTCCTCGGGGGCACCGACGCGGTCGTAGGGGATCAGCCGCAGGAGGTCCTGCTGGGCCTCGGGGGTGTCCCAGGCGTCGCGGTTGATGGGGGTCTTGATGGCGCCGGGGGCGATCGCGTTGACGCGGATCTTCTTCGGGGCGAGTTCCTGCGCCAGCGTCTCCATCATCATCTGCACACCGCCCTTGGACGACGCGTAGTTGACGTGCCCGGCCCACGGGATGATCTGGTGCACCGAGCTCATGCAGATGATCTTGCCCGCCGCCCGCGACACCTCCGGGACGACCCCGCGCCGCAGGAACTCCTTGGTCGCCTCGCGGGCGCAGAGGAACTGCCCGGTGAGGTTGACGTCCAGGACCTTCTGCCACTGGGCGAGGGTCATGTCGGTGAACGGGGCGTCCCGCTGCAGTCCGGCGTTGGCCACGAGGATGTCGACGGTGCCGAACTCCTTGACCATCCGGTCCGTCATGGCGACGACCTGCTCCTCGTCGGAGACGTCCGCCTCGTAGGCCGCGGCCCGCACCCCGAAGGACGCGATCTCCCCGACCACCTTCTCGGCCTCCTCGCGGCCGGCCACGTAGTTCACGACCACATCGGCGCCGGCCCGGCCCAGGGCGATGGCCGTGGCCCGGCCGATCCCCGAATTCGCTCCGGTGACCAGCGCCTTCTGGCCCTTCAGCAGATTGCCGGGGATCACGTCCTGGGGTGCGCCCTCGGGGGAACTCACGATGACTCTCTCCTCCACTGCGTGACCCGGAATCGGCCGGGCCGTGGCCCGGAGGTGCAGGCGTCACACAATCACCGGAGAGGGGCGACGGCGCGGCGGAAGGGGCCGCTTTGCGCTGCCCGACTGACGATCTTCGCCCGGTCGGAGGCGCGTCGCCGTGGGCCGGTCAGCCGAGCCGCGCGAGGAGGTGGTCGCCCACCCGCAGGGCGTTCGCGATCGCCGTCAGGGACGGATTGACCGCGCCGATGCTCGGGAAGAAGCTCGTGTCGACGACGTAGAGATTGTCCAGGTCGTGGGCCTTGCAGTGAATGTCCAGGGCCGAGGAGGCCGGGTCGTCGCCGAACCGCACGGTGCCCGCCTGGTGGGCGGTGGCGCCGATCGGCATGCCCTTGTGCAGGTAGATGCTGTGGGACAGCAGCTGGTGCTCGTGCATGCCCAGGTGGCCGAGCATGTGCTGGAGCTTGTGCCGCAGACGGGTCAGGCCGGCGATGTTGTTGGTCTCGTCGAGGGCGAGGTGGATGCGGCCGTCGGCGTCCAGGGTGACCCGGTTGTCCGGCCGCGGCAGGTCCTCCCCGCACAGCCAGAAGTCGACGGCGTGGTGGGCCAGGACCTCGAAGGGCATGTCCGGTGCCACCGCGCCGGCCCAGCGCGGGGCCTCGCCGTGGATCTGCTCGGCGTCCGACTTGCCGAGCATCTGGATGCCGCCGAGGGGGTAGTCCCAGTCGTCCGCGCCCAGGTACCAGTCGTGCAGGGCGAGGGTCTTCTGGAACTGGGTGTCGTTCGGCTCCTTGGAAATCGCCATCAGCGCGAGGTTGTTGTGCCGCATGTAGTGGCGGCCGACCACGTCGGAGCTGTTGGCCAGCCCGTGCGGGTGCCGGTCGTTGGCCGAAGCGAGCAACAGGGCCGCGGAGTTGACCGCCCCGCAGGCCACGACCACGATGTCGGCCGAGAAGCGGGGTTGCTCCCCGTCCGGGAGCTCGGCGACGACCGCGGTGACGCTGGACCCCGTCGGATCGGTCTCCAGCCTCGTCACCCGGGCGTGGGTGAGCAGCTCGACACCGGGGTGTCGCAGTGCCGGTTCGACGCAGATGACCTGGGCGTCGGACTTGCCCCGGACCAGGCACGGGAAGCCGTCCACCCGGTTGCAGCGGATGCAGACGCTGGAGTGCGTCGCCCGCCCGTTCTCGTCCTGGGTGAGGTCGACCCCGATGGGCAGGTGGAAGGGGTGCAGTCCGCGCTTCTCCAGGTCGTCGCTCAACTGCTGGATGCGCGGCTCGTGTTCGACCGGCGGGTAGGCGTACGGTGCGCTGCACGGCCCTTCCCAGGGGTCCTCGCCGTGCCGGCCGTGCACCAGGTAGAGGTGTTCCGCCTGGGTGTAGTACGGCTCCAGGTCCTCGTAGCGGAGCGGCCAGGCGGGCGAGAGGCCGTCGTGATGGCGCAGCTCACCGAAGTCCTCGGGGCGCAGCCGGAACAGCGCCGCGCCGTAGAACTTGGTGTTGCCGCCGACGTAGTAGTTGACCTCGGGCGGGAACGCGTTGCCGTGCCGGTCGAGCCAGAACTCCGGAGCCCGGTACTTCGCCTTGACGAACACGGCGGTGGAGTCCCAGTTGTCGCGTTCGCGCGGCAGGTAGCCGCCGCGTTCGAGGAGCAGCACCCGCTTGCCGGAGGGGGCGAGCCGGTGGGCGAGCGTGCCGCCGCCGGCGCCGGTGCCGATGATGATGACGTCGTAGTGGGAGGAGCCGCTCACGCGACCACCGTCCTTGCCGTTGCGGTCCCCGGCCGCCGCCGGGACCTGCCGGTAGCCTCTCCGCTTCTTCGAACGTATACGCCCGGGAGCGTCGCGGCACCTGGAGCGGGTCGCCCGAAGGGCCGCCGGCAGGGCCGCGTCCCGGCACGGTCACCGGACGGCGATCGGGTTCACAGGACGGCGATCGGGTTCACCGGGGACCCGGTGGCCGCCGGGAACCGCAGCGGGGCGATCACGCAGAGGAAGTGCCAGCGGCGCAGCTGCTCGCACACCGGTAGCAGTTCCTCGAAGTTCAGGTAGTCCATCAGGTGCAGCCCCAGGGCGTTCATGGCCAGTACGTGCACCGGAAACGGGACCTCGGCGACCGCGCCGGGGGCCGTGTCGTTGTTGCCGTCCGACCCGAGGGCGGCCACCCGCCGCTCGGCGAGGAAGGCCATCGCCGCCGGGTGCAGGCCGGCCCGCTGCTGCGCCGCGTTCCAGGGGCCGAGGCTCCGGCGCCGGCGGCGGTGCCCGACCCGCACGAACAGCAGGTCGCCCGGCCCGACCGTGACGCCCTGCGCCTCCTCGGCCGCCACGAGGTCGTCGGCGGTCACGTGGTCGCCGGGCTCCAGCCACGGCACCCCGCGCAGGCGCGGGACGTCCAGCAGCACACCGCGGCCGACGATGCCGTCGCGCACCAGCTCCGACGTGAGCGCGCCGGCCCCGTCCGGTGTCACGCTGCTCGCCGGGACACCGCCGTAGAGCTCGCCGTCGTACATCACATGGCACAGCGCGTCGAGGTGGCTGTCGGCGTCCCCGTGGACGTTCATGGCGAACCGGTCGAGGGCGAAGTGCAGTCCCGGGGCGTCGGCCGCGCCGGGGGCGGATGCGGTCATCCGGTGGGAGGCGGGCTGCGGGTTGTCCGGCCCCGGTGTGGTCTCGATGGGGGCGGCCAGTGACACGGTCCGGCCGGCCCGCACCTCGGTGGCGGCGGCCACCACCCGCTCGGGGGTGAGGTGGCCCAGCGCTCCGCGCCCGGGATCCGTGCCGTCCCGCGCCTGCTCGCGCAGTCGGCGGTACAGGGAGCGGAAGGCTTCCTCGGACATGCGGGTCCGAGCCCCGGGCGGCGACGTCGCGCCGTGCTGCGCACGATCCGCCACGTGAGCTCCTCCTTAGCTCCCCTCGCCGCTCCTCGTCCGGCTCCGGGCCCTGGTCCCAGGGTCGGCCTCCCCCGCTCCCCCCGCATCCCGGAAGCGGTGCCGCGGCTTCGTCAACCGTGCCGCGGCTTCGTCAGCCGGGCGTCCCAGCCAGGAATCGTCGGCAGCACCTTCTCGGCGACGCGGAGCAGCGCCGCGTCATCGGGCATCCCCTCGTCCTGCCGCCAGACGACGACCTCGAAGGAGCCGCCGCCGTCCTTCGCGTTCCTGGCGACCTGCAGGCGGCGGGCGATACCGCCGGGCGCGGTGTCGGCCTTGCCGGGCCTGCCACCGTCGAACCGGAACCGGATGGCGATGGTCCGGTCCGAGGAGAGGAGCGCGGGACGCCCCAGAACCGTTCGCCTCTCCGCGGCACTGCCCAGGAGCCCGGCCATCCGGGCCACCGTGAAGTCGTCGTAGGACGCCGAGAGCTGCACGGTGTAGGTCTTCAGCGTGACCTTGGCCTCGGGCGTGACGAACGTCGTTCCCCCGGCGAGCTTGGTCGAGCTCTCGCTGCCGTCAGCGCTCTCCGCGCGCTCCGCCGGCGTACCGAGGAGCTCCGGCAGGTCCGCACGGTTCAGCGCCGTGCACAGCTGCGCCCCCGAAACACGCTTCGACGGCCGGGCGTCCTCGTGGCCGGCCGAGCAGGCAGCCGGCTTGGCCTCGGCGACCTCCTGCCCCGAGTCCTTCGCCATGACCCACATGCCCCCCGCGAGTCCCCCGACCAGCACCACCGCCGCGACCACCTGGGCCCCCGCGTTCATGCCCTTCTCGGGTCCGGTCCTGGATACGGTCGCGGATCCGGCCCCGGATCTGTCGAATTCGCCGTCCATGTCCCCCACTTCCCCCAGCTGCCGATTCGCGTCCCCTGCGCGCCGGGGGAGCCTAACCGGTGATCGTTCCGCGGTCGTGCGCGGCCCGGGCAGCATCGAGGTGGTCCGTCACCTGAGGCACCGGCTTCGCGACATCGGGGCCCTCCGGCAGGTCGTGGTCATCGTCGAGCGCGAAGTCCAGCACGGTCAGGACGCTCCGGGCCGTCATGGTGCGCACGCGCACCCCCGCGCCCGGAACTATGGCGTCCCACCACATGTGCCACTGACCTGCGCGTTCCTACGGTGTGGCGACACATCGACGTCCCCGTAGCCTTTCGGAAGTGGTGCACATGGCCCGCGCAGCAACCGCTCCCCCACCACCGGCCGACCTCAAGCGCATCGTCGCCGCCAGCCTCATCGGGACCACCATCGAGTGGTACGACTTCTTCCTCTACGGATCCGCCGCCGCGCTGGTCTTCAACAAGCTGTTCTTCCCCGGTTCCGATCCGCTCGTCGGGACCCTGCTGGCGTTCCTGACGTACGCGGTGGGGTTCGCCGCGCGGCCCGTCGGGGCGCTGGTCTTCGGGCACTTCGGCGACCGGCTGGGCCGGAAGAAGCTGCTGGTGCTGAGCCTGGTGATGATGGGCGGTGCCACGTTCGCGATCGGGCTGCTGCCGACGCACGCCACGATCGGTACGGCGGCGCCGGTGCTGCTGACCGTGCTGCGGCTGGTCCAGGGGTTCGCGCTGGGCGGTGAGTGGGGCGGCGCGGTGCTGCTGGTGTCGGAGCACGGTGACGCGCGGCGGCGCGGGTTCTGGGCCTCGTGGCCGCAGACCGGGGCGCCCGCCGGGCAGTTGCTGGCCACCGGCGTGCTCTCGCTGATGACGGCGCTGCTGCCGGCCGCGGCGTTCGCCGCCTGGGGGTGGCGGGTGCCGTTCCTGCTGTCCGGCGTACTGGTCCTGGTCGGGCTGTGGATGCGGCTGTCGGTGGACGAATCGCCCGTGTTCCGGGCGGCGTTGGAGCGTGCCGAGGCCCGCCGGGCGCAGGGAGCGGCCACCCGCGCGGAGAAGCTGCCGCTGCTCGCGGTGCTCCGGCACCACTGGCGCGAGGTGCTGATCGCGATGGGCGCGCGGATGGCCGAGAACATCTCGTACTACGTCCTCACGGCGTTCGTGCTGGTCTACGCGACCTCGCACGCCGGGGTGGCGCAGCAGACCGCGCTGAACGCGGTGCTGATCGCCTCGGCCCTGCACTTCGCGGTGATCCCCGCCTGGGGCGCGCTGTCGGACCGGATCGGACGCCGGCCGGTCTATCTGCTGGGCGCGGCCGGCGTCGGCGCCTGGGCGTTCCCGTTCTTCGCGCTGGTGGACTCCGGCCGGTTCGGTCCGCTGCTGCTCGCGGTGGGCGTCGGGCTGTTCTTCCACGGCGCGATGTACGCACCCCAGGCGGCCTTCTTCGCGGAGATGTTCGCGACCCGGATGCGGTATTCGGGCGCCTCGATCGGGGCCCAGTTCGCGTCGGTCGCCGCCGGTGCGCCGGCCCCGCTGATCGCGACCGCGCTGCTCGCCGACTTCGGCGGCCCGGCGCCGATCGCGCTGTACGTCATCGCGGCCGCGCTGCTGACCCTGGTCGCGGTGGGCGCGGCCCGGGAGACCCGCAGCCGGGACCTGGCGGCGGTGGCGGAGGACGGGCCGCGGCCCGCCTCCGGCAGGGCCGGGGACGGGCAGCAGGTGGGTGTCTGATGTGCGGCGGGGGCGCGGCGGGCCGTAGGACGCTCCCGGGAGACGGGGCAAGCTCGCCCGCCGCGCCCCCGCCGGACGTCAGGACCGCTCGGTCCTGCGCTTCAGGGACTCCTTGGTGCCGCGGATGTTCTCCCCGGCTTCGCCCATGGTGTCCTTGGCCTTGCCCTTGGCCTCTTCCATCCGGCCTTCGGCCTTCAGGCGGTCGTCACCGGTGATCTTGCCGGTGGCCTGCTTGGCCTTGCCCTTCATCTTGTCCTTGGCGCCCTTGCCGGCCATGTCCAACTCCTTCGTGCGTGATCTGTGGCCCGTGGTCCACGTAGGGACGGAGAAGCCACGGGACGTACGGAGCACTCGCGGAATGGAGGGCTCCGCATCCAGGCTGCCGCACGCCCCACCGGCGCGCACCCGGAGCGACGGGCCCGTTACTCCTCCGTTTCGCCCGCGCCACCGGCCCGTTCGCCGTGCCGCCACCGTTTCGCCGGGCCGCTACCGCTCGCTGCCGTGCTCCACCGCGGACGAGAGCTGATGCAGTCGCAGCGCCAGTTGGAGCTCCAGGGCGCGCGCCGGGCTCTGCCAGTCGGGTCCCAGCAGCCGGCCCACCCGTTCCAGGCGCTGCGCGACGGTGTTCACGTGGACGTGCAGCTCGTCCTTGGTGCGGCCCGGGCTCATCCCGCAGGCGAAGTACGCCTGGAGGGTGCGCAGCAGCTCCGTCCCGCGCCGGGCGTCGTAGTCGGCGACCACGCCGAGCGTACGGCGCACGAAGCCGTCGACGTCGCGGGTGTCGGCGAGCAGCAGTCCCAGGAAACCGAAGTCTGCGGCGGCCGCGCCCTGACCGGCCCGGCCCAGCACCCGCAGCGCCTCCCGGCAGCGCCGGGCCTCCGCGTACGCGTCGGCGACCGCCGCGGGCCGTCCGGCGGGAGCCGGGACCGGGGCCGAGGCGCCGACCGTGACCGGTACGTGGAGCGCGGCGCCCAGCCGGGCGGCGATCTCCCGGGCCTGCCGCGCCGGATCGCCGTCGGGCCCGAGCGGCAGCAGCAGGACGGCCCCGCCGTCGCGGACCGCGGCCAGGCCGTGCCGGGTGGCGGCGAGGTGGGAGGCCGCCGACCACAGGCGCCGCCGGTCGCCGGCGGCGTCCTGGGCGGCGGGCGCGTCGACCCGGGCGGCCAGGACGACCTGCGGTGCGTCGAGGTCGGCGCCGACCCGGGCGGCGCGTTCCCGCAGCAGCCGGGGGTCGCGCCCGGAGGCGTCCAGGAGGTCGTCCAACAGCTCGCCGCGGACCCGCTGTTCGGCCTCGCCCGCGGTCCGGCGGGCGAGCAGCAGCAGCGAGGTGACCACGGCGGCCCGCTCCAGGGTCCGCTGGTCGACCGGGTCCAGGGCCGGGTGGCCGCGCAGCACCAGCGCGCCGAGGACCTCCCCGCCCGCCGCTACGGCCGCGACCCAGTCGGCACCGTCCCGTACGGCGTGCCCGTCGGCGCGGGAGCGGTCCAGGGCGGCGGCCGGGGTGTCGGCGGGTTCGGTGAACTCCACCTCGCCGTGCAGCACTTCGGCCACCGCGGCCGCGACGTCCTGCACCCCGCCGCCGCGCAGCACCAGTTCCGTCAGCCGGTCGTGGATGTCCGAGGCGCGCTCGATGACCGCGCTGCGGTCGCGGATGATCTCGTTGGCCGCCTCCAGTTCGGTGAGCGCCTTACGGGTCTCGGCGAGCAGGCGGGCGGTGTCCAGGGCGACCGCGGCGTGCGCCGCGTGGGCGGCGAGCAGGGCGATCTGGCCGGGTTCGAAGACCCGCTCGCGGCGGTCGGCGGCGAAGAGCACCCCGATGACCCCGCTGCCCAGCATCAGCGGTACGCCCAGGATCGCCACCAGGCCCTCGTCGCGGACGCCGGCGTCGATGGTGCCGGTGTGCCGGAACCGCTCGTCGTGGAAGTAGCTGTCGGTCACGTACGGGCGGGCGGTCTGCGCGACCAGGCCGCCCAGTCCCTCGCCCATGCCGAGCCGCAGTTGCTGGAACCGCGCGGAGACCGAACCGTCGGTGACCCGCATGTAGGTGTCGCCGGCGGCCGGGTCGTTGAGGGTGAGGTAGGCGACCTCGGTGCCCAGCAGGGAGCGGGCCCGGCGCACGATGGCCCGCAGGACGGCGTCCAGGTCGCGCAGCCCGGCCAGGTCGTGCGCGGTGGCGTAGAGCGCGGACAGTTCGGCCTCGCGCCGCCGGCGGCCCTCCAGTTCGGTGCGTATCCGCAGCGCCTGGCGCTTGGCCCGCTCCAGGGCGGCGAGCCGGCCGGGCGCGGCACCCTCGGCACGGGCGCGCAGCACCGGCCGCTCGTAGTCCTCGGCGGGCGCGTCGGCGGCGAGCAGGGCGAGGAAGGGGGCCTCGGCCGGATCGGTGGCGGGCGCGGAGGGGGACGGATCGGTGGCGGGCGCGGACGGGGACGGATCGGTGGGCATGGTCACAGGGATACCTTCGGGTCGTCGCCGTGCGCCAGGGGCGCGGAGTGTCTCCCCTGGTGCCGCTCGGCGCCCCTGGATCGTCAGTGCGCGGTCCAGCCGCCGTCCAGGGTGAGCGAGGCCCCCGTCACGAAGGACGCCTGCGGGGTGCAGAGGTAGGCGACGGCCTCGGCGACCTCCTCCGGTTCGAGCAGCCGCTTGACGGCCGCGTCGGCGAGCAGGACGTCGGCCAGCACCCGCTCCTCGGGGATGCCGTGCGCGGCGGCCTGGTCGGCGATCTGCCGTTCGACGAGCGGGGTGCGGACGTAGCCGGGGTTGACGCAGTTGCTGGTGACACCGTGCGGGGCGCCCTCCAGGGCGGCGGTCTTCGACAGGCCCTCCAGACCGTGTTTGGCCGCCACATAGGCGGACTTGAACGGTGAGGCCCGCAGCCCGTGCACGGACGAGATGTTGACGATCCGGCCCCACCCCCGCTCGTACATGTGCGGCAGGGCGCCGCGCAGCAGCCGGAAGGGTGCCTCCAGCATCACGGTCAGCACCTGGTGGAAGACCTCGGGCGGGAACTCCTCGATGGGGCGGACGAGTTGCAGGCCGGCATTGTTGACCAGCAGGTCGGTGCCGGCCGCGGCCCGCTCGGCGGCGTCGAGGTCGGTCAGGTCGAGGACCCGCGGCTCGATGGTGCCGCCGGTGCCGTCCGGGAGGTCCGCGGCCAGCGCGGCCAGGCCGGCGGCGTCCCGGTCGACCGCCCGCACCGTGGCGCCGGCCGCCGCCAGCCGCAGGGCGCAGGCGCGTCCGATGCCGCCGGCCGCGCCGGTGACGAGGGCGGTGCGGCCGGCGAGGTCGAGGGATACCGGGCCCGGGGTGCCGATCGTGGTCATGCCCGCACCTTAGGCACGGGCCGGCGGGGCACCGATGTGCCGCGGCACCACAGTTCGTGGGCGGGATATGGGCCGGCCACCCGGGTGGCGCGGCGCGGGACGGCGAGCCGGGAAGCGGGCGATGGGCGCGACGCGCCGGGTCACCTGATCGGCCGCCCCGGTTCGCCGCGCCCCCGCCGGGCTCCTAGCGTCGTACGACGCAGCGCGCCGCCTGCACCGCCGCCACGAGGGAGTCCCACATGCGGAGGCTGATCGCCGTGCCGACCGTGCTGCTCGCGCTGACCGCGGCGGGCTGCGCGGACGGGGACGACGGCGGGACCCGCTCGTCGTCCACCGGGCCCGGGCCGCGGCGCACCGGGGAGGGCTCCCCGGCCGTGCCCGGTCAGCCGGTGAGCTGCGGGCGGCTCCAGGACGCGCTGGGCCAGGAGGGCGACGTGGCGCTGTACGCGGATCCGACGGCCGCGGGCACGGTGCCCTGCACGGAGGCCCGGGACGTGATGACCGAGTTCTTCCTGCGGGCGCCGCGGGAGGCCGGCGACGACCGCGGCACGCTGTCCGTACGGGGCTGGTTCTGCCACTACGAGAGCGGGCCGACCGGCACCTGGATCTCGGCCTGCAGCAAGAACAAACGGGAGATGCACACGGAGGAGGCGGACGACCAGGGCACCGGACCGGACGCCCCCGGCGGGCCAGACGAGCCCGACGCCCCGGACGGCTCGCAGCTGCCCCCGCTGCCCGGTGATCCCTCCGCCCCGATGGACGACCCCTCGACGGAGGAGCTGTAGGGGGCCGGTCTCCCGGGCGGGCCCTTCCAGTCCTCTTCCAGCCCTCTTCTAGTCCTCTTCTTCCATGCCGTGGAACCACGTCGGGCCGGCCGCGACGGCCCGGCGGATGCGGGTCAGCGCGTACGTGTCCAGCTCCGGCAGGGCGTCCATGGCGAACCAGCCGACCTCCAGCGACTCGTCGTCGTTGACCCGGGCCCGGCCGCCGATCGCGCGGCAGCGCAGCGTCACGTCCATGAACTGGCAGATGTCGCCGTTGGGGTACCGCGTGGGCGGCATGGCCTCGACGAGCACCACCCCCTCGGGGACGACCCGTACCGCGGTCTCCTCGTAGACCTCGCGCACCGCGGTCTCGGCGGGCTGCTCACCGGGCTCGGGGATGCCTCCGATCACCGACCAGCCACCGGTGTCGGCCCGCTTGCCCAGCAGGACCCGTCCCTCGTCGTCGAAGACGACCGCGGTCACCCCGGGCAGCCACAGCAGCTGCCGGCCGATGGAGTTCCGGAGGTCACGGATGAATTCGGGGGTTGCCATGCTCCGACCCTACGGGACGTCCCGGAGAGCTCCCCGGTCCCGCGGCACGGTCCGCTCCGCACGCCCCACCGCGCGCTCAGGCGCCCGCCGGGCTCCCCTTCCGCGGCCGCAGCCGGCCGCGGACGGCCCGGACCGCGCCCTCGGCGTCGTCGACGGTGATGGTGAAGGTGCACCCGTCGCCGAGCCGGAGGACCACGGCCTCCCCGCGGCGGACGACCACCGCCGTGCCCTGCTCCGGGCGCCAGCGATAGCCCCAGCCGCCCCAGTGGCGAGGCGTGACCTGGGGCGCGAACTCGGCCCCCACGACGGTGTCGAGGGGGATCCGGCGGCGCGGCACACCGATGTAGCCGCAGCGCACTTCCAGGCATTCCTTGTCGACCCGCACCCCGACGTGGACGAAGGCGAGCGTGCCGAACAGCACCAGGAGGCCGGCCGCGACACAGCCGACCACCGCCATCACCAGCGGCGCCAGACCGGAGGTCCAGCTGCTCTCGACGGCCAGCTCGATTCCGAGCGCCAGACAGGCCGCCCCGATCGCGGCCAGCAGCCACTGGATGCGGTTGCTGGCGCTGCCGTGCCAGACCTCGGGGATCTCCGCGTGCGCGCCACCGGGCACGCGTCCCGGCCCCGCCGGCCGGCCGGTGTCCTCGGTACCGCCGTCGGTGCTGCCGTCTGCGCCGGGGGCTGCTGCCCCCTCGTGGGGGTGGTCCCTCATGAGACGCAGCGTACGCGTCTTCACACGCTGCGGCAGGGTGTCGAACGCCCCGTTCAGCCGCTCAGCGCCCCGGCGGTGTCCGTACGGGACCGCGCCAGCAGCCGGCCCTCGGCGTAGGCGAGCGTGGCGGCGGGGAGGTCCTCCGTACGGCCGCTGAGGAGCACGGTGAGTCCGCCGACCGGGGTGGCCGCGGGCGCCGGCTCGGCACCGATACGGCGCAGCGCCTGGGCGGCGACCGCCTCGGCCGAGCCGTGCAGGACGAGGGCCGGGGCGCCGGGCTGCTGGAGGGCGGCGCGGATGCGTTCGGCGACCAGCTCGTAGTGGGTGCAGCCCAGGACGACGGCCCGTACGTCGCGCGGGGTGCGGCCGGCGGCGACGGCGATGGCCGCGTCGATGGCGGCCTCGTCGGCCTGCTCGACCGCGTCGGCGAGCCCCGGGCAGGCGACGCCGGTGACGTCCACGCCGCGCGCGAAGCGTTCGATCAGGTCCCGCTGGTAGGGGCTGCCCGTGGTGGCGGGGGTGGCCCAGATGGCGACCGGGCCGCCGCCGGTCGCGGCGGGCTTGATGGCCGGGACCGTGCCGATGACCGGGACGGCCGGTTCCAGTTCGGCGCGCAGCGCGGGCAGGGCGTGGACGGACGCGGTGTTGCAGGCGACGATCAGCGCGTCGGGGCGGTGCGCGGCGGCCGCCCGGGCCACCGCGAGGGCGTGTGCCGTGACGTCCTCGGGCGTGCGCGGGCCCCAGGGCATGCCGTCGGGATCGGAGGAGAGGACCAGATCGGCGTCCGGCCGCAGTCGCCGTACGGCCGCGGCCGCCGCGAGCAGGCCGGTTCCGGAGTCCATCAGCGCGATCTTCACCCGGACACTTTAGCGGGCGGCGGGTCCGACTTGTCATACCGGCCCGGCGAGCGGGTGGCCCGCCGGGGCGGGCCCGTCCGGGGCGGGACACGTCCGGGCGGGGCGGCGCCGGGGACGTCCGGCGCGGGGGCCGGTGGGGCAGACTGCGGCCGTGGGAGCGATGGAGTGGATCGGTGCCGGGTCGCTGCTGGCCTGGGTGTGGCTGCTGCTGTGCCAGGGCTTCTTCTGGCGGACCGACGTCCGGCTGCCGGAGCGCCGGGACCCGGACCGCTGGCCGTCGGTCGCGGTGGTGGTGCCGGCGCGGGACGAGGCCGCGGTGCTGCCGGAGAGCCTGCCCTCGCTGCTCGGCCAGAAGTACCCGGGCCGGGCGGAGGTGTTCCTGGTCGACGACGGCAGCAGCGACGGGACCGGTGCGCTGGCGCGGGAGCTGGCGGCCGCGCGCGGCGGGCTGCCGCTGACGGTCACCTCGCCCGGGGAGCCCGGGCCGGGGTGGACGGGGAAGCTGTGGGCCCTGCGGCACGGGATCGCGCTCGCGCGGGAGCGGATCGGGCCGGACTACCTCCTGCTGACCGACGCGGACATCGCCCACGCCCCGGACAGCCTGCGGGAGTTGGTGGCGGCGGCCCGGTCGGCGGACCTGGACCTGGTGTCCCAGATGGCGCGGCTGCGGGTGGTGACGTGCTGGGAGCGGCTGATCGTGCCGGCGTTCGTGTACTTCTTCGGGCAGCTGTACCCGTTCCGCCGGGTCAACCGGCCGGGGGCGCGGACCGCGGCGGCGGCCGGCGGCTGTGTGCTGCTGCGGCGGGAGGCGGCGGAGCGGGCGGGCGTGCCGGAGGCGATCCGGCACGCGGTGATCGACGACGTGACGCTGGCGCGGGCGGTGCAGCGGTCGGGCGGCGCCATCTGGCTGGGGCTGGCGGACCGGGTGGACAGCGTGCGGCCGTATCCGCGGCTGGCCGAGCTGTGGCGGATGGTCTCGCGCAGCGCGTACGCCCAGCTGCTGCACCAGCCGCTGCTGCTGCTCGGCACGGTCCTGGGGCTGGCCCTGGTCTATCTCGCGCCGCCGGTCGCGCTGGTGGCCGGGCTGGCCGGCGGTGGGACGGTGCTCGCGGTACTGGGCGGGGCGGCCTGGGCGGTGATGTGCGGGACCTACCTGCCGATGCTGCGCTACTACGGTCAGCCGCCGTGGACCGCGCCCCTGCTGCCGTTCACCGCGCTGCTCTACCTCCTGATGACCGTGGACTCGGCGGTACAGCACTACCGGGGGCGCGGAGCGGCCTGGAAGGGCCGGACGTACGGGGCGCCGTGAGCCGCGCCCGCCGGTGTGCGGTCACTTGCTGGCCGGCGACCAGTTGAGCCCCCAGCCGTAGGCGTGGTCGACGGTGCGCTGCGGGCTGACGCCGGGCTGGGGGACGAGGTAGCGGGCCTCGCGCTGGACGACGAGTTCGCCGCCGGTGTGGGTGATAAGGGCCAGTGCGCAGACGTTGGACGGGACCGTGCAGGCGTCGAGCGTGAAGTCGACGGGGGCGCCGTGCTGGGGCTGGAGGGTGACCGTCGCGTCGAGGCCCTCGAAGGTGCGGGCGCCGGCATAGACGGTGACGAAGATCAGGATGCGCTTGATGCGCGCCTGGTGGTCGAGGTTGATGGTCATGTTCTCGCCGGCCGCGACCGCGCCGGTGCGGTCGTCGCCGTCGAGCTGGATGTACGGCGGGGCGTGCAGGGCGCCGAAGTTGTTGCCCAGCGGGTGGATCACCCCGGCCGCGCCGTCGGTGAGTTCGTACAGCGCGCACAGGTCGAGGTCCAGCTCGCCGGACGGGGGCAGCAGGGCCCCGCGCGCCCCCATGGCCTGCATCGCCTTGCGGCCGAGCTTCTGGGTCAGCCGCTTGCCGGCGCTGACGCCGCTCCAGTTGAGGTTCACCCGCATCACCCCGGAGGTGCCGCCCTGTTTCGTCAACGAGACGGCGGGGGCCTCCTTCGTGAGGGTGACTTTTGTCAGACGAACGGCAGGGGGCGTGGGGACCGGCGCGGGCTGCCCCGGCGGGTGCGCCCTTGACGCCGCCGGTTGACCGGCCGGCAACGGGGGCGCGAAGGCCGCCGGAGGCGGCGCGACCGGGGGCGCGGGCGCCGCGGCCGGGGGCGCGGCGGGCGGCGGGACGGGCGCCGCGGGGGCGGCCGGGGCAGCGGCCGGAGCCCCAGGCGGCTCCTCGACGCTGATGCCGAAGTCGGTGGCCAGACCGGCGAGTCCGCTGTCGTAACCCTGCCCGACCGCGCGGAACTTCCACGCCCCTTGGCGCCGGTAGAGCTCCCCGAGCACGAAGGCGGTCTCCGTGGTGGCGTCCTGGCTGTCGAACCGCGCGAGCTCGGTGCCGTCGGCCGCGTCCCGTACGCGGATGTGCAATCCGGGGACGTTCCCGAAGGTGCCGCCGTCGGCGGAGGCGGCCAGCACCACCCTGTCGACGGCCGGCTCCACGGCGCCGAGGGTCACGGTCAGGCCGTCCGTCAGAGCGCCGTCCGCGCCGCGCTTGCCCTCGTGGCGCACCGCGCCGGAGGCGTGCACGGGCTGGTTGTAGAACACGAAGTCGCCATCGTCACGGACCTTTCCGGACGAAAGGAGGAGCGCGGAGGCATCGACGTCCGGTGTGCCGGGGCCGGCCCGCCAGCCCAGTTCCACCCGGACCGCCGGGGCCGGGACCGGAACGTTGCCGCCTTTGGGCATCGACATGCTGCGCCTTCCTCTCGTCCGCCGTGCCGCGTGCGTGGGGGCACCCGGTGGCGTCCCTCAACCTAACGTGCCCCGAACCGCGCCGAACGTCCGTTGTTCACCCGCGAGAAGCGAGGTCTTTACACGATTCCAACGGGCGATCGCGACCGATTTTCCCAAGTTCGCTCGCATTGGGGATCCATGGCCACTCCGCACACGTAAAACAACCTTCTTTTCAGGCTCCCCAATCGACACATCGTGGGCTTAACTTATGACGCATGACCTCCCCCCGCTCTACCTACGGCGGCGGCTACTACGCTTCGCCCTCCTTCCCCGACACCCCGATCTACGACAGCCTCGTGGCCGAGCGCGGCACGCCGCAGATCGCGCCGATCAGGGTGAACCCCTCGCCCTACGACACGGGCTCGTCGTATCTGCCGGCGCTGCCCTCGGCGCTGCCGGCGCTCCCGGCCGCTCCGTCCCACTCCTCGCCCGCGCAGGGCTACCCGGCTGCCGCCTCGCATCCGGTCGCCCCGCTGCAGCAGGCGCCGGCGCCCTACATCCCCCAGCAGGCGGGTGCCCGCGGCGGCTACCAGCCGCAGCAGGCGCCGCAACCCCAGCGCCCGGCCCCGGGCATGGGCACGGGCTACGAGGCCATGCGGCCGGCCGCCCCGGTCGCGCCCCGGCCGGCCCCGGCGTACGACGATCCGTACGGCCGGCAGTACCCGCGCGGGTACTGACCCGGTCACCGGATCCGCTGTCAGAGGTGCCTGGCAGGATGGAACGCATGCTCAAGCCTGCGCTCCAGTCGATCCATCTCTATCCGGTCAAATCCATTGCGGGGTCCGGTCCCGGCGAGGCGGTCGTGGAGCCGTGGGGGCTCGCCGGGGACCGACGGTGGCTGCTGGTGGACGCCGAGCGCCGGCAGATCACCCAGCGGCAGCAGCCGACGCTGGCGTTGGCGCATGCCGAGGGGCTGCCGGGCGGCGGCCTCCGCCTCACCGCGCCCGGCAGGGAGCCGCTGACGGTCGAGGTGCCCGAGTACACCGGGACCCTCCCGGTGGAGGTCTGGCGGGACGTGGTCGAGGCGGTGCCCGCGGGTGCCGCCGCCGCGGAGTGGTTCAGCGCGTATCTGGGCGTCGAGTGCCGGCTGATGTACCTCGACCTGCCCGAGAAGCGCCGGCCGGTCGATCCGAAGTACTCCGCGCCCGGTGACACGGTCAGCTTCGCGGACGGCTTCCCGCTGCTGCTGACCACGACGTCCTCGCTCGACGCCCTCAACTCCCTCATCGCGCAGGGCGACCACGCCGACGAGGGCCCCCTGCCCATGAACCGTTTCCGGCCCAATGTGGTGGTGGACGGCACGGCTCCCTGGGCGGAGGACGACTGGCGCCGGGTCCGGATCGGCGAGGTGGAGTTCCAGGTCGTCAAGCCCTGCTCCCGCTGTGTCGTCACCACCACCGACCAGCTCACCGCGGAGCGCGGCAAGGAACCGCTGCGCACCCTCGCCCGGCACCGCCGCTTCGGTGACCGCCTGGTCTTCGGCCAGAACCTGATACCCCGCGGCGTCGGCACGATCCGGATCGGCGACCCGTTCGAGATACTCGACTGACGGGCCGGCGCGGCCCTCACCCGGTCGCGCCCGCCGCCGGCGGAGGGCGACGGGAGACGAAGAACTGCGTGTCGACGCCTGCGAACGACCCTTGGAGCGACCATCTCCTTCCCGTCCAGCAGCTGCGCCCCGGGGACCACGCCTTTGTGAGTTACGGCAATGACGAGGTGCGCTGGGACGTGGTCACGGCGTTCGTACGGCTCGGGCTGGCCCGCGGCGAGAAGGTCCTGGTGCTGCCCTGCCCCGAGGTGCCCGAGGAAGAGGTGCTGGCCCGCATCGACTTCCCCAGCCGCAGCACGTTACGCGCCCGCCGGCGCGGGCAGTTGGTGGTGAGCTGTATGCGCGAGGTGATCCACCCCGACGCGGAGTTCACCGCCGCCCGCCAGATGGGCCGGCTGCACGCCGAGACGGACCGCGCGACGGCCGAGGGGTACGCCGGACTGCGGGCGTTCATCGACATGGGCTGGGTACGCGCGCTCGGCGCCGGCGTCGAGGCGATGATGCACCGCGAAACCGGCGCCGAGGCGCTCTTCGCCGGCCGCCCGTACACCGAGATCTGCGCCTACGACCGCCGCCGGTTCGACCCCGCGGTGCTCACCGCCATGGAACGGGCGCATCCGCGCGCGCTGCTGGAGCGGCTGGGCAGCCTGCGCTGGGAGCGTGAGCCGGACGGCGCGCTGCGCTTCATCGGCGAGGCGGACGGCGCCCAGCAGGACGCCTTCACCCGGGCGCTGCAGCTCGCGCTGGCGCACACCGCACCGGCCCGGCGGCTGACGGTGGATCTGACCGGGCTGCACTTCCTGTCGGTGGGCTGCGCCGTCGGCCTGCTCGTGCTGGCCCGCGGCGCCGTGGGCCACGATGTGGTCGAGGTGCGCTGCGACGGCGGGCAGCGCCGGATGCTGCGCCGGCTGGGCGGCGACGAACTGCCGCGGCTGGCCTGGGAGGAGGTGGTACGGCCGTGGTGAACACGGATCCGGCGGACCCGGCCGAGGGGTCCGGGCGCCGGCTGCTCCAGCGGCGGTTCACCGCCCGGCTGCTGCCGCAGTTGCGGCTGCTGGTCGAGGAGTGCGCCGCCCGGGAGGGCCTGGGCGAGCCCCGGCGGGGCGAATTCGTGCTCGCCGTCGACGAGATCGCGGGCAATGCCGTGGAGCACGCGGGCGGCTCGGGACGGCTGGTCCTGCGCCGGATCGGCGACGAACTGGAGTGCCGGATCAGCGATACCGGCCCCGGGTTCAGCGAGGCGGTGATCCCCGAGCTGCTGCCCGGTCTGGACGGCGCACCGAAGGGGCGCGGGCTGTGGCTGGCGCGCCTGGTGGCGGACCGCTTCTCGGTCGCCTCGGGGCCGGCCGGGACGGGCATGCCGGGGGCCGAGGTGACCCTGGCCGTCCGGCTGCGCTGACCCCGCCGGCGCCGTACGGCGGGCCCGTGCCGCAGGGCCGCACCCACCCTTCCGTCCGCGGCCGGACGTTGCTTTCCGTTGGGCGTGATGTTGCTCTCTCTTCGCACAACCCTCGCGTGGACCGCCCCGGATGCGGTATTCAACGGACACGAGAGGGGGCGACGATGCGCGCGACGACAGGAGTCTGGCGCTGGCGGCGGAATCCGCTGCGGCGCCGCACGGACCGGATCGAGGCCTGGGCGGCCCTGACGGCCGCGCTCCTGATCGTCCTCGCGGCGCCCCTGGCGGGCTGGTTCACCGGTCGGGCCGCGCACGGCGCGCTGCTGGAGACCGTACGGCTGCAGCACCAGCAGCGGCATCTGGTCCGGGTCACGGTCGACCGGCTGGTCTCCGGCGCCCCGCTCGACCCCGATCCCGAGACGTCGTCGCAGCGCGATGCGCACCTCCGGGTCATCGCCCGCTGGACCGCCGTCGACGGCAGTCCACACATCGGGCAGATCGCGGCGCCGCATCCGGTGGAGCCCGGCGAAGGGTTCCGGATCTGGACGGACGGCCGGGGCCGGGTGATGCCGCGCCCGATGGACGTCAGCACGGCCGGTACGCATGCGGTGCTGGCCGGTCTGGGCACCGCCGCCGCGGCCGGCGGACTGATCGAGGCCGCCCGGCGACTGATCGTCGGGCAGCTGATGGCGCGTCGCTTCCGCCGGTGGGACGAGGAGTGGGAGCGCGCGGGCCAGACCTGGGGCCGGGCGGACGCCGGGAGTTGAGGCTCCCGGCCGCGGCGGCTGACCAGCATCTGACCGTGTCAACTGCCGCCCTCCGGGCGCGCTACGGTGGTGGCGCCAGCCTCCCGGCTGGGGCCCGGCGGACCCGAATGCGGACATCCGCGGACGGAGGGTGCCGGGCCGACATCAGCCGCACGAAGTGGGGACACGACAGCGCCATGGCACAGGGCTCGGTCCAGGTGACGCACTCCGGCACGTCGCGGTGGCGGCGCCGTACAGGGGAGTACAGCTCGCTCGCCGCAGCCCTGGAGGCCGCCGGGGACGGTGATGTGCTCACCGTCCCGGCCGGTACGTACCGCGAGAACCTGGTCCTGGCGCGCGCGGTGACGCTGCGCGGCGCGGACGGGTCGCGCGGCTCGGTGCGGATCGCGCCGCCCGACGGGGTGGCGCTGACGATACGGGCGTCGGCGAGCGTGCACGACCT
The DNA here is from genome assembly GCF_036352915.1 of Streptomyces bugieae. Lineage (NCBI taxonomy): Bacteria > Bacillati > Actinomycetota > Actinomycetes > Kitasatosporales > Streptomycetaceae > Streptomyces > Streptomyces bugieae. Next base: position 143,857 of record NZ_JAZBJP010000003.1, read on the forward strand.
CCATCTGGAGGCCACCGATTCGGCCGCGCCCGCGCTGCTGGTGGAGGACGGCGCCCCCGAGCTGTCCGGGCTGCGGGTGGTGACCCGGTCCGCGTCCGGTATCGAGGTGCGCGGCGGCGCCCGCCCGACGGTGCGCCGCTGCACCGTCGACAACGCGGGCGGCGTGGGCATCAGCGTCCTGGACGGCGCCGGCGGGCTCTTCGAGGACTGCGAGGTGATGGCCGCCGGCCAGGCGGGCGTCACGGTCCGCGACGGGGCCCACCCCCGCCTGGAGAACTGCAAGGTCCACCACGCCTCGGGCGCGGGCCTGGCGGTGAACGGCGAGGGCAGCGCGGTCGAGGCGGTGGGCTGCGAGCTGTACGAGATCAAGGGCACCGGGATCCAGGTGGCGGCGCGGGCCACCGGCCACCTCACCGACTGCACGGTCCACCGCACCTCCGCCGACGGCGTCACCCTGGACACCGACGCGGTGCTCACCCTCGCCGACTGCGACATCCACGACATCCCGGAGAACGCGGTCGATCTGCGGTCCCGTTCGGTGCTGACGCTGACCCGCAGCACGGTGCGCCACTTCGGGCGGAACGGCCTGTCCGTATGGGACCCGGGCACGCGGGTGGACGCCAACCAGTGCGAGATCCACGACAGTACGGGCGACTACCCGGCGGTGTGGGTCAGCGACGGCGCCACCGCCGTACTGGACGCGACCCGGGTCCACGACGTACCGGACGCGCTGTTCGTCCTGGACCGCGGCTCCCGGGCCGACGTGGTGGACTGCGACCTCGCCCAGGTGCGGAACACCGCGGTGTCGGTGAGCGACGGGGCCACCGTCCAGCTGGACGACTGCCGGATCCGGGAGGCCGCGACCGGCGCCTGGTTCCGCGACCACGGCAGTGGCGGCACGCTCGCCAACTGCACCATCGACGGCGCCCAGACCGGCGTGATCGTCACCAAGGGCGCGGACCCCACCATCGAGGGCTGCACGGTCAGTTCGCCGGCCGAAGCCGGGTTCTACGTCTCCGCCGAGGGGCGCGGCACGTTCCACGGCTGCCGGGTCACCGGCAGCTCCGGCTTCGGCTTCCACGTGATCGACGGCTGCCGTACGACGCTGACCCGGTGCCGTACGGAGCGGTGCGCGCGCGGCGGCTACGAGTTCGCCGAGGGCGGCGCCGGGCAGGGCGACGGGCCGACGGTCCAGGACTGCACCAGCGACGAGAGCCGGGCCGTCCCCGCGCCCGGAACCGGCACCCCGCCCACCGTGCAGCACGCGACGCAGACCGCCGGACTGCTGGGCAACGTCCCCGCGCAGAGCCCCCCGCCGGCCGCCACCACCCCGGCCCCGGAGCCGGCCGTGCAGAGCCGGCCGTCCGACGAGGTGCTGGGCGAACTGGACACCCTCGTGGGGCTGGACAGCGTCAAGCGGGAGGTGCGCAGCCTGATCAACATGATCGAGGTGGGCCGCCGCCGCCAGGAGGCCGGTCTGAAGGCCGCGTCGGTGCGCCGCCACCTCGTCTTCACCGGCTCCCCCGGCACCGGCAAGACCACGGTGGCCCGGCTCTACGGCGAGATCCTGGCCTCCCTCGGGGTGCTGGAGCGCGGCCATCTGGTCGAGGTGTCCCGGGTGGACCTGGTCGGCGAGCACATCGGGTCGACGGCGATCCGGACCCAGGAGGCGTTCGACCGGGCGCGCGGCGGGGTGCTGTTCATCGACGAGGCGTACGCCCTCTCCCCCGAGGACTCCGGGCGGGACTTCGGCAAGGAGGCCATCGACACCCTGGTGAAGCTGATGGAGGACCACCGGGACGCCGTGGTGGTGATCGTGGCCGGCTACACCGCCGAGATGGAGCGCTTCCTGGCGGTCAACCCCGGTGTGGCATCACGTTTCTCACGCACCATCAGGTTCGGCGACTACGCCCCGGAGGAACTGCTGCGGATCGTCGAGCAGCAGGGCGAGGAGCACGAGTACCACCTCGCCGAGGGGGCCGGCGAGGCGCTGCTGAAGTACTTCACCGTGCTGCCGAAGGGCCCGTCGTTCGGCAACGGCCGCACCGCGCGGCAGACGTTCGAGGCGATGGTCGAGCGGCACGCGGGCCGGGTGGCGCAGCTGACCGACCCGAGCACCGACGACCTCACCCTGCTCTACGCCGAGGACCTGCCCGAACTGCCCTGAGCGGGGCGGCCGTCCGGGTGGCCGCCGGCCGGCCGCTGCTCCGGCATCCCCGGCAGCCCCGGTCCGAGCCGGGCGATCAGCTCGGCCCGGACGGTCTCGAAGACCGGGTCGGCCTGGTAGTCGCCGTGGCCCAGTATCTGGGCGGGCAGCGGGTTCTGCAGCGTTCGGCCGAAGGCGAGCGGGTCGCGCAGCGGCCCCTCGTCGACCCGGCGACCGTCCTCACAGGTGAGCCGGATCGGCCCGCCGATCGGGTCGGTGAACCGCCACAGATTGCGCCAGTCGTCCATCTCGCGGTGGAGTCCGGTGAGCGCGGGCGGCCCGAAGAACGCCGGGAACCAGCGTCCGTAGAGCCGCTCCAGCGGGCTGCCGTACGTCAGCAGGGCGACCCGGCTGCGGGTGACCAGGTCCAGCTGCCAGACGGCGGCGGCCGCGAGCACGCTGCCCTGGGAGTGCCCGGAGATCACCAGCCGGCCGTCGAACCGCTCGGTCCAGGTGGCCATCCGCCAGGTGAGGTCCGGTACGGCGCGCTCGGCGTAACAGGGCGGCGCGAAGGGGTGGGCGGCGCGCGGCCAGAACGTGCCGACGTCCCAGAGGATGCCGATGGTGCGGCGGGCGGAGTGGTCGCGGTAGGCGCGCCGCCCCATGGCGAGCAGCAGTATGACGCCGGCGCTCATCAGCCAGGAGCCGAGGGACTCGGCGGTCTCGGCGGCGGCGTGCACGACGGGCGGTGCGCCCTCGGTGGCGCGGCCGGGCGCACGGTCGGTCAGCCAGGCACCGGCCACCGCGCCCGCGCCGAGGACGAGGGTGACCGCGGAGGTGGCGGCGACCAGGACGGGCGCCGCGTCGGTCAGCCCGGCCCGGGCGATGGTGCCGGCGATCGCCCGGGTACGGCGGTGGTCGGGGTGTTCGCGCGGGTCGTAGAGGCCGGGCACGTCCTCGGCGACCCGGCGGCGGACGATCAGCACGCGGACGGCGGCGAGCACCGCGACGACGGCGCACACGACCAGCAGCGCCGGGATGACCGAGGCCTGCCAGGACAGCAGCACCGGCGGGCCGGGGATGGGCGCGTGCGCCTGACCCGGCGTCGCCCCGCCGTCCATCCAGTCGGCGAAGCGCTGGGCCACTCCCCCGGAGAGCACCCCGCCGACCGCGCAGGCCAGCAGGGCGACGGCCGGGCCGCCCATGCCGCGCAGGGCGGTGCGCGCGTCGTCCCGGGCGGCGCGCTGCAGCACCCAGGCGGTCAGCGCGAGGGCGAGGACCAGCACGCCCTGGAAGACGGCGATACCGCCGAAGGCCGCGGCGCCCGGCAGCGGCCCGTAACTGTGCGATCCGGGCCGCGCCCAGGCGGAGTGCACGGCGATCAGCCCGAGCACCACGAGGGCTGCGTAGGGCAGCGCGCGGACGACGAGCCGGTCGGACTCCTCGTCCGGCGCGGCCTCGCTGCGCGCGGTGCGCCAGACCACCACCAGGGTGGCCGCGGCGAGCAGCACGACCAGGGCGGTCAGCACCCGCCCGGTGACCGCGAGAACGGAATAGTGACCTCCGGCCCCGTCCGCCTTCGCCCCGGCGGCGAGCAGCACCGCCGCGATGGTGAGCACCCCCGCGGTGGTGTGCGCGGCACGCAGCCGGGCGACCAGCCGGCGGCCGTACCAGAAGCCCTCCAGGCTCAGCGCGGTGCGTTCGGCGTCCGGGGTGTAGCGGGAACTGCCCGGCACCCGTGGGGGCGGCGAGGCGGATTCGTAGGCGCTCCAGGTGCGGTGCGAGAGCCACCACAGGAAGCCGATGACCAGCAGCGGCACCACCGAGGCGAGCGCCAGCCGCCGGCCGGGGGCGCTCCACCAGCCGCCGTTGTCCGGGCTGAGGAACCCGAGCCAGGACTTCCCCGCCACGCACACGGGGGTTCCGGCGCACTGCCAGGCCGTGAGGTCCAGGGCGACCTCACAGGCCGCGGCGGCGAGCAGGACGGTCAGGGTGAGGGCGAGCATCCGCACCAGCAGGTCGTAGATCCGCTGCGCCCGGTGGTCGGGTGGTGCGGCCGGGCGCATCCAGTGCGCGAGGTTGGCGACCATGAAGGGCACCAGGATCAGCCACAGGGCGCGGGCCCCGTTGCCCGAGGTGAGGTTGGACCAGCAGTACGCCTCCCGCACCGGCTCGCCCCGGTAGTCGCCGGGCCGCTCCTCGGCGTCGGCATCCTCCGTACGCCGGTAACAGGCGGCGGTGTCGTCCCCGGTGATCAACTGCACCCGCGGATCACCGAGCATGTCCTGGGCGGTGGTACCGCCCACACCGTGCACCAGCAGCTCCAGGGAGAGCTGGGGGGCGTCTGTCGGTAAATCAACCGGCTTGGCTGCGTGGGTGGTTGACGGATCGCGTTCGAGCGGGTCGGTCGGTGTGGGTTCCGCGGTCTCCACTGGTGTCCCCCGATGTCCGTGTGGCGCGGCCGGCCGCGATGCGGCGGGGCGCGGTGCGCGTGCGGTGTGGTGTGGTCTGGCGTGTGCGGTGTGGTGCGTGGTCTGGTGCGTGGTGCGTGGTCTGGTGCGTGGTGCCTGTTGGCCGGCGATCGTGGTGCGGCGCACCAAGGATTGTCCCTTTCCGGCGGGGGCACATCCACCCGAACCCCGACACGGACCGGCGTGGCGACCCGCCGACGACACATCCGCGCCATGTTCTGTGGGGCGGGTGCGCCTTGAGCGGCAGGCGGCAGGCGGCGCGTCAGGCGCGTCACCGGCCGCCTCGGCCCGGAAGGTGTTCGTCGGGGCGGCTGTGGTGTCAGTGGCTCGTGCGAGGATGAGGGCATCAGTGATCGCAGGCGGGAGCCGGCGCGTACGACCCGACATGGCGAGCCGGGCGGAAGGGACGGGCGGGGTGAGCGACAACCAGAACCTCCTCGCGGAGCAGCGGCGGGCCCTGATTCTCGACGAGGTCAGGCGACGCGGCGGGGTGCGGGTCAATGAGCTCACCCGCAAGCTGAGCGTGTCCGACATGACGGTCCGCCGCGATCTGGACGCGCTGGCCCGCCAGGGCATGGTGGAGAAGGTGCACGGCGGCGCGGTGCCGGTCAGTGAGCCGAGCGCCCATGAGCCCGGGTTCGAGGCGAAGTCCGGGCTGGAGCTGAGCGCCAAGGAGGACATCGCCAAGGCGGCGGCCCAGATGGCGGCGCCGGGCAGCGCGATCGCGCTCGCGGGCGGCACGACCGCCTTCGCTCTGGCGCAGCAGCTGCTGGACGTGCCCGATCTGACGGTGGTCACGAATTCGGTCCGGGTGGCCGATGTGTTCTACACCGCCCAGCGGGCAGCGGCCAGCGGCGGCGCGGCGCCCCGTGCGGGGGCCGCGACGGTCGTGCTGACGGGCGGGGTACGGACGCCGTCGGACACGCTCGTCGGGCCGGTCGCCGATGCCGCGATCCGCTCGCTCCATTTCGACGTGCTGTTCCTCGGAGTACACGGCATATCGGTGGAAGCCGGGTTGTCGACCCCGAATCTGGCGGAAGCGGAGACCAACCGGCATTTCGTGCGGTCCGCGCGGCGGGTCGTGGTGGTCGCCGACCACACCAAGTGGGGCACGGTCGGGCTGAGTTCGTTCGCGACGCTCGACGAGGTCGATGTGCTGGTGACGGACGCCGGGCTGCCCACGGAAGCCCGCGCCGAGTTCGCGGAGCTGCCGCCGGAGCTGGTGGTGGCGGGCGAGCTCCCGGAGGACGGAGACCTCTGACGGCTGTGGTCTCGCCTGGGACGGCGAAAGACTGTTCACCTGACGGGGCGTCAAGTATCGTGTGCGCCCCCGCCGTCTCGCCCATCCTCACCCGCATCACGCCGCTCCGCCCCGCCCGTTTCACCTGCCTCGTCCCACCCGCCCCGCCCATCTCCCAGGGGGTGCTCGTCCATGGCACGCCGACTCCGCGCCGTCGAGCTGGACTTCGTCGAGTCCGCGCCGCTGCGGCTGGTGTTCACCGGAGAGGTCGCCGCGCCGCCCCAGGCGGTCTATGCGGCACTCGCGGACGATGTGGCCGGGTGGTCCTCCTGGTTCACGGGGGTGGCGTGGGCGACGTCGACGCACGACGGCCGGGGCCGCGAGGTGCGGCTCACGGGAGGCACCCGTTTCACCGAGACGGTGCTGGCCGCCGAGCCGGACGAGCACTACGCCTACCGGGTCGACACCGCCAACACCCCCGGGCTGGGCGCCCTGTTGGAGGACTGGCGGCTGACACCGGCGGGCGGCGGCACCCGTGTGCGGTGGACGTTCGCGGCGGACGGCCCGGCTCCGTTCCGCTGGCTGATGGCGCTGGCCAGGCCCGGACTGGGCCGGGCCTTCCGGGAGTCGGCGCGGACTCTGGACCGCCGCCTGGCCCGCCCGTAGCCGATCTCAGCGCCGTGACCGATCTCAGCTCCGTGGCCGACGTCGGCGAGCGGGCTCAGGAGGCGCGCACCGCGCGGTCTCAGTCAGGCCAGCGTCCCGTGGCCAGGAACCCGTCGAGGGTGCGCGCGTAGGGCGTGATGTCCAGGCCCTGGGCGGCCAGCCAGTCGTCGGAGTAGTACTTGTCGAGGTAGCGGTCGCCGGGGTCGCAGAGGAGCGTGACGACGGATCCCGTACGGCCCTCGGCGACCATCTCGGCGACGATCCTCAGGGCGCTCCACAGCCCCGTCCCGGTCGAGCCGCCCGCCTTGCGGCCGATCGCCGCCTCCAGGGCGCGTACGGCGGCGATGCTGGCCGCGTCCGGGACCTTCATCATCCGGTCTATCGCGCCGGGTACGAAGCTCGGTTCCATACGCGGCCGGCCGATGCCCTCGATGCGGGAGGCGGTGGCGCAGTCGGTTCCGGCGTCGCCGGTGAGCCAGCCGTCGAAGAAACAGGAGTTCTCCGGGTCGGGGACGCAGATCCGGGTGTCGTACTGCATGTAGTGGACGTAACGCGCGATGGTGGCGGAGGTGCCGCCGGTGCCCGCGGTGGCCACGATCCAGGCCGGTTCGGGATACCGCTCCAGCCGCAGCTGCTGGTAGATCGACTCGGCGATGTTGTTGTTGCCGCGCCAGTCCGTGGCCCGTTCGGCGTAGGTGAACTGGTCCATGTAGTGGCCGCCGGACTCCGCCGCGAGGCGGGCGGAAACCTCGTAGACCGTCCGCGGGTCCTGGACGAGGTGGCAGCGGCCGCCGTGGAACTCGATCAGCCGGGTCTTCTCGCGGCTGGTCGTGGCCGGCATGACCGCGATGAAGGGGACGCCGATCAGCTTGGCGAAGTACGCCTCGGAGACCGCCGTGGAGCCGCTGGACGCCTCGATGACGGGCTTGCCCGGGCGGATCCAGCCATTGCACAGCCCGTAGAGGAACAGCGATCGGGCCAGTCGGTGCTTGAGGCTGCCGGTGGGGTGCGTCGACTCGTCCTTGAGGTAGAGGTCGATGCCCCACTTCTCGGGCAGCGGGAAGCGCAGGAGGTGGGTGTCGGCGGTGCGGTTGGCGTCCGCCTGGACCTTGCGTACGGCTTCTTTCAGCCAGGCACGGTAGTCCGGATCCGAGCGGTCGACATCGACGGTCGGCATCGGGGCCTCGGCCGCGACCGTGTCGCCGGGCCGGCCCGTGGGCTGCTGTGCGGTACTCACCGGCGCACTCCTCAGACGGTTGCGAGCCCGCGCACGACGTCGGGCCTGATTCCGACTATAGCCATCGTCCGTACCCTTCTCACCTGCATAAACATCACTTTGAGAGACCCCAAGGCAGCCCTGGGGCGGGTCTTGGGCGGTGGAGTTTCCGACGGAATTGTCCGGTCTCGGGGAGCCGGGGCACCGGTATCCGGTGAGCGACGGACCGCCGCGACCGGCGCCCCCGATCGACCGCGCTCCTGCCCGGTGACCAGTGGCACTGGTGCGCCGGGCGCCGTCCCGGCAAACTGCCCACTAGGGGCGGCGGAGGGGAGCCGCCCGTCTCACCGAGGAGGTGCCGGCCATGGCGGAGCCGGAGTTCACCGCGAGCGGCGTACGGATCGAGCGCTCGCTGCGGTCGCTGACCCGTGCCGGGCAAGTGGTCATCAGCGACGGCCGGCTGGTCTTGTTGACCAGCTACGGCACGGAGATCGACAGCGCCCCGCTGCAGTCGGTCGAGGCCCACAAACCGCTGTTCGCGGCGCGGGACCGGGCGCTGGCCACCCTCAACGGCCACCGCTATTCGCTCACCCTCGACACCCCGGAACTCTTCTTCAAGGCCCTGGAAACGGCCCGGCCGCCGCGTTCCTGACCCGCCACCGCGACCGGTGAGGTGCGGTTGCGGGAGCGCACCGTCTGACTGACCCTGGACTCGTATCACTGAGGGTTCACCAGCGGTGACGCTGTGGCGCAGCGGGCATCGCTGGATCCGATCTTCGCCCTGCCAGGAACGGGGGGCGCCCGGCCTCATCAGGGAGTCGCGGTCGTGATCACGCAGCCCAGCAGGCACTGCACGGTGGAGCTCCACGCCGTTCCGGCACGCATCGGACATGTGCGAAGAATCGTTTCCGCCCAGCTGCGGCGCTGGCATCTCGACGCCCTGATAGAGCCCGTGACGCTCGGGGTGACCGAACTCCTCGCCAACGTCCACCGGCATGCGAGCCCCAGCAAACGCTGCACCGTCGAACTGTGCGTCCTCCTCGGCCAGTTGACGGTCTCGGTGCACGACGACGACCCCCGGCTGCCACGGATCCGGACCGCCGGCAACTGGGAGACCTGCGGTCGCGGCCTGGCGCTGATCGCGGCGCTCAGCGAGAGCTGGGGGATGCGAGCGGAGGGCGGCGGGAAGGTCGTCTGGTTCACCCTTCCGGCCCTGACCGCCGCACCCGGGGAGGTCCGTGCGGTCCGCTCCCGTTGGGACTCGTTGCCGCTGGACGGCGGCCCCGCCCGCACGCCCGCCGAGGCCGCGCCCCGGAGCGGCGTACGGGGCGCACGGGTCGGCTGACCCGATCCTGCCCCTCCGCCCGATCCAGCCGATCCAGCCGATCCAGCCAAGGCGACAACCGTCAACTGCCCTGAAGGAAGGGCGGAAACGGCGGTCCGCTCGCTGCCGCCCGGCGGCCCGTACCGGCGCCCGGCCGAGACGGCCGCCGAGCGCCGGACCGCCGGCCGTCCAGGGTGGGAGCGGAGGCACCGGGGCGCGTTACGCCGCGCCGCCCTTGGGACCGCCGGTGGCGAAGTGCTCCTCCAGGACGGACAGCCGGCGCCAGTACTCCTCCTCGTCGATCTCGCCCGCCGCAAATCGGCGCCCCAGTACGGCGATCGGGGACGGGACGTCCGCACCGGAGGGGCCGGTGGTGCGGCCCGTACGGGCCGCGGACCGCGGGCCACCGCCGAAGCGCGGACCGGGTCCGCCGTGGCGCCAGATCGTGCGGCGCAGCAGGGTGACCACGCCGAAGACCGCCAGCGCCCAGAGGAACGGGACGAAGAGGATCCAGGGGCCGGGGCCGCCATCGGACCAGGGGTGGGCCAGCTCGAACATCGCAATCAGCTCCTCGGGAGGACGGGACCGCCCCCTTGCGGGACGGGTGTCGTTTCCCTTCCGAGCCTGGTCTCCCGGCGGCCGACCGTCGTCGTACGGCCAGCGGCTTCGCCGGTACCACGCGCGGAGTACGCGGGGGCGACGAGGCTGCTCCGCCGGTCGCGGTAACGGCGCCCCGCCGGCCTTCCCCCTCCCCCGCCCGAACCCCCTCCTTGATTTCTGTAACTACTGGTATGTACAGTCCTGATCATGGACACTCAGGAGCACCCGAGCGCCCCGCCGGCAGGACAGCAGCGGCTCGGCGCGCAGGAGCGGCTGGTGCGCAGCACCCAGGAGCTCCTCTGGGAGCGCGGCTATGTCGGCACCAGCCCGAAGGCGATCCTGGAGCGGGCCGGCGTCGGACAGGGCAGCATGTACCACCACTTCTCCGGCAAGTCCGATCTCGCCCTGGCGGCCATCCGGCGGACCGCGGAGGACATGAAGGCGGCCGCCGAGGAGTGCCTGGCCGCTCCCGGTACGGCGTACGACCGGGTGGCGGCCTATCTGCTGCGCGAGCGGCGGGTGCTGCGCGGCTGCCCGATCGGGCGGATGACGCAGGACCGCGACGTGGTGCGGAGCGCCGAACTGCGGGCCCCGTTGGACGAGATGTTCGGCTGGCTCCAGGAACGGATCGCCGAGGTCCTCACCGAGGGGGTGCGCGGCGGCGAGCTGGCCGCCGGACTCGATCCGGAAGCCGTCGCCGCCACCGTCGCGGCCGTCGTCCAGGGCGGATACGTGCTGGCCAGGGCGGCCGACGACACGGCACCGTTCGACGCGGCGGTACGCGGCGTCCTGGCTCTGCTCGCGTCCCAGGCCACCGGGAGCGCCCCCGGTCCCGCTCCGGCCGCCCCCGGTCCCGCCCAGGCCCCCCACGGCCGGTGACCTCCCGCCGTCCACCCCTCCCCGCCCGTACAGAGACCCCGGAGACCCGATGCACGCCATGCAATACGCCGTCACCCTGCCCGCGGACTACGACATGGGGATCATCCGGGAGCGGGTGCGGTGCAAGGGCCACCTTCTGGACGGCTACGAGGGGCTCGGCCTCAAGGCGTACGGGATGCGGGAGCGCGGGGTCGACGGCTCGCCGGTCAACCAGTACGCGCCGTTCTACCTCTGGGCGGACCCGGAGGCGATGAACCGCTTCCTGCTGGGCGACGGGTTCCGCGGTGTGGTCCGGGACTTCGGGCGGCCGGTCGTCCAGCACTGGCGGGGGCTGTTCCACCGGCCCGGCCCGGCGGCGGGTGCCGTCCCCCGGGCGTACACACGGCGGGCCGAAACCCTCCCCGAGGGCGCCGACCTGGCCACCGTGGTGGCGGAGGCGGCCGCCGAACAGGAGGAGCTGGCCTCGTCGGACGGGGTGCACAGCGCCGTGGTGGCGCTCGATCCGCGGCACTGGGAGCTGATCCGCTTCACCCTCTGGGTGGACGCCGCGGCGGACGTTCCGCCGTCCGCGGGCGATCGCTTCGAGGTGCTGCACCTGTCCGCCCCGGACATCGCCGGGCTCGGCGCGGGGCGGCAGTGGTGACCGGCCCGGCGATCCGTACGGTCCTGGGCGATCTCTCGCCCGCCGATCTCGGCGTCTGCAACGCACACGACCACCTGTTCCTGCGCAGCCCCCAACTGCCGGGGCAGGAGCTGGCCGACGCCGGTGCCGCGGCCGCGGAACTGGCCGCGTTCCGGGCGGCCGGCGGCGCCGCGGTGGTCCAGTGGACGCCGTACGGCATGGGCCGGGGAGCCGCGGAACTGCCGCGGCTGGCACGGGAGTCGGGGGTCACGGTGGTCGCCGCCACCGGGCTGCATCAGGCGGCGCACTACACACCGGAGATCGTGGCACGCGTCCGTCCGGGGCTGGCCGAGTTGTTCGTCACGGAGCTGACCGAGGGGATCGGCGGCACCGGGACGCGGGCCGGGATGATCAAGGTGGCCGGCGGGTTCCACGGGCTGGACCCGCACGCCCGGTACACCATGGCCGCGGCCGCCGAGGCCCAGCGGGCAACGGGTGCGGCGATCGGGGTCCATCTGGAGCTGGGCACCGGGGCGCTGGACGTACTGGAGCTCCTCTGCGGCCAGTTGGCGGTGCCGCCGGACCGGGTGATCCTCGGGCACCTCAACCGCTCACCCGATCTCGTGGTCCACCGGGCGGCCGCGGAGGCGGGCGCGTATCTGGCCTTCGACGGGCCGTCGCGGGCGCACCACGCGACGGACTGGCGGCTGCCCGAGGCGCTGGCCGCGCTGGCGGAGGCGGGCTTCGGGGACCGGATCCTGCTCGGCGGGGACACCACGACGGCCGCCGCGCGCTCGGTCGACGGCGGCCCCGGCATGCCGCATCTGCTGCGCCGCCACCGGGCCCGGCTCGAACTCGCCCTGGGCGCCGACCTGGTGACCCGCTTCCTGACGGACAACCCGGCGCGGGCGTTCGCGGCGGAGTGGGGGGCGGGGATGGCGGCGGCCTCGGCTTAGCTTTCCGGCGCCGGGCGGCATTTTTCCCGCCGCGTTTCTTCCCGCTTTCCCGCTCTGCGTTTCTTCCCGCTTCCCGCTCCGCGTTTCTTCCCGCTTCCCGCTCCGCGTTTCTTCCCGCTTCCCGCTCCGCGTTTCTTCCCGCTTCCCGCTCCGCGTTTCTTCCCGCTGCGATTTTTTCCCCGCCGCCCACCCCCCTTCGGGGGGTGGGCGGGTGTGGTGGTCCACTTCCGCGCCTCGGGGGGCCGGGGTGTCGTGGTCCCCCTCCGCGCCGCGGCCCCTCCGCGCCGCGGCCCCTCCGGCCGTTGCGCCCCCGGCCGCCGCAGCCCCCGTCCGTTGCGACCCTGCGCGACCGATACGGGGATCGCTACCGATACCGCGATCGCCACCGATACCACGGTCGCCGCCGATACGGCGACCGCTACCGCTCCAGCACCACCAGCGGATCGTCCAGCACCGGCTGCCAGGCCAGTTCCGCCGCGCCCACCAGGCTGTTGTAATCAAGGCTGCACGGCAGGATCGGTACGCCGCCGCTGCGGCCCCACAGGCTGCGGTCGGCGACCACCGCGCGCAGCCGCTCCGGGTCGGCCTCCAGCAGGGAGCGGTGCAGTCCGCCGAGGATGATGCGGTCGGGGTTGAGGATGTTGACGAGCCCGGCGATCCCGAGGCCGAGCCGGTCGACGAGGAGGTCGGCGGCGGCGCGTACGCCCGGGTCGGCGTACTCGTCCCGGATCAGGTCGGCGGCCTGCCGGAGCAGCGAGACCTCGGGGCCCGGTTCGCGGCCGGCCGCGACGAGGAAGGCGAGCGGGTCGGCCTCGACGTCCAGGCAGCCGCGGCTGCCGCAGTGGCACGGCGCGCCCTCGGGGTTGACGGTCAGATGGCCGACCTCCAGGGCCAGCCCCGAACTGCCGCTGTGCAGCCGCCCGTCGAGCACCAGCGCCCCGCCGACGCCCCGGTGGCCGGAGGCCACGCACAGCAGGTCACGGGCGCCCCGGCCGGCGCCGTGCCGGTGCTCGGCGAGCGCCATGAGGTTGACGTCGTTGCCGGTGAAACCGATCGCGTCGGTGACGCCGGGGATGCCGGCATCGGCGAGCGCCTGGAGGAAGAGTGCGCGTACCGGCGCGCCCGAAGGCCACGCGAGGTGCAGCGGGTTGAGGGCCTCGCCGTCCGGTTCCGCGACGGCGGACGGCACCGCCAACCCGGCGCCCAGGCAGCGCCGCCCGGTCTCCCGCAGCAGGTCCGAGCCGGCCGCGACGGCCTCGGCGAGCACCACGGCCGGATCGGCGGGGATGGTGCCGCAGCCGCTCGTCGTCGCCACGATGCGCCCGCCGAGGCCGACCAGGGCGACCCGGAACCCGTCGGCGTGGATCTGTGCGGCGAGCACCACCGGGCCGTTCTCGTTGACGAACAGCCGGTGGGACGGGCGCCCTTGGGAGCCGGCCGAGGCGGTCGGCCGGGAGTCGACGGTGATCAGGCCGAGCGCTTCGAGCTCGGCGGCCACCGCGCCCGCGGTCGCCCGGGTCACGCCGAGTTCCGAGGTCAGCACGGCACGGGTGGGCGCGCGTCCGGTGTGTACGAGCTCCAGTGCGGGTCCGAGGGCGCCACGGCCCCGCTCCAACCTGGTTGTCCGAATCTGGGTCACCCCCCTATTCTGACTTTGTGCCGACGCTAAACAAAATACGGTGGGCCTGGAGGAAGCAACACGGCCCCGCCCCCGTCGATCGTCACCCGACCCCGTCCCCCTCCGATCCGTCCCACACCGCCCTGACCCGACTCCGCCTCGCCCTCACCGCGTTCTTCGCCATGGACGGCTTCCTGTTCGCCGGCTGGGTCGTCCGGATCCCCGCGATCAAGCAGCAGACCGGCGCCGGCGCCGGTGCGCTCGGGCTCGCCCTGCTCGGCGTGTCGGCGGGCGCGGTCGCATTCATGATGCTGACCGGGCGCCTGTGCCGCCGGTTCGGCAGCCATGCCGTGACGACCGCCTCCGGGGCCGCCATGGCGCTGAGCATCGTGCTCCCGCCCCTCACCCACTCGGCGACCGCCCTGGGCCTCGTCCTGCTGGTCTTCGGCGCCGCCTACGGCTCGCTCAACGTCGCCATGAACAGTGCCGCCGTCGACCTGATCGAGGCACTGCGCCGCCCCGTGATGTCGAGCTTCCACGCGGCCTTCAGCCTCGGCGGCATGCTCGGTGCGGGCCTGGGAGGCCTGATCGCGGGCCGCCTCTCCCCCACCGTGCACCTGCTGCTGCTCGCCGTGATCGGCCTGCTGGTGACGGCCGTTGCGGGCCGCGTCCTGCACACCCACCCGGCCCCCGTCGTCCCCGAACGGCTGCCGCCGTCCACGGACCGCCCGCGGAGCGCCGGCCCCTCCCGCGGGCGCCGGCTCGTCGTCGTCTTCGGGCTGATCGCGCTCTGCACCGCCTACGGGGAGGGCGCGATGGCCGACTGGGGTGCGCTGCACCTCTCCCAGGACCTCTCCGCCGGGCCGGGGCTCGCGGCCGCCGGCTACGCGGTGTTCGCGCTGGCGATGACCGCGGGGCGGCTGTCGGGGACCGCGGTGGTGCAGCGGTTCGGGGCCGCCCGGTCGCTGATCGCGGGCGGTACGACGGCGGCCGCCGGCATGCTGCTCGGCGCGCTCGCCCCCACCGCCTGGGCGGCCTGCCTCGGCTTCGCCGTCGCCGGGATCGGGCTCGCCAACATCTTCCCGATCGCCATCGCCCGGGCCGGTGAGGCCGGCGGGTCCGACGGGGTCGCGGTGGCCTCCACGGTCGGCTACGGCGGCATGCTGCTCGGCCCGCCCGCCATCGGATTCCTCGCCGAGACCAGCACGCTGCCGGTCGCCCTCACGACGGTCGCCCTGCTCGCCGCGGTCGCCGCGGGAATCGCGTACGCGACGCGGCGGGCGCACCGCCCGGGCCGCTAGGAGCTCCCCCGGCCCGCGCGGCTCCGGCCGCGCGGGCGCCCCGGTCGGCCGGGTGTGGGGGTGCGGTGCGTGGACCGCACCTCCCACGCACTCCTCGCTGCTCGGGGCGGTGGACCCGCGCCGGTCCGTTGTCAGTGGCGGCTGGCACACTCGTGGGCATGGAGATCACTGAGTTCGTCGAAACGCTGCGTCTGGACGGCGGCCTGCTCGCCGACGCCGCCCAGGAAGCCGGCCCGGACGCGGCCATTCCGGCCTGCCCCGAGTGGCGGATGCGGGACCTGGTCGTCCATGTAGGGCGGGTCCACCGCTGGGCGACGGAGATCGTGACGCAGGGGCTGCAGGAGCCCATACGGCCCGCGGAGGCACCGGAGCTGACCGACGACGAACTCGTGCCCTGGCTCCGCGAGGGTCACCACCAGCTCGTCCTGGCGCTGCACGGCGCCCCGCGCGATCTGGCGGCCTGGACGCTCCTGCCGGCGGACGCCCCGCTGGCGTTCTGGGCCCGCCGGCAGGCGCACGAGACGTCGGTGCACCGCGTCGACGCCCAGCAGGCGGCAGCCGCCTCCCTCACGCCCCTGCCGTCCGCCTTCGCCGCCGACGGAGTCGACGAGCTCCTGACGGGCATTCACTCCCTGGAGCGCAGCAAGCTGCGTACGGACGTCCCGCGGACGGTTCGGGTGCGCGCGACGAACGTGCCCGGCGCCGACTGGACCGTCCACCTCTCCGACGCCCCGCCGCGCGCGATCCGTACGGCCCCGGCCCCGGGTGCCCCGGTGAACGAGCCGCCGGACGACGCCAAGCCCGCCGACTGCACGATCGAGGCCCCCGCCGAAGAGCTGTACCTGGCCCTGTGGAACCGCCTGCCGTGGGACGCCCTCACGGTCACGGGCGAGCAGGCCCTGGCCGAGCTGTGGCGCGAGAAGGGGGGCATCTGAGAGGGGAGGGGGAGGGTATGTCGCCCACCCGTAGCCGCGCCGAGCGTGACGCGATCACCGTCGAGATCATGTTCGCACTGGTCAGCGGCGGGTTCCTGGGTGCCGCCGGATTCCTGGTGCTGGGCAGTGCGGTGCTGTGGGCCGGCTTGCCCGGCGCATGGAAGGGGCCGTGGCTCACGGCTGGTGCCGTGGTCGGCGGTGGGCTGTTCGTCTTCCAGGTGGTACGGGTCTTGCGCCGGCCGTACGTCGCGTCCGGCGGGCGGCCGAGTGCCCGGGACGTCGTGTGGCGGTCCGGTCAGCCCAGCCAGCCGGGCCGTACCAGCCCCGACTCGTAGGCCAGCACGACGAGTTGGGCGCGGTCGCGGGCGCCCAGTTTGACCATGGTGCGGCTGACGTGGGTCTTGGCGGTCAGCGGGCTGACGACCAGGCGTCGCGCGATCTCCTCGTTGGAGAGGCCGATGCCGACCAGCGCCATCACCTCGCGCTCCCGCTCGGTCAGGGCGGACAGGGCGTCCGCGGCGGCCGGTTCCTTGGAGCGGGCCGCGAACTCCGCGATCAGCCGGCGGGTGACTCCGGGCGAGAGCAGCGCGTCACCGGCCACGACCGCCCGCACGGCCCGCAGCAATTCTTCCGGTTCGGTGTCCTTGACCAGAAAGCCGGAGGCGCCCGAGCGGATGGCCTCGAAGACGTACTCGTCCAGCTCGAAGGTGGTCAGCATGACCACCTTGACGTCGGCCAGTTGCCGGTCCTCGGTGATCCGCCGGGTGGCGGCCAGCCCGTCGAGCACCGGCATCCGGATGTCCATCAGGACGACGTCCGGGCGGTGTTCGCGGACCGCGGCCAGCGCCTGCTGCCCGTCGTCAGCCTCGGCGACGACCTCGATTCCGGGCTGGGCGTCCAGCAGCACCTTGAAGCCGGCCCGGACCAGCAACTGATCGTCGGCGAGCAGTACGCGGATCACGACTCCTCCTCGGTGGCGGGGGCCGACTTCTGGTCCGGCGTCGGCTCCGGGGTGGGGCGCGGTTTCGTGGCGGGGGCTGGCTTCTGGTCCGGCGTCGGCTCCGGGTCGGGGGCCGGTCCCGGGGTGGGGGCCGGGGACGCGGTGGGGGCCGGGGACATGGTGGCGGGCGCGCCCTCCGCCGCATCATCGGGCAGCGGGATGCGGGACCGGACGCGGAAGCCGCCGTCCGGGCGGGGGCCGGCCTCGACGGTGCCGCCGAGTGCCGCGGCCCGCTCCCGCATGCCGACCAGCCCGTTGCCGCCGCCGGCCGGCTCACCCGCGGTGGAGGTCGCCGGGCCGTCGTCGTCGACCCGGATCTCCAGTTCCCCGGGCACGTAGCGGAGCCGTAGCCGGGCGGCGCGCGAACCGGAATGCCGGACGATGTTGGTGAGCGCCTCCTGGACGATGCGGAAGGCGGCGAGGTCGGTGCCGGGCGGCAGCGGGCGCGGAGTGCCCTCGGTGGTGACGTCCACGGCGAGGCCGGCGTGCCGGGCCTGCTCGGTGAGTTCGGCCAGCCGGTCCAGCCCGGGGGCCGGGGAGCGCGGCGCGGCACCCCGGGTGCGCAGGGTGTCGAGGACCTGGCGGACCTCGCCGAGCGCTTCCTTGCTCGCCGCCTTGATGGTGGTCAGCGCGGTGCGCGCCTGCTCCGGATCCTGGTCCAGCAGCGCCAGGCCGACCCCCGCCTGGACGTTGATGACGGAGATGCTGTGGGCGAGGACGTCGTGCAGCTCGCGGGCGATCCGCAGCCGCTCCTCGTCGGCCCGGCGGCGTTCCGCGGCGGCCCGCTCGGCCCGGGCCTTGGCGAGCTGCTCGCGGCGTACCCGGACCAGTTCGGAGAGTGCCACGACGGCCACCACCCAAGCGGTGACGAAGAGTTCGTCGCCCCAGGGGGCGGGGCCGTCGTGCGGGGGCGGCAGCCAGCGGTAGAGCCAGTGGGTGACGAGGAGATGGGTGGCCCACACCCCGCCCAGCGCGCACCAGGCGACCGCGCGGTGCCCGGCGACGAGCGCGGCGAAGGCACCGAGGGCGAGCGTGAGGAAGACCGGCCCGTAGGGGTAACCGGCGGCGAGGTAGGCCGCGGTGGCCGCTGCGGTGCCGAGGGCGACGGTGCGTGGGGCGCGATGCCGGAACAGCAGCAGGACCGCGCCGCCGACCAGGAGTGCGCGCCCGAACGCGTCCAGCGGGGCGCGATCCGGCTGCTGGTGCGCGGCGAAGCCGGAACCGACGGTCACGAAAACGGTCACGGCCAACGTCGACAGCCAGGGCAGCCGGGCGACGGGACGGTCGTGCCCGGGGCCGGGCGGGGCCGACAGCCACCGCTCCCACGCCGGGCCGAGGCAGCGCCGCGCCCACGGCGGCCGTGCGTTCTCCATGCCGCAACGCTAGACCGCGGCGGGGCGCGGCGGCGTCAGCCGGACGCAGTGACCGGCCGTACTCCCGCGGGAGTACGACGCAATGGCGAGCGGTGCGATGGCGTGCGGCGCGATGGCGAGCGGCGCGATGGCGACTGACGCCATGGCGAGCGGCGCGACGGCCAACAGCGCGACGGAACGGCCGACGCTCCGGCGACACGACCGCGGCGGGGGGACGGGCGACGCCGGCGGCACCGTCGCAGCGACGGAAGGGCCCATGCCGCGGCACGACCGCAGCGGTACGACGGCCCCGGGACGGGCGCAGCCGCACGACGGACCGCCGTACGACGGGTCGCCGTACGACGGGTCGCCGCGGTGTGGTGAGCGGGCATCGGCGGGCCGGGGTCAGACGGGGGTGCGGCCGGCTCAGCGCGGGGTGGTCAGGCCGACGCTGCGGGCCAGTTGGAGGGCGGCCTGCTCGAAGAATTCCGTACGGGCCTCGATGACGTTCCGGAACTGGCCGAACAGTTCGAAGCTCAGCAGCCCGAAGAGCTGGGCCCAGGCCCCGACCAGCCGGGCCAGTACCGTGCCGGGCAGCTCGATCCCGAGCTCGGCACCGAGCGCCAGGGCATCGGCCACCACCGGGTCGGGCAGCGGTTCGGCGGGCTCCTTCAGAGCACCGGCGGCATGGGCGTCGCGGACCACGCCGATCAGCGCAAGGCCGACGCGGGCGGCGGGCTCCGTGGTGGTGCGCGGGGCGCGGTAGCCGGGTACGGGTGAGCCGTAGATCAGCGCGTACTCGTGCGGATGGGCCAGCGCCCACGCGCGGACGCCCGTACAGATCGCGGTCCAGCGGTCCACGGGGCTCGCGGTCGCGGCACCGCAGCGGTCCCGGGCGCGCTCCGCGGCCTCACCGATCGCGTTGTAGGCATCGACGATCAGCGCCGTGAGCAGGTCGTCGCGGCTGGGGAAGTAGCGGTAGAGGGCGGAAGAGGCCATGCCCAGTTCGCGGGCGACGGCGCGGAGGGACAGCTTCGCGGCACCCTCGGCGGCGAGCTGAGCGCGCGCCTCCGCCTTGATGGCCTCGGTGATTTCGCTACGGGCCCGTTCCCTGGCTCCTCGGATCGCAGTCATGTGAGCAGTGTGCCACCTTCAGATCACCGCACACCAACGAGAGCAGTGCTCTTGCTTCGGTGCACCGATTACGTGCACACTGCTCACGAGCGAAGCGAGAGCACTGCTCTCGAATCAGATCAGCGTTTCCTGGCGGTTCCCACGCCGCCCACCATGCGCCCACGCACGACCAGAGTCCCCCGAGCCCGAGGAGCCCGTCCCATGTCCCGCTTCCTCAAGCCCAGCCGCCTCGCCGCCCGTCTCAACGGGGCCGTCGGCTGGCTCGCGCGCCGCGGCATCAGCCTCGCCGGCTCGGCGGACCTGTCGGTCCGGGGCCGGAAGAGCGGCGAATGGCGCCGAGTCCCGGTCAACCCCATGACGTACGGGAACGGCCGCTATCTCGTCTCGGCCCGCGGCAACTCCGCATGGGTGCGCAACCTCCGCGCGGCCGGCGGCGGCGAACTGCGGCTCGGACGGCGGGTCCGACCGTTCACCGCGGTCGAGTTGCCGCCCGCCGAGACCCCGGAGCTGCTGCGCGCCTACCTGGAACGCTGGGGCTGGGAGGTGAAGGCGTACTTCGGCGAGGTCACCGCCACCTCCACCGACGACGAACTCCGCGCCGCGGCGCTCCGCCACCCCGTCTTCCACATCACCGAAGCCTGAGCCTGAAGCGGACCCCGGGCTCCCCCGGACGTCCCACCCGCGACGCGCCCCTGGACATCCCGCCCGCGACGCACCCCTGAGCATCCCACCCTGAACGCACCCCTGGGCATCCCGCCCGCGACGCGCCCCTGGACATCCCACACTGGACGCACCCTTGGGCATCCCGCCCATGACGCACTCCCGGGCACCCCACCCAGCCCCCGGAACGTTCCCGCGGGGATCCCACCCGGCCCCCGGAACGCCCCCCGCGAATCCCCCAGCCCCCCCGGGACCCCCCGGGACGCCCCCGGCGATCCCACCCAAGCCCGGCACACCGCCCAGGACGGACTCATCCGGCCCGCCTCACGCCCGGTCCAGCGCCTCCAGCGCGCGGCGGGCCACGCCGTTCGTGCGGACGATCTCGGCGAGGGTGGTCGTCCCACGGGTGATCTTCGCGAAGGCGTGCCAGGCCGGGCGGAAGCCGGTGACCGCGGCGTGCATCAGGCCGGGGCGGCGGGAGAAGACCTGGAGCATGCGCCGGCCCACGCCCATCTCCACCCCGAGGCCCGCCTTGATCGCGAAGGCGTAATTGAGCGCCTGGCGACGGGCGTCGACCGCGTCGTGCGCCTCCGCGACCCGGACCGCCCACTCCCCCGCGAGCCGTCCGGACCGCAGGGCGAACGAGATGCCCTCCCGGGTCCACGGCTCCAGCAGGCCGGCCGCGTCGCCGCACACCAGCACCCGGCCGCGGGAGAGCGGCGAGTCATCGGCGCGGCAGCGGGTCAGATGGCCCGAGGAGATGCTCGGCTCGAAGCCCGCCAGGCCCAGCCGGCCGATGAAGTCCTCCAGGTACCGCTTGGTCGCCGCGCCCTCGCCGCGCGCCGAGATGACGCCGACGGTGAGCGTGTCCCCCTTGGGGAAGACCCAGCCGTAGCTGCCGGGGAGCGGACCCCAGTCGAGGAGCACCCGGCCCGCCCAGTCCTCGGCGACCGGCTCGGGCACCGGAATCTCCGCCTCCAGCCCGAGGTCGACCTGGTCGAGCTTGACCCCGACGTGCGCTCCTATCCGCCCGGCGCTGCCGTCCGCGCCCACGACGGCGCGCGCCAGCACCACCTCGCCGTCGCCCAGGACCACCGCGACCGTACGGCGGTCCGGGACCTCGGCGCCGTGCTGCTCGACCCGGGACACCGTGACGCCCGTACGGACCTCGGCGCCGGCGTCCTTGGCCGACTCGACCAGCCGGGCGTCGAATTCGGGGCGGTTGATCAGCCCGAAGAGCATGTGCTTGGAGCGTCGGGTGCGGCTCAGCCGGCCGTTCAGCGAGAACGTCACGGCGTGCACGCGATCGCGCAGCGGCAGGTCAAAACCGGGCGGGAGGGAGTCGCGCGAGGGGCCGATGATGCCGCCACCGCAGGTTTTGTAGCGCGGCAGATCGGCCTTCTCCAGGAGGAGCACCCGGCGCCCCGTACACGCCGCGGCGTGTGCGGCCGAGGCGCCCGCCGGCCCCGCGCCCACCACCACGACGTCCCACACCTGCTGGTTGCCCTCGGCTGCCCGCTCGCTGCTCACCTGTGCTTCTGCTCCCATTCGATGCCTGGCTGCGTTCCGCCCTCGCATCCTACGGGCCGCTGTTGCGCACGGGGCCTGTGGGAAGATCGGTGGAATGCACACCCGCAGGGCCCCTACGGGACACCGGGCCCTGCGTCCGGCCCGGCCGGCTCACGAGGCCGGGCGGCCGGTCCCCACACGCCGCGCCCACAAGGAGCGTTCCATGTCCGACAGCCCGCTCGCGCAGACCGTCGCCGCACTGCAGCCCCGCGCCAGGACCGAACTGGCCGAGCTGGTGGCCTTCAAGTCGGTCGCCGATCCGGCCCAGTTCCCCCCGAGCGAGTGCGAGGCGGCCGCCGAGTGGATCGCCGCGGCGCTGCGGGCGGACGGTTTCCAGGACGTGGCGCTGCTCGACACCCCGGACGGCACCCGGTCCGTCTACGGCTACCTGCCCGGCCCCGAGGGCGCGAAGACCGTCCTGCTCTACGCCCACTACGACGTGCAGCCGCCGCTGGACGAGGCCGCCTGGATCTCCCCGCCGTTCGAGCTGACCGAACGGGACGGCCGCTGGTACGGCCGCGGCGCCGCGGACTGCAAGGGCGGCCTGATCATGCATCTGACGGCGCTGCGCGCGCTGAAGGAGCACGGCGGGGTCCCGGTCAACGTCAAGGTGATCGTGGAGGGTTCCGAGGAGCAGGGCACCGGCGGGCTGGAGCGGTACGCCGAGGCGCACCCGGAGCTGCTGGCCGCGGACGCCATCGTCATCGGCGATGCCGGGAACTTCCGGGTCGGCCTGCCGACGGTGACCGCGACGCTGCGCGGGATGACCCTGGTGCAGGTCCAGGTCGACACCCTGGAGGGCAATCTGCACTCCGGCCAGTTCGGCGGCGTGGCCCCGGACGCGCTGGCGGCGCTGATCCGGATCCTGGACTCGCTGCGCGCCGAGGACGGCTCGACGACGGTGAACGGGCTGACCGGGGACGCGACCTGGGAGGGCCTGCAGTATCCGGAGGAGGAGTTCCGCCGGGACGCCAAGGTCCTGGACGGCGTCGAGCTGATCGGCAACGGGTCGGTCGCGGACCGGCTCTGGGCCCGCCCGGCCGTCACGGTGCTGGGCATCGACTGCCCGCCGGTGGTCGGCGCCACCCCGTCCGTCCATGCCGGGGCACGGGCCCTGGTGAGCCTGCGGGTCCCGCCGGGCACGGACGCGGCGGCGGCCACGAAGCTGCTGGCGGCGCATCTGGAGAACGCCGCGCCGTGGGGCGCGCGGGTGGCGGTGGAGCAGGTCGGCCAGGGCCAGCCGTTCCGCGCGGACACCAGCAGCCCGGCGTACGCCTCGATGGCGGCGGCGCTGCGGGAGGCCTACGACGGCACGGAGATGCAGACGTCGGGCATGGGTGGCTCCATCCCGCTGTGCAACACCCTCGCCGGGCTCTACCCCGACGCGGAGATCCTCCTCATCGGACTGAGCGAGCCGGAGGCGCAGATCCACGCGGTGAACGAAAGCGTGTCGCCGGAGGAACTGCAGCGCCTCACCCTGGCTGAGGCGCTGTTCCTCCAGCGGTACGTGTAGCTGCGCTTGGCTTTTGCCTCCCACGTACCTGGCCGTCCCGCCGCGGTTGTTGCTCGCCGTTGTGCGCTTTGCGGCGCCCCGTACGTACCTGTCTGCGGCGCCGCGGGTCGTCTCGCCGTTGCGCCTGGCGGCGGGCGTGGTGTTGTCGGGTGCGGTGCCGGCCCTCCAGACTTCGTCCTCCGGTCCAGCCCCTCCCGTGAGTGGGAGGTGAGAGCTGGTTGGGGGCGGGCCTGATCTGTTGCCTGCGCGCAGGTGGGCATTACCTGCACCCCCACCGTCCTTAACTTCCCCTCTCACGGGAGGGGACGGGCCGGAGGGGCCGGTTGTGTGGACGTAAAGCGTCAGCAGTCCACACAACCGGCCCCGGAGGCCCGTCACCGCACCCAACAACCCACCCAGCCCGCCGCAGGCGCAACGGCGAACAACAACCACGGCGGGACAGCCAAGTACGTGGGAGGCGCCGCAAAGCGCACAACGGCGAGGTACCACCACGGCGCTGCAGCCGAGTACGTGGGGTCAAACAGGAACACCCGCCTCGAGATGAAGCGGGCACCCCCGTTCCCGCGCCCGGAGTGCCCAGCGGAGGCGGTTCCAGCGGACCGGGGGCAGCAGCGTCTCCGCCTCGGCCTCGGTGACGAAGCGCCATGCGCGCAGTTCCGCGCCGGGCAGCAGCAGCTTGCTGATCCGGTCGTCGCTCAGCATGCCGCCGTCGTAGAGCAGCCGCAGGCCGCCGTATCCGGGCGGGCGGGGTGCCTCCCAGTCGAGCACCAACAGGCGGGGCGCGCACGGGAGTTCGATGCCGAGTTCCTCGGCGACCTCGCGGACGCCGGCGTGGGTGGGGGCCTCGCCGCGTTCCACGATGCCGCCGGGGAATTCCCAGCCCGCCTTGTAGGTGGGGTCGACCAGCAGCACCCGGTCCTGGTCGTCGAAGAGCAGGACGCCGGCGGCGAGGGTCTCGGCGGTCGGTTCGGGGGTCTGCACGATGTCGCAGGCGCCGGCGCCGGTGCGGAGCGCCTCGGCGACGCGTTCGGCGGTCTGCCGGGGCGTCAGGTGGGTGGTGTCGACGACGTGGGCGTCGGTCGTCAGCCAGGGCAGCGCGTCGGCGTACGGGCCGAGGTGCGCCAGGCACCAGCGGCGGACGGACGCAGTGGCCGCGTCGTCTCCTCCGGTTTCCTCCCGGTGCGCTATCCGCGCACGCAGGATCGTTTCCTCCGCATGGAGGAGAACGTGCCGCACGGGTATTCGGCGGGCGGCGAGGGCACCGAAGATCTCATCGCGGTATTCCTGCCGCAGCAGCGTCATGGGCGTGACCAGCGGGCCGGGGACCTCGGTGAGCAGCGCCGCCGCGGTGTCGACGACCATGCGGCGCCAGGACGGCAGGTCCTGGTAGTCGTCGACCTCCTCGAACCGCTTGGCCGGCAGCATCAACCGCAGCCCGCTACCCAGGAGTTCGGGGTCGTAGAGCGTGCTTCCGGGAAGCAGGTCGAGCAGTTCATGAGCCGCAGTGGTCTTGCCCGCACCGAACGTGCCGTTCAGCCAGACGATCACGGTTTCCCCTCTTCCCTAGACCCAGGTGAGTTGCCCGCAACACCCTGCCACGGAAACGCTCGGGGTCACGGGCCGCGCGCACGGCCGGGAACGCTGCCTGTTCGACCGCCGGTCCGGCCGGGGAGGCCCCGGCAAACAAGCGCTCCCCAGCCCCTCCAGCACCGAAACCCTCACCCGCACACCCGGTGCGCGTACCTGCGCGGAACCACCGGAATCCGCATATGACGGGGGCGCATCGGGCCGGGAGTGCGGTGGTGCGTACGGCGGGTCAGCCCTTGCTCGCGCCGAGGGTCAGGCCGGCGATGAAATGCCGTTGCAGGAGGAGGAAGACCAGGACGGTGGGGAGGGCGACGAGGACGGAGCCCGCGGCGAGCAGGTTGTAGTCGGTGAAGAACTGGCCGCGCAGGTTATTGAGGGCGGAGGTGACCGGGAGTTTGTCGCCGTCCGAGAGGAAGACCAGGCCCCACAGGAAGTCGTTGTACATCCAGGTGAATTGCAGGGTGCCGAGTGCGGCGAGCGCGGGCCGGCACAGCGGGAGGGTGACCCGCCGGTACTGCGCCCAGACGCCGGCCCCGTCGACGATCGCGGCTTCGAGGATTTCCCGTGGCAGGGTGCGCATGAAGTTCGCCAGGACGAAGACGCAGAATCCGAGCTGGAAGGCGATCTGCACGGCGATGACGGCCCAGAGGGAGTCGTAGAGCGTCATCGAGTCGGACATCCAGTACGGCAGCGGGACCTTGTTGAACAGCACGTAGAGCGGGGTGACGAGCACTTGCTGGGGCAGCAGATTCCCGGCGGTGAAAACCATCAGCAGGGCCGTACCGCCGCGGATCCGGAGCCGGGACACCGCGAACGCCACGAACGACGCGAGGAAGAGGGTGAGCAGGACTCCGGGGACGGCGATGACGAGCGAGTTCAGGAAGTACCTGCTCATTCCGGAGTCGACGAATGCCTGGCGGTAATAGGCGAAGGAGAGGTGGCGCGGGAGGGAGAAATAGCCGTAGCGCGCGGTCTCTTCGTAGGGGCGCAGGGAGGCGTAGACGGCCAGCAGCAGCGGGGCGAGGAAGGCCAGCGAAACGGCGGTGAGGAAGAGGTGCACGCCGAACCGGCCGCGGCGGGCCGGGCCGGTACGCGTCGGCGCCGGACGCGGCGCGGTCGATACGGTCATCGCTGCTGCTCCCCTCGGAGTTCCTGGACGAGATAGGTCACGATGAATCCGAGCGAAACGAGGAGCAGGACGACGGCGATGGCCGACCCGAAGCCGATCCGGCCGGCCTCCCCGATGATGTTGTCGGTGACGAGCACGGACAGCAGTTCCAGGCCGTTGCGGCCCTTGTTGACGGCGTAGACGATGTCGAAGGCGCGCAGCGATTCGATGACGGTGATGACGCCGACGATGACGTTCACCGGCCGCAGGGTCGGCAGCACCACCCGGAAAAACGCCTGCCGTTCGCTCGCGCCGTCGAGTGCGGCGGCCTCTTTGAGGCCGGGGTCGACGGATTTCAGGCCGGCGAGATAGAGAATCATGACGTATCCGGTGTGCCGCCAGCAGGCCGCCAGCAACACCATCCAGATGTTGAGTCCGGGATCTCCCAGCCAGTCGGTGGGGTCCTTCCCACCGATTACGGCGTTGAGCGCGCCCTGGTCCCGGGAGAGGATCAACTGGGCGATGAAGCCGACGACGGCGAGCGACAGCACCACCGGCAGATAGAGGGTGGACTGGTAAAAGCGGCTGAAGCGGACGCCACGGTCGATGAGGACGGCGAGCAGCAGTCCGAAAGGGGCGGCGAGCAGGCCGAGGAATGCCAGCCACAGCAGGTTGTGGCGGACCGCCGGCCAGAACGGCGGATAGTCGGTGAACAGGTTCCGGTAATTGTCCAGCCCGGCCCCTTTGATGTCGCCGACACCGTCCCAGGTGGTGAAGGACAGTCCGACGGAGGCCAGCGTCGGGCCCCAGATCAGGGCGAGATCGAGCAGGATCGGCAGGCCCAGCAGCACGCCGAGGACGGCGAGGTCGCGGCGGGTGTGCCGCCGCGGCCCCGGTCTTCCGGCGTGCCGGGCACGGGTTGTGACCACGGCGGTTCGCTCCCCGTCATGTCTCGCGGTGGGTCGCTCTGTCGGTGACCGGGGTTCACCCGGCGGCGAAGATCTGCTTCTTCTGGCGTTCTATGTCGTTGACCAGGCCGTCGATGTCATCCGGATTGTTGAGGAATTGCTGGATCGCCTGGATCATCACGGTCGAGGCGAAATCGGGCCGGGTGTCGCGGTCCATGAACTGCGAGATCTGCCGGGCGCCGGCGACGAGGTGCACGGCTTTCTTCTGCAGTGCGGTGTAGGTGGCCGTATCGGCGCCGCTGTTGACCGCGATGTTGTTGGGGTCGTACTTGAGATAGGTGTTCTCCGCCTCCGGGGTGGCGAGGAATTTCAGCAGGTCTCTGGCGCCGTCCTCGTCCTTGGCCTTGCGCGACATCAGGAATCCGTCGATCGGTGCCTCGACCGCGTCCTGGCCGTGCACCGGGTCGATTTCCGGGAAGGGGAAGAAGTCGAGGTCCGGGCGGTCGGCGGCGCTGAACTGCTGGCCGGGGTGGGGAAGTCCGAGGACGGTCATGCCGGCCTTCTTCTGCGCGAGCGTCTGTGCGGCCTCCTGCCAGGTGCGGCCGTTGGCGCCTTTCTGGTGGTACGGCATCAGCCCGCGCCACAGGTCGAAGACCTGCTTGACCTGCGGGCTGTTCCAGGATTTCCGGCCGCTCATCAGCGCGATGTGGAAGTCGTAGCCGTTGGCGCGCATGTTGAGGTAGTCGAAGGTGCCCATCGCCGGCCAGCCGTCCTTGTCGCCGAAGGCGAACGGCACCAGCCCGTCCTTCTGCATCTTCTTGGCGAGCGCCCGGTATTCGTCGAAGGTCCGGGGTATCTCGTAGCCCCGTTCCCGGAACACGCTCTTACGATGGAAGACGGCCCAGGGATAGTAGTAGTACGGCACGAGGTACTGCTTGCCGTCCCGTCCCGTCGACTGCTTCTTCAACGCCTCGGTGAATCCGTCGAAGTCCCGCCACAGATCACTGATGTCGGTCAGCAGGCCCTTCCGGGCGAAGTACTGCATGCGGTTCCCGGCGAACCACATGAAGACGTCGTCGGGCGTGCCCTGGAGATAGCGGTTGATGTTCTCCTGGAAGTTCTCGTGATTGACGGTGTTGACCTTCACCGTCTTCTTGGACTTCTTCTCGTACGCCGTGAAGGCCGCGGCGAAGGCCTTCTTCGGTACGGCGTCCGAGGCGTTGGAGCCCATCGTGATACCGCTGGGGCCGCTGTCGCAGGCGGTGAGCAGGGCCGGCAGGGCCACCGCCCCGGCGCCGAGCGCGGCGCCCCGGAGCAGCGTCCGGCGGGACATCCGACGTCCCGCCACTTCCCCGTACGCATCCGAACCGCTGAACGGTGACTGGGCCATGTCCCCCTCCTCAGGGGTGGAACCAAACAGAAACGAACGCGAGTGGTGGGATCTCACTCCGAACTGCCGGGTGCGTCAAGGGCTTTGGCGCGCGGAGCACCAACCGTTACCGCCCCTCTTCCAACAGACTCCAACAAGCCCTACCGTAAACACTCGCCAGTGGCAGGTACTCGACCTCACCCCACCTCTCGCGAAGACGGAGGACGCGAACCATGCGCGTTCGTATCCGCTCCATCCGCCGGACAGGCCACCGAAGAATCGTCGGAGCACTGTCCCTCGCCCTGCTCTGCGCGGCGGGGGCGACGGCGCCGCCCGCCGCGGCCCGTACCGCGGACACCCCCGCCGCGGCCCCGGCCGCCGCCACGCGCCCCGCGCCGCGGCTCCCCGGCGGGCTCGCCCTGACGCCCCCGATGGGGTTCAACAACTGGAACTCCACGCACTGCCGCGCCGAGTTCACCGAGGACATGGTCAAGGGCATCGCCGACCTCTTCCTCGCCAAGGGACTCAAGGACGCGGGATATCGGTACGTCAATCTCGACGATTGCTGGGCGCTGCCCACACGCGACGCGAACGGCAAGCTCGTACCGGACCCCCGGCGATTCCCGCACGGCATCAAGGCGGTCGCGGACTATGTCCACGCCAAGGGCCTGAAGTTCGGCATCTATACCAGCGCCGGCACCAAGACCTGCAATTCCGCCGGATTCCCCGGCGGCCTCGGACACGAGAAGTCCGACGCCCAGCAGTTCGCCGACTGGGGCGTGGACTACCTCAAGTACGACAACTGCAATAACCAGGGCGTGGACGCCCGGCAGCGGTACCGCGCGATGCGGGACGCGCTGCGGGCCACCGGACGCCCCATCGTCTACAGCATCTGCGAATGGGGCGAGAACAAGCCCTGGGAGTGGGCGTCGGACGTAGGACATCTGTGGCGCACGACCGGCGACATCAGTGACTCCTGGTCGAGCATGCTGGCGATCGCCCGGCAGAACCTGCCGCTGGCGCCGTACGCCGGCCCGGGACACTGGAACGACCCGGACATGCTGGAGGTCGGCAACGGCGGGATGACGGACACCGAGTACCGCAGCCACTTCTCCCTCTGGTCCATGATGGCCGCACCGCTGCTGATCGGCTCCGATCTGCGCAAGGCCGGCCCGGAGACGTTCGAGATCCTGGCCAACAAGGACGTCATCGCCCTCGACCAGGACGCCCTGGGCAAGCAGGCCACCGTGCTGGCGTCGGAGTCCGGCCGCTGGACCCTGGTCAAGCAACTCGCGAACGGCGACCGCGCGGTGGCGCTCTTCAACGAGACCGACCGGCCGCAGCGGATCGCCACCACCGCCCGGGCCGTCGGCCTCCCCCAGGCCGCCGGCTACCGGCTGCGCGACCTGTGGCAGCACCGCGACACCCACACCACGGGCACCATCGCCGCCACCGTCCCCGCGCACGGCACCACCGTCTACCGGGTCGCCGCCGACACGAACTGGTCGGCCTACCCGCCGGCCGTCGAGACCGGCACCGACCGCGCGCCCCTGGTCGAGGCCGGAGCGTCCACGGACCTCCACTCCACCGTCCGCAACCTGGGCGGCACCCCCGCCCGCAACCTGACCGTGACGCTCAAGACCCCGCAGGGCTGGCACGCCACGGCCACCACCCCCGCCACCGCCCGCGCCCTGCCCGGCGGCCGGACCCTCACCACCACCTGGCGGATCACCGCCCCGGCCGGCGCCACCCCCGGCGCGTACGACCTGCCGCTGACCGCCGACTACCGCTCACCGCGCGGCGAACGGGTCACCACCACCCTGCCCGGCACCGGCCACGTCGTGGTGCCACCACCCGCGGGCACCACGGACGCCGCCGAACTGCCCTGGCTGACCGCCACCAACGGCTGGGGCCCGGTCGAGAAGAACACCAGCGTCGGGGAGGACGCGGCCGGCGACGGCGGCCCGCTCCGGATCGGCGGCACCGGCTTCACCAAGGGCCTGGGCGTGCATGCGCCCAGCGAGATCACCTTCTACACCGGCGGGCGGTGCTCCGCGTTCAGCGCGCGGGCCGGGATCGACGACGAGGTCGGTGACCGGGGTTCGGCCGGCTTCGAGGTCTGGGCGGACGGCGAACGGGTCGCCGGGAGCGGGACCGTGACCGGCACCGACACCGCCCGGGAGCTGTCCGCCGCGGTCGCCGGGGCCGAGACCGTGCGCCTCGTCGTCACCGACGGCGGGGACGGCATCGACTACGACCACGCCGACTGGGCGGACGCCAAGTTCAGCTGCTGAGGCGGCAGTTGAGCGCCCGACCGGCGCTCACGGGCGGGCGGGTTCCCGGGCTCCGCCACCGGGCCCCGCCCGCCCTCCACGCTCCGCGAACGGCCGTCAGCAGACCGGCAACCCGGGGACGGGCTGGTCGTTCGCCCCGCCCTTGAGGTAGACGACGCTGACGTAGACCCCCGCGTTGCCGCTGTCGTCGTCCGTCTTGGCCCACCAGACGTTCGTCCACTTCCCGTAGGTCTCGCGACGGCCCAGCTTCGCCTGGCAGTAGAAGTAGTTGGTGCCCATGTTCAACGTGCCGACCTGCTGGAACGACGCGGTGTAGGAATTCGCGGTGCGCCAGACGTCGCAGTTGGTCTTGCCGCCACCGGCGGACGCGCAGGACGTCGGCGCCGGGGTCGGGTCGCCGCCGCCTCCGGCGTCACCACCGCCGGACGCCCCGCCGTGCGTCCCGCCCGAACCGCTTCCGCCACCGCTGCCGTCGTGGCCGCCGTCCGTGCCGCCGCTCCCGTCGTCACCCGAACTCCCGCCCGTTCCACCGGGCTTGGAGTCCTTTCCCCGGGACGTCGGACCGTCCGAGGGCCGGCCGGACGCCGACGAGGACGCGCCCGCCCCGCCGTCCGCCCCCGCGTCCTGCGCCTTCCCCTTGTCCTTGGCGTCGTCCTTGCCGGTGGCCGTACTCGGCGCACCCGGTCCGCCGGGCGTCGGCGCCGGATCCGGCGACCGCCGGCCGCGGTCCGCGACCGCATCGCTCGGGCCGCCGCCGACCAGCGCGTACGTCACCCCGCCACCGGCGGCGAGCACCGCCAGCACCGCCGCCACGGCCAGCGCCACCCGACGGCGGCGCCGCGCGGGCAGCCGCTCGGTGTCCCGTTCACCGGAGTTCGCCGGGTACGGGTGGGTGCCCGTACTGCCCACGGACGGGCCGGCCGTCACACCGGGCGGGTCGAAGGCCGCACCCGGGGCCGAGTAGGAGAAGCCGGGCTGCTGGGCGGCCGGGGGCGGGGCCGGGGCGTGGGGGCGGGGGTGCGCCTGGGTGGGGCCCGGGGCCTGGGACGGGGGGTGCTGCCCTTGCCCCCGGGCCGGTCCCTGGGGCTGTGGTGGTGGCGGGAGTTCCTGCGGCGGGGCCGGCGGGGTGAGCGGCCGCAGATCGGTCGCGGTGGGCAGATGCGGTGCGCCGGGCGCCGGGGCGGGCGCGGGGTCCCGTCCCTCGGCCACCGCCCGCAGCATGCTCCGGGCCTCCGCGGCGGACGGCCGGTCGGCCGGGTTCTTGGCCATCAGGGCGTGCAGCACGGGCGTCAGCGGGCCGGCCCGGCGCGGCTCGGGCAGCGCCTCGGTCACGATCGCGGTGAGCGTGGACCACACCGACGTACGGCGGAACGGCGCGCCGCCGCCCTCGACCGCCGCGTACAGCGTCATGCCCAGCGACCAGATGTCGGAGGCGGGGGTGGGGGCCTGGCCCTGTGCTCGCTCCGGGGGCAAGTAGTCGAGCGAGCCGACGAGTTCGCCGCTGCGGGTGATGTTCGTGGACGCGCCGTCGCCCGGGGCCTCGATGCTGGCGATGCCGAAGTCGGTGAGCACCACCCGGCCGGTGCGGTCGAGCAGCACATTGCCCGGCTTGACATCGCGGTGCAGCACGCCGACCTGGTGGGCGGCGTCCAGCGCGTCCATCACCTGGGCACCGATCCGGGCGATCTCCCGCGGGTCGAGCGGACCGCGCTCCTCCAGGGCGTCGTCCAGCGACGGCCCGTCCACCAGCTCCATGACGATGACCGGCCGGCCGTCCTCGTCGATGACGTCGTGGACCGTGACCACACCGGAATGCCGGATCCGGGCCGCGGCGCGCGCCTCGCGCTGCATACGGGTGCGCAGATCGGCGAGCTCCGGCGCGGAGGCGTCCGTATAGGCGCGCAGCACCTTGACCGCGACCTCGCGGCCCAGCACCTCGTCCACGGCCCGGCAGACCACGCCCATGCCACCGCGGCCGATCCGGTCGCTGACGCGGTAGCGGCCGCCGAGCAGCCGTCCGGTCAGATCGGCGTCGGTGCCGCGCCGGGGACCGCTCGCCTCGGCGGCGCGGGGCGCACCCGGGGCGCCGCCGGCCGGGCTGGCGGCCGGGTTGTCGGCCGGGCTGGCCGGTGCCGCGCCGGCCGCGTCACCCGCGTCCTGGGACCGGGCTCCGCCGGGCTCCCCGGGGACGTTCGCCCCCTCCGTCCCCTGTGCCCCGCCCGCCCCTGGTACCTCGTCCGGCCCGCGCTGCTCACGCTCCCCCGATGTCACCGTCGCCAATCCCCTCGGTACCCGTGTCCGTTCCGTACGCCGGGCACCTCACGCATGCCGGCGCACGGCCGCCGGCACGTCGTCGTCCGGCGCGGTCGGCACCAGACTAAGGGGCGCGCGGGGGCCTGTGGTGAGGTCAGGGTGCGGCGGCGAAGGCATCGAGACGGGACTGTTGCGCGGCGGCCGCGGCGGCGCCCACCACCCCGGCGTCCGTGCCCATTTGGGCAGGTACCACGGTCAGGTCCGCGACGAACGACAGCGTCGCGTACTCCCGCAGGGCCGAGCGCAACGGGGCGAACAGGATGTCTCCGGCGCCCGCGACGCCCCCGCCGATGACCGCGATGTCGATCTCGACGAGCGTGGCGGTGGCGGCGATCCCGGCGGCCAGCGCCTGCGCGGCTCGCTCGAAGGAGCGCAGGGCGACCTCGTCCCCCGTCCGCGCGGACGCGGCGACGGCGGCGGCGCTGGTGTCCCCGTCGGGGCCCGGACGCCAGCCGTTGGCCAGGGCCCGGCGGGCGATGTTGGGGCCGCTGGCGATCCGCTCGACGCAGCCCCGGCCGCCGCAGGGGCAGGGGTCGCCGTCGAGGTCGACGCTGATGTGGCCGATGTGGCCGGCGTTGCCCGTGGGACCGGGGTGCAGCTGCCCGTTGAGGACCAGTCCGCCGCCCACTCCCGTGGAGACCACCATGCAGAGCGCGTTGGCGTGGCCGCGCGCGGCGCCCTGCCAGTGTTCGGCCGCGGTCATCGCGACGCCGTCACCGACCAGCACGACGGGGCGCCCGCCGACGAGTGCCCGTACGCCGGCGACGAGCGGGAAGTCGCGCCAGCCGGGGATGTTGACCGGGCTGACCGCGCCGGCCCGGGCGTTCACCGGGCCGGCGCTGCCGATGCCGACCGCCGCCACCCGGCCCCAGTCAGGGGCCGCGGCCAGCTCGCCGACCACCTCGGCCACCGCACGCATCACCGTCGCCCCGTCCTGGTCGGCCGGGGTGGGCCGGGCGGCCCGTACGAGCAGTCTGCCGCGGCCGTCCACCAGAGCGCCGGCGATCTTCGTACCGCCAATGTCCAGCGCTGCGCTGAGGTCCGTCTGCATCGGTGTGGAATCTCCTGGTGGGCCCGGGGGCCGGGGCTGCCGGCCCGGCGTGAGAACGCCAGTCTTCCCTCGTTTGACAACGTTGTCTAGAGGCTATGCTCGACGCCACACCCAGGCGCCGAGAGAAACAGGACCGCGAACCGTGACCGACACCGCGCGGGGCACGTCCCGCCGCTATGGCACCCGTCCCACGATGAAGGATGTCGCAGCGCGCGCCGGGGTCGGCCTCAAGACGGTCTCCCGCGTGGTCAACGGCGAGGCGGGGGTCACCCCCGACACCGAACGCCGCGTCCAGGAAGCCATCACGGCCCTGGGCTTCCGGCGCAACGACTCGGCGCGGATCCTGCGCAAGGGCCGCACGGCCAGCATCGGTCTCGTCCTGGAGGACCTCGCCGACCCCTTCTACGGCCCGCTCAGCCGCGCCGTGGAAGAGGTCGCCCGCAGTCACGGCGCGCTGCTGATCAACGGCTCCAGCGCCGAAGACCCCGCCCGCGAACAGGAGTTGGTGCTGGCACTGTGCGCACGGCGGGTGGACGGGCTGGTCATCATCCCGGCCGGGGACGACCACCGCTATCTGGAGCCGGAGATCACGGCCGGGATAGCGACCGTGTTCGTCGACCGCCCGGCGGGCCGGATCGACGCGGACGCGGTGCTCTGCGACAACTTCGGCGGCGCGCGGGACGCGGTGGCCCACCTCATCGCGCACGGCCACCGCCGGATCGGCTTCATCGGCGACCAGCCGCGGATCCACACCGCGCGGGAGCGGCTGCGCGGCTATCGCAGCGCAATGGCCGCCGCGGGGCTGCCCGTTGACGACTCCTGGGTGTCGCTCGGCTCCACCGCCCCCGAGCGCGTACGCTCCGCCGCCACGGCCATGCTGGACGCGCCGGAGCCGGTCACCGCGCTCTTCGCGGGCAACAACCGCGTCACGGTCACGGCCGTGCGGGTCCTCGGCGCATCGCCGCGGCCGGTCGCGCTCGTCGGCTTCGACGACTTCGAACTCGCCGATCTCGTACGGCCGGCGGTCACGGTCGTCGCCCAGGACCCGGCCCTGATGGGCCGTACGGCCGCCACGCTGCTCTTCCGCCGCCTCGACGGCATCACCGAGCCACCGCACCACACGGAGATCCCGACCCGCCTGATCCCCCGCGGCTCCGGCGAAATCCCCCCGGCGGAAGGCTGATCGACCACCCCCGCCGAGGCGTGACGGCAGGTGTGCCGGCCCCCTGGGGCCGGCACCCGAGCACCCCACCCGTCCGGCGGCCGCCCCGCGCCCTCGCCTCATCAGCTTCCCCCGCTGCACTCGTTCCCTGCCCACGGCTCGCTCCGCTGCGGTCGTTCCCCCGCGGTGCGCCACGGTGGCTACTCCCGCTGTGGTCGCTTCCGGCCGCGGTCGTTCCCGCCGTGTCGTCCCGGTCGTTCCTCAACGCACAGTCATGCTCGCACGAGCCACTGACAACGCCGGGGCGGAGGAGGGCCTTTCGGGCTGTGAGCAGGAGCGGTGAGGGGGCGGGGGGAGCCAGCGGGGAGGCGGGCCGTACGAGCGGCGACGCGCGCGGGGGCGCGCGTAGGGGAAGTGCGTGTAGGGGAAGTGCGCGCAGGGGCAGCACGAGCAGGGGCAGAGGCCGCGCAAGCGGACGCTCCGCGCTCTCCCCCGCCCCCTCCCCCTCTCCCCCTTCGGGGGAGGGGGCGGGGGGTGGGTTCGGGGGTGGGGGGATGCGCACGGGCGAATTCGGGACCCGGGAATGCGCACGCGCGGATTCGGGGCCGGGCGACACCCACCGGCGAATCCGATGGCGGAGCGAGGGGACGCGCACAGGCGAATCCAGGGCAGGCGGATGCGCACGCGCGAAGTCGAGGGCAGGGGACGCGCACAGGCGTTCAGCAGCACACGACGCCCACAGGCAGGTTCGGTGCCCCCGACGACGCGCCCCGGGCCCCGCCCCCTCCCCCCTCAGCCCGCCTTCCCCACCCGGCCCGCCAGCGAGTCCAGGTCCGTGCGCGTCAGGCCCGTGAGGCGGGCGACCTCGGCCGTGTCGACGGCGCCGCAGTCGAGGCCGCGGAGGAGGTAGCCGCTGAGGGCCTTGGCGGTGGCGGGCTCGTCCATGACGTCGCCGCCCGCCTTGGCCACGTACGCCGCGAGCCGGGCCGCGGCCTGTTCGAGGCCCTCGCGGTAGAAGGCGTAGACGGCCGCGTAACGGGTCGGAAGGTGGGCCGGGTGCATGTCCCAGCCCTGGTAGTACGCGCGGGCCAGCGAGCGGCGTACGAGGCCGTGGTGGAGCCGCCAGGCGTCGTGCACCCGAGCCGTCGGGCCGACGGGCAGGACGTTCGTCGAGCCGTCGGACAGCCGCACCCCGGTGCCCGCGGCGGCGACCTGCATCACGGCCTTGGCGTGGTCGGCCACCGGGTGGTCGAGGGACTGGTAGGCGGCGCTGACACCACAGGAGGCGCTGTAGTCGAAGGTGCCGTAGTGGAGGGAGGTGGCGCGGCCCTCGGCGGCCTCGATCATCCGGGAGACGGTGGCCCGGCCGTCGGCGCCCAGGATCGCCTGGGTGGTCTCGATCTGGATCTCGAAGCCGATCCGGCCGCTCTCCAGGCCGTGCGCCTTCTCGAACGCCTCCAGCAGTCGCACCATGGCGGTGACCTGCTCGGCGTAGGTCACCTTGGGGAGCGTCAGCACCAGGCCGTCGGGCAGCCCGCCGGCCGCCATCAGGCCGGTGAGGAAGATGTCGAGGGTGCGGATGCCGCGGTCCCGGACGGCGGCCTCCATGCACTTCATCCGGATGCCCATGTACGGGGCGGCGGTGCCCCCGCGGTAGGCGGCCGCGACCAGGGCCGCGGCGCGGGCCGCGGCCTCGTCCTCCTCGGCGTCCGGGCGCGGGCCGTAGCCGTCCTCGAAGTCGATCCGCAGGTCCTCGACGGGCTCGCGGGTCAGCTTGGCGCGGACCCGGTCGTGGACGTCGGTGGCGAGCTCGTCCGGGATGTCCAGTACGGCGGCGAGGGCGGCGGCGTCGGGGGCGTGCTCGTCGAGGGCGGCGAGTGCCTGGTCACCCCAGGAGCGCAGGGTGTCGGCGGCGAAGACGTCGCCGGGGACGTAGACCGTGTGCACCGGCTGGCGGGTGCCGGGGTCACCGGGGTAGCGCCGGGCCAGATCCGCGTCCACCTGGGCGAGCGCGGCGCCGATCCCCTCGCGTACGGTGTCCGCGAGGCTCGTCGCCACGGTCTCCTGCTGCCCCATTCGTTACCCTCCCGGTGCTTTCGCCCGATACTGTCGCCGGGCGTTTTCCGCTTAATGGAATCAACAATCCGTAGAGCGAAGTTAACGGGGGAGATTGCCGAGGTCAACACCCCGCCGCGGGAGGCGGCGCAGGTCACGGCCGCCGGCACCGGCCCGCGAAACCCCGTGGCGCCCGCCGCGCATCGCCGCCAGACTCGCGGCATGACGTGGACCGCACCCTCCATCCAGCGCAGAGACTTCCCGACCGTGGCCGGCGAGCGGGAGATGCTGCAGGGCTGGCTCGACCACCATCGCGACACCGTCCTCGCCAAGTGCACCGGGCTCACGGGCGAACAGCTCGCCGAGGCGGCCAACCCGCCGTCCACCCTCACCCTGCTCGGCCTGGTGCGCCACCTGACCGACGTCGAACGCACCTGGTTCCGCCAGCGCTTCCTCGGCGAGCAGATCCCCGACGTGCACATCACCGAGGAGAATCCGGACGCCGACTTCGACGACGCCGACCCGGCCGCCGCGGAGGCCGACGTCGCGGCCTTCCGCGCCGAGACCGAGGCCTGCGACAAGGCGGTGGCGGACCGCGGGCTGGACGAGACCTTCACGTCCCCGCGCGGCGTCCGGCTCAACCTGCGCTGGGTCTACGTCCACATGATCGAGGAGTACGCGCGCCACAACG
The DNA here is from genome assembly GCF_036352915.1 of Streptomyces bugieae. Classification (NCBI taxonomy): domain Bacteria; kingdom Bacillati; phylum Actinomycetota; class Actinomycetes; order Kitasatosporales; family Streptomycetaceae; genus Streptomyces; species Streptomyces bugieae. The sequence continues at coordinate 181,597 of NZ_JAZBJP010000003.1, forward strand.
GCCACGCGGACCTGCTGCGCGAGCGGATCGACGGGGTGACCGGCGACTGAAGCGGATTATTCTCCTCAAGATCACTCACCGGTGATCACATCCGTCCGTCACGCCCCAGGAGGCCCCGTGCCCGTCGTCGTCGCCACCATCCGGACCAAGCCAGGGCGCCGCGAGGACGTCCTCGCCGCGTTCCGGCGGCACACCCCGGCCGTGCACGCCGAGCCGGGCTGTCTGCTCTACGCGGTGCACGCCGGCGAGGACCGGGTCACCGTCATCGAGAACTGGGCCGACCAGGCGTCCCTCGACGCCCACTCGGCCGGCCCGGCCCTCGCGGCGCTGGGCGCGGAGATCGCCGAGGCGCTCGCCGCGCCGCTGGACGTCGCCGTCGTCGAGCCGGTGCCGTCCGGGGAATTGGGCAAGGACCGGCTGCCGAACACCTGAAGGCCCGGCCCCGGTTGGGCCCGGCACGCACGAGGCCCCGTACGCACCACGCGTACGGGGCCTCGTGCGGTTCTGCCGGATCCGGCGGCGCCCGGAAGCGCCCGAGAGGCTCAGCCCTTGCGGGACTTGACCTCGTCGGTGAGGGCCGGGACGACGTCGAAGAGGTCGCCGACCACGCCGTAGTCGACCAGGTCGAAGATCGGCGCCTCGGCGTCCTTGTTGATGGCGACGATGGTCTTCGAGGTCTGCATACCGGCACGGTGCTGGATCGCGCCGGAGATGCCCGCCGCGATGTACAGCTGCGGCGAGACGGACTTACCGGTCTGGCCGACCTGGTTGGTGTGCGGGTACCAGCCGGCGTCCACCGCGGCGCGCGAGGCACCGACGGCCGCACCGAGCGAGTCGGCGAGCGCCTCGATGACCGGGAAGTTCTCGGCGCCGTTGACGCCGCGGCCACCGGAGACCACGATCGCGGCCTCGGTCAGCTCCGGGCGGCCGGTCGACTCGCGCGGGGTGCGCGAGACGATCTTGGTGCCCTTGGAGGAGTCGGCGACGGTCACCGCGAGCGGCTCGACCGTACCGGCGGCCGGCGCGGCCTCCGGAGCGGCGGAGTTGGGCTTGACGGTGATGACCGGGGTGCCCTTGGAGACACGGGACTTGGTGGTGTACGAGGCCGCGAAGACGGACTGCGTGGCCACCGGGCCCTCGTCGCCGGCCTCCAGGTCGACGGCGTCGGTGATGATGCCGGAGCCGATGCGCACCGCGAGGCGGGCACCGATCTCCTTGCCCTCCGCGGAGGACGGCAGCAGCACGGCGGCCGGGGAGACCGCGTCGTAGGCGGCCTGCAGCGCGTCGACCTTGGGGGCGACGAGGTACTCGGTGAACTCGGGCGCGTCGGCGGCCAGCACCTTCACGGCGCCGTGCTCGGCGAGGACCTTCGCGGCCTCCTCGGCGTTCGGGCCGAGGTGGACGGCCACCGGCTCACCGATGCGGCGGGCCAGGGTGAGCAGCTCGAGGGTGGGCTTGCGGACGGCGCCGTCCACGTGGTCGACGTAGACAAGGACTTCAGCCATGGGATTGCTCTCCTGCGGGAAGAATGAGGGCGGTGGGAAGGGCTGCGGCTCAGATGAACTTCTGGCCCGCGAGGAACTCGGCGAGCTGCTTGCCGCCCTCGCCCTCGTCCTTGACGATCGTGCCCGCCGTACGGGCCGGGCGCTCGGCCGCGTCCTCGACCTTGGTCCAGGCGCCTTCGAGGCCGACCTCGTCCGCGTCGATGTCCAGGTCGTCCAGGTCCAGGGACTCCACCGGCTTCTTCTTGGCGGCCATGATGCCCTTGAAGGAGGGGTAACGCGCCTCACCGGACTGGTCGGTGACGGACACGACGGCCGGCAGCGCGGCCTCCAGCTGCTCGCTGGCGGTGTCGCCGTCCCGGCGGCCGGTGACCTTGCCGTCGGCGACGGACACCTCGGAGAGCAGGGTGACCTGAGGGACGTTCAGCCGCTCGGCGAGCAGGGCGGGCAGCACGCCCATCGTGCCGTCGGTGGAGGCCATACCGCAGACGACCAGGTCGTAGCCGGTCTTCTCGATGGCCTTGGCGAGCACGAGCGAGGTGCCGAGCGCGTCGGTGCCGTGCAGGTCGTCGTCCTCGACGTGGACGGCCTTGTCGGCACCCATGGACAGGGCCTTGCGCAGCGCGTCGTTGGCGTCCTCGGGGCCGACGGTCAGGACCGTGATCTCCGCGTCGTCGGCCGCTTCCTTGATCTGCAGGGCCTGCTCGACGGCGTACTCGTCGAGCTCCGAGAGCAGACCGTCCACGTCGTCACGGTCGACGGTCAGGTCCTCGGCGAAGTGCCGGTCGCCGGTGGCGTCGGGCACGTACTTCACACAGACAACGATCCTCAAGCTCACGCCGGCTCTCCTACCTGCTTGGTCTCTTCAGAACTGCCTCGTGCTGGCAGCATAGGCGCCTCTCGGGGCGGCTCCCGGTCGGATGCGGTTCCCCACGCCGACCGTCATATTACTCGCCAGTACATCCAGTCTCGTGCCCCGAATCAAGGCCGTCGAAATGTGACCTTCCCAACGGCCCTGATCGGGTGAGGAGCGCGGGTGAGCAGCAGGCCGCGGACGGCGCGTCAGTCGCGCAGCGCGTTGAAGCGGCCCTGGTGGTAGAGGAGGGGGCGGCCGGGCCCCGCGGGGTCGCCGACGACGGGCTGGGCGATCACGATGCGGTGGTCGCCGGCCGGCACCCGGGCGACGACCTTGCAGACCATCCAGGCCAGTACGCCGTCCAGGAGGGGCACGCCCTCGGGGCCGGTGCGCCAGGAGGTGCCGGGTCCGAAGCGGTCCGCGCCGCTGCGCGCGAAGGTGGCGGCCAGGTCGGCCTGGTGCTCGCCGAGTACGTGGATGCCTATGTGGTCGGCCACGGAGACGGCGGGCCAGCTGGAGGCGCCGGTGCCGATGCCGAACGAGAGCAGCGGCGGCTCGGCGGCGACGGAGGTGAGGGAGGTGGCGGTGAAGCCCACCGGGCCGGAGCCCCGGGCGGTGATCACCGCGACGCCGGCGGCGTGCCGGCGGAAGACGGAGCGCAGGAGGTCGGGCGAGGCGGTGCGGGGCGTGCCGAGGTCGGGCGAGACCGTCATGGAGTTGTCCTTCTGCTGGGGCGGACGAGCCGGGGCGGGGCCGCCGGCGCCCGTACGGCGCCCTGCGGCGGTTACGTCGTCGTTGCTCACACGCCCGGACAGCGGGCGCTGGAGGTCCGCAGAAGGTCGACGTGGGCGCGTCCGTAGAGAAGGGTTCCTGGCCGCATCACGTCAGACTGACGATGCGCGACCCGTAGCGTCAAGGGCGGCCCGGTATCTGGGAGATCAATCACGGACGGCCGCCCCGAGCGCCGCGATGACGTCGGACTTGCGGGGCTGCCCGGAGGCGCGGCGGACGATCGCGCCGTCCGCGTCGAGCACCAGCACCGTCGGGGTGCGCAGCACGTTCAGCTCCCGTACGAGGTCGAGGTGGGCCTCGGCGTCGATCTCCACATGGGCCACCCCCTCGACCATGCCGGCGACCTCGGCGAGGGTGCGCCGGGTGGCCCGGCAGGGCTGGCAGAAGGCGCTGGAGAACTGCAGCAGGGTGGCCCGCTCCCCCAGCGCAGCACCGATCTCCGCGGCACCGAGCCGCGCCGTTTCGTCCCGCTTGCGCACCGACAGTCTCCCGTTGCGGCGTTGGTGCCACACGCCGAAGAGGCTCGCTGCCGCGAGCACCGCGAGGCACACCATGAGTCCGGTCATCGAGGGGTGCAGCGTTCACAGGACCGCAAAGATTCCCGGCGCTCCGCACGGGCTTTTCCGGGGGAAGGTAGGGGGCATGACGAGCGACGGGATCGACGACCGGATCGACGTACGCGGCCCCCGGTTCGGGGCGGCGCTGACGGCCGTGGTGCTGGCGGCGGCGCTGATCAGCGGGAGCGGATGGCTGCTGGCCTGCCAGGCGCTGGTCTTCGCCGTCGGGGCGGTGGCCGGGGTCCAGCGGTCGCCCTACGCCTGGCTGTTCAGGGTGGCGGTGCGGCCGCGGCTGTCCGCGCCGACGGCGTTCGAGGACCCGGCCCCGCCGCGCTTCGCCCAGAGCGTCGGGCTGTTCTTCGCGCTGGTGGGTCTGGCCAGCTTCGCCGCGGGGGCGCCGTGGCTGGGCCTCGCGGCCACGGCGGCGGCCCTCGCGGCGGCCTTCCTCAATGCCGCTTTCGGGTACTGCCTGGGGTGCGAAATGTACCTTCTGCTGCGGCGGGCGGCCGGCTGAGCCGGTCCGGTACGTGACGAGGATCTCCCGCCCGGGACGGTCGGCGCGCTGGCCGCGGCGGCCGCAATCGGGCACGATCTCCCGAAAGCCGCAGTGACGACGGCGTAGGTTTCCGCCGGGAGAACCCTCCCCAGGCATGGAAAAAGGGGTCCTCCGGACAATGGCAGAGCTCGTCTACCCGCCCGTGATCGGTGCCGCGCGCACGCTCTTCAAGGCGCTCGACCTGAAATTCGACATCGCCGGGACGGAGAACGTTCCGCGCCGCGGCGGGGCGGTACTGGTGAGCAATCACATCGGGTACCTGGACTTCGTCTTCGCGGGGCTCGCCGCGCGTCCGGCGAAGCGGCTGGTGCGGTTCATGGCGAAGGAGTCGGTGTTCCGGCACAAGGTGTCCGGGCCGCTGATGCGGGCGATGAAGCACATCCCGGTGGACCGCGCGCAGGGCATGCACGCCTACAAGCACGCGCTGACGGCGCTGCGTTCGGGCGAGATCATCGGGGTCTTCCCGGAGGCGACCATCTCCGAGTCGTTCACCCTGAAGTCCTTCAAGTCGGGCGCGGCGCGGCTGGCGCAGGAGGCCGGGGTGCCGCTGCTGCCGGTGGCGCTGTGGGGCACCCAGCGGCTGTGGACCAAGGGCCACAAGCGGGACCTGGGGCGGAACCACATCCCGATCACGATCCGGGTCGGCGAGCCGGTGGCGGCCGATCCGGCCGAGCCGGCCGAGAAGATCACCGACCGGCTGCGGGCCCGCGTCCAGGACCTGCTGGAGGCCGCCCAGCGCGCCTACCCGGTACGGCCCAAGGGCCCGGACGACACCTGGTGGATCCCGGCCCACCTCGGCGGCACGGCACCGGCGGCGCCCGGCGCGTGACGCCGGCCCGCGGCCGGGCCGGGCTCCGTCGGCCCGCCGCTATGCGGTCCGGATCCCGCCGAGCTCGACCCGGGCGCCGGGGCAGCTCTTCTGCAGCGCCTCGGCCAGTTCCTCGCCCGCGGCCGCGAGGTCGTCGAGGGACATCGGAGCCATCCGTTCCAGCAGGAACAGGGCGCTGACGGAGTCCTCGGTCAGCCGGGTGCGGACGCCCTGACGCCAGTTCCAGCGGCGGCAGGTGACGCCCTCGTCGTCGCACCACACCACCTCGCCGGCGTCGGGGTGCTCGATCACCTCGGTGCCGCCGGCCGCGGTCGCGAACGGCTCGTCGCCGGCCGCCCGGACGAGTCGCATACCGCCCTGGATGCGGTCCAGGTCCTCGCCGCCGACGGGGACGAGGTGGGCGACGCTGATCGCGTTGTAGAGGTCGACGAGGCGGTTGATCCGCGGCAGCCCGCCGTCCGCGAGGGCGCGCCGGGCCAGCGCCTCGGCGGAGTTGCGGGTGCGCGAGGGCTTGGCGCCGAAGGCGGTGTACGCGGCGCGCCAGGCGGCGAGGTGCGGGTCGTCCTGCGGGGCGCGCCCGTCGAGGCGCCGGACCAGCCGGCGGGTGGCCTCGTCCAGCAGTGCGGCGCTCGACGCGTCGCTGGGCCCGTTGGTCAGGCCGTGGGCTTCGACGGCGAGGTGGGCGAAGCCCGGCGCCAGGGCGCGTACCTCGTCGGAGACGTACAGGGATGTGGGCATGGGCCGTTCCTCGCAGGTCGTGGCGGTGGCTGCCGGCGGCGCGGCCGGTCGGCGGCCGTCCGGCGGCATTGCAGCACGACCCGGCGCGGTAAAGCAAACCGTACTGGGGAGTTCATTGTGGTGTACCGGCGGCGGCGCCGCGAGTGTGCCGGAAAAGGGCCGCGCCCGGCCGGTGGTCACGTCATGACCTCCGGCCGGGCGCGGGCCCGTCGGGTCCGGCGTCAGCGGGCGATTTCCTCCCGGAGCGCGGCGAGGAAGCCGTCCACGTCCTCCTCGGTGGTGTCGAACGCGCACATCCAGCGCACATCGCCGGCCTGCTCGTCCCAGAAGTAGAAGCGGTAGCGCTTCTGGAGGCGTTCGCTCACGTCGTGCGGCAGCCGGGCGAAGACCGCGTTGGACTGCACCGGGTAGAGGATCTCCACCCCGTCGATCTGCCGGACGCCGGCCGCCAGCCGCTGCGCCATGGTGTTGGCGTGCCGGGCGTTGCGCAGCCACAGGTCCTTGGCGAGCAGTGCCTCCAACTGGACGGAGACGAAGCGCATCTTGGAGGCCAGCTGCATGGACAGCTTGCGCAGATGCTTCATCGCGCGCACCCGGTCGGGGTTGAGCACGACCACGGCCTCACCGAAGACCGCGCCGTTCTTCGTGCCCCCGTAGGAGAGGATGTCGACGCCCACGGCGTTGGTGAAGGCCCGCATGGGGACGTCCAGCGTCGCCGCGGCGTTGGCTATCCGCGAACCGTCCAGATGGACCACCATGCCGCGCTCATGGGCGTGTTCGCAGATGGCCCGGATCTCGTCGGGGGTGTAGACCGTGCCGAGCTCCGTGCTCTGGGTGATCGAGACGACCTGCGGCATGGCGCGGTGCTCGTCGTCCCAGCCCCAGGCCTGGCGGTCGATCAGCTCGGGGGTGAGCTTGCCGTCCTCGGTCGGCACGGTGAGCAGCTTCAGCCCGCCGACCCGCTCGGGCGCACCGCACTCGTCGACGTTGATGTGTGCCGTCTCGGCGGCGACCACCGCGCCCCAGCGGTCGGTCACGGCCTGGAGGGCGACGACGTTGGCGCCGGTGCCGTTGAACACCGGGAACGCCTGCGCCCGCTGCCCGAAGTGGCTGCGGAACACCCGCTGGAGGTGCTCGGTGTAGTCGTCCTCGCCGTAGGCGATCTGGTGACCGCCGTTGGCGAGGGCGAGCGCGGCCAGCACCTCGGGGTGGGCGCCGGCGTAGTTGTCGCTGGCGAAGCCGCGGATCTGCGGATCGTGGTGCTGCCGGGCGTCGGTCTTCGCTCCGGTCACGGCTCGGGGGTCAGCCACAGACGCTGTCCATTCACTTCCTGGGCGGGCCGGTCCCAGACCCCGGCGATGGCCTCGGCCAGCTCCGAGACGTCCGTGAAGCCCGCGAACTTGGCGTTCGGTCGCTCGGCGCGCATCTGGTCGTTGACGAGCGCCTTGACGACCAGGATGGCAGCCGCGGCGCGCGGTCCCTGCTCGCCCCCCGACTTGCGGAAGCCGTCCGCCATGGCGAGCGTCCAGGCCTCGGCGGCGGCCTTGGAGGCGGCGTAGGCGGCGTTGCCCGCGGTGGGCTTGCTGGCACCGGCCGCGCTGATCAGGAGGAAGCGGCCGTTGCCGCTGCGCTCCAGGGCGTCGTGGAAGGCGAGCGAGGTGTGCTGGACGGTGCGGATCAGGAGCCGGTGCAGGGCGTCCCAGTCCGCCAGGTCGGTCTCGGCGAACGTGGACGAGCCGCGCCAGCCGCCGACGAGGTGCACCAGACCGTCGATCCGGCCGAATTCCTTCTCCGTGCGGTCCGCCCATTCGCGGGTCTGCTCGGGGTCCAGGAGGTCGACGGTGTCCCCGATCACCGTGGCGCCGCCGTGGGCGTAACGGGCCGCGTCCACGGCCTCGGCGAGCCGCTCGGGGTTGGCGTCCGAGCCGACCACCACGGCGCCCGCCTCGGCCAGCCGCAGCAGCGTGGCCCGGCCGGCCGGACCGGCCGCTCCCGCCACCGCGATGACCGCACCCTCCAGCGGCCCGCGACCGCCCGTCGAATTCACCATCTCCGTCGCCTCCTCGTCCTGCTCCTGGACGGCCGTGGGCCGGTTGTCACGGTCGGTGCTCATGCCGCCGCCAGCGTGTCGCTGTGGGCGGTGATGCCCTTGGTCGAGGCGATCACGGACCGCAGCTTCTTGGCGAGCGCCTCGTAGAACATGCTCAGCGGGAATTCGTCGGGGAGCACGTCGTCCACGAGCTTGCGCGGCGGCTGGTCCAGGTCGAGGGCGTCCGGTCCCTTGGCCCAGACCGAGCCCGGGTGCGGGGCGAGATAGGTCGAGACGAGGTCGTACGCGGCGAACCAGTGGACCAGCTTGGGCCGGTCGATGCCGTCGCGGTAGAGCTTTTCGATCTCGCCGCACAGCTCGTTGGTGACCTTGGGCGCCCGCTCCCAGTCGATGTGCAGTGTGTTGTCCGTCCAGCGTACGACGTCGTGCTTGTGCAGGTACGCGAAGAGCAGCTGGCCGCCCAGGCCGTCGTAGTTGCGGACCCGGTCGCCGGTGACCGGGAAGCGGAACATCCGGTCGAAGATCACCGCGAACTGCACGTCGCGGGCCTGGGAGTAGCCCTCGGCCTCCAGCTTCACGGCCTCCTTGAAGGCGGTGAGGTCACAGCGCAGCTCCTCCAGGCCGTACATCCAGAACGGCTGGCGCTGCTTGATCATGAAGGGGTCGAACGGCAGGTCGCCGTGGCTGTGGGTGCGGTCGTGGACCATGTCCCACAGGACGAACGCCTCCTGGCAGCGCTCCTGGTCGGTGAGCATCTCGCTGATGTCCTCGGGTACTTCGAGGCCGAGCGTCTCGACGGCGGCCTCGGTGACCCGGCGGAAGCGGGCGGCCTCGCGGTCGCAGAAGATGCCGCCCCAGGTGAACCGCGCGGGGGCCTCGCGGACCGCGATGGTCTCCGGGAAGAGGACCGCGGAGTTGGTGTCGTAGCCGGCGGTGAAGTCCTCGAAGGTGATGCCGCAGAAGAGGGGGTTGTCGTAGCGGGTGCGCTCCAGCTCGGCGAGCCAGTCCGGCCAGACCATGCGCAGCACCACGGCCTCGAAGTTGCGGTCCGGGTTGCCGTTCTGGGTGTACATGGGGAACAGCACCAGGTGCTGGAGGCCGTCGGCGCGCTGCCGGGCGGGCTGGAAGGCGAGCAGCGAGTCCAGGAAGTCCGGCACGCCGAAGCCGTCGTCGGCCCAGCGGCGCAGGTCGGCGACGAGCGCCTCGTGGTAGGCGGCGTCGTGCGGGACCAGCGGGGCGAGCTCCCGGACGGCCGCTATCACCCGCTCGACCTCGGCGCGCACGGCGTCCGCGGTGGGCGCGCCGTCGGCCGCGAGGTCGATCGCACCGTCCTTGGACTGCCAGGGCCGGATGGTCTCGACGGCGTCCTTGAGCACGGGCCACGCCGGGTGGTCCACCACGCGCTCCGCGGTCCCAGTGCCTCCCGGGACACCCACAGGCGAAAGAATTTCCGTCATGACTGCCCTCCGGCGGTAGATCGTGTTGTCAGCACACGGTAACCAGCCAAGGATCGTCCGCTCAAGTGGGGGATCCGAAAATTATCCGGCCGGCACCCCGTCCCGACCCTCATTTTTCCTGTCGGAGCGCGATCCCGCGACACTTACTGCCCGTAGCGGCAAGGGATTTGGCACTTTCTCCGGTTGCGGCCGGTGTGGCATATGCCACACTCCCCCGCCGTCGCCGGTGAACGGAGTGAGGGCTTCCGGGGGCGGCCCGGTGGCTGTCGCGTCAGCGGGGCGGGGGCGCGCCCACGTGTGGGTGACGAGGGGTGGAGGCGGATATGGCGGGTACGCGTACTGGACACACCGCGGGGTCGTTCGGCAACCGGTTTCGGGACGTACGGGCCGTTAGGCTGAGCGCCGTTTCGCACGCCGTTGCCGACGGTCGACGGTCGACACCGGCAGTGAGCCGACAGCACTACCGAGCCGACAGAAGCGAGGCAGCCTTGTCCTTTCTCACCATCGGGCACCGCGGGATCATGGGCGTCGAGCCGGAGAACACCCTGCGCTCCTTCGTACGTGCCGAGCACGAGGGCGTCGACGTCATCGAGCTGGACCTGCATCTGAGCAAGGACGGCGCGCTGGTCGTCATGCACGACGCGGACGTGGACCGGACCACCGACGGGGCCGGGCCGATCGCCGAGCGCACCCTCGCCGAGCTGCGCGAGCTGGACGCCGGCCAGGGCGAGCGGATCCCGGTGTTCGAGGAGGTCGTGGACGCGGTGAAGGCACCGCTCCAGGCCGAGATCAAGGACGTGGCGGCCGCGCAGGCGCTGGCCGAGGTGATGCGGGCGCGCGATCTGACCGGCCGGGTCGAGGTGATCTCCTTCCACGACGAGGCGCTCGCGGCGATCCGCACGCTGCTGCCCGGGGTGCGCACCGCCCTGGTCGGCAGCCGCTACGGCGCCGACGTCGTCGACCGCGCCCAGGCCGTCGGCGCGTACATGCTGTCGCTGAACATCCGCCGGCTCACCCTGGAGCTGGTCGAGCGGGCGCACGCCGCGCAGCTGAAGGTCGTCGCCTGGACGGTCAACACCCACGACCAGCTCCGGCTGGCCCGCGGCCTCGGCCTGGACGGGGTGGTGACCGACCTCCCGGAGATCCGGCGCGCGGTGCGCTTCACCGCCTGACGGACCGCCGGACGGGGAAATCCGCAGTTCACCGCCGCGCAACAGGCTTCCAGCATGCGGACGTTTTCCCCGATGATCTCGACAGACGGCCCTGCGCACTGCCACTCTCCCGCCATGCGCCTCGTCAACCGCCCTCTTCGCCTGGCCACTTGCGCCGCCGTCGTGCTGCTCACCGCGGCCGTCGGCTGCGCCCCGCAGGACGAGTCCCCCGGTGGCCCGCGGGCCACCGGGCAGGGCAAGCAGAGCTGCGACCGCGGCAAACTCGCCACGGTGCAGGCCGGGAAGCTCACCGTCGGCACCGACAAACCGGCCTACGCGCCGTGGTTCCAGGACGACGACCCGGCCAGCGGCAAGGGATTCGAATCGGCCGTCGCCTACGCCGTCGCCCGGCAGCTGGGCTACGGCAAGGCCGCGGTGGACTGGCAGACCGTGCCGTTCACCAACGCCTTCGCGCCCGGCGCGAAGAAGTTCGACTTCGACATCAACCAGATCTCCATCAGCGCGCAGCGCAAGCACGCGGTGGCGTTCTCCTCCGGCTACTACGACGTGCGCCAGGCGGTCATCGCGCTCAAGGGCTCCAAGGCCGCCCGTGCCAGGAGCATCGCCGACCTCCGGCACGTCAAGCTCGGTGCCCAGGTCGGCAGCACCAGCCTGGACGTCGTCAACGACACCATCCACCCGGACCGGACCGCCGCGGTCTTCCAGAAGAACGACTACGCGAAGACGGCCCTGAAGAACGGCCAGGTCGACGCGATCGTCACCGACCTGCCGACGGCGTTCTACATCACCTCGGCCGAGGTCAAGGACGCCGAGGTGGTGGGCCAGTTCGCGGACAGCGGCAGCGCGAAGGAGCAGTTCGGGCTGGTGCTGGACAAGGAGAGCCGGATCACCGGGTGCGTGACGGCCGCGGTCGACGCGCTCCGGAAGAACGGCACGCTCGCCGCGCTGGAGAAGAAGTGGCTGACCGACGCCGTCGACGTTCCGGTGCTCAAGTGACGTACGAAGAGGGGGTGTTGAAGACCCCGGAGCGAGGCGAGGAGCCGGACGGGGACGGCTATGTGCCGTCCGCGCGGCGGATCGAGCGGGAGCGGTTCAAGCGGGCCAGGGCCCGCCGGGCGGCGGCGGTCGCCGCGCTGAGCACCCTGGTCACCGCCGTCGTGCTGTTCGTCGTGATCACCGGCTCCCCGGGCTGGCCACGCACCCGGGACACGTTCTTCAGCGCCGCGTACGCCCGCAAGGCGCTGCCCCAGGTGCTGGACGGGCTGCTGCTGAACCTGCGGCTGCTGGTGGTGTGCGGGGCGGCGGTGCTGGTGCTCGGGCTGCTGCTGGCGGTGGCCCGCACGCTGCGCGGCCCGGTGTTCTTCCCGCTGCGCGCGCTGGCCACCGCGTACACCGACTTCTTCCGCGGGCTGCCGCTGATCATCTGTCTGCTGATGGTGGTGTTCGGGGTGCCGGCGCTGCGGCTGCAGGGCGTCACCACCGATCCGGTGGTGCTCGGCGGGGCCGCGCTGGTGCTGACGTACTCGGCGTACGTGGCCGAGGTCTTCCGGGCCGGGATCGAATCGGTGCACCCCTCGCAGCGGGCCGCGGCCCGGTCGCTGGGGCTCTCCAGCGGGCAGGCGCTGCGGTTCGTGGTGCTGCCGCAGGCCGTGCGGCGGGTGGTGCCGCCGCTGCTCAACGACCTGGTCTCGCTGCAGAAGGACACCGGTCTGGTGTCCATCGCCGGCGCGGTGGACGCGGTGTACGCCGCGCAGATCATCGCCGGCAAGGACTTCAACTTCACGCCCTACGTCGTGGCCGGGCTGGTCTTCGTCGCGCTGACGATCCCGATGACCCGGTTCACGGACTGGGTCACGGCCCGGATGGACCGCCGGCGCGCCCAGGGAGGGCTGGTATGAGCACGACGGACCGCACACCGCGGCCCGCCGCCGAGAAGGCCGCGGCGGCTTCGGGGGACGGCCCCGTACTGCGGCTGGAATCGGTGCGCAAGACGTACGGGCGGGGCACGGTCGTGCTGCGGGACGTGGACCTGGAGGTGCCCCCGCACACCGTGACCGCGCTGATCGGGGCCTCCGGGTCGGGCAAATCGACGCTGCTGCGCTGCGCCAACCTGCTGGAGGAGATCGACGACGGGGCGATCTTCCTGGACGGCGCGGAGATCACCGATCCGCGGACCGACGCGGACGCGGTGCGGCGCCGGATCGGGGTGGTCTTCCAGGCGTACAACCTCTTCCCGCACATGACCGTGCTGGACAACATCACGCTGGCGCCGCGCCGGGTGCACGGGGTGCCGCGCGCCGAGGCGGAGGAGCGGGCCCGGGAACTGCTGGACCGGCTGGGGCTCGGCGGGCGGGCCGGGGAGTATCCCGACCGGCTCAGCGGCGGCCAGCAGCAGCGGGTCGCGATCGTCCGGGCACTGGCCGGGCGGCCCCGGCTGCTGCTGCTCGACGAGATCACCGCGGCGCTCGACCCGGAGCTGGTCGGCGAGGTCCTCGGCGTGGTCCGCGACCTCAAGGAGGAGGGCATGACCATGGTCATCGCCACCCATGAGATGGGCTTCGCGCGGGACGTCGCCGACCAGGTGTGCTTCCTGGACGGCGGGGTGGTGCTGGAACGCGGCACGCCCGGGCAGGTCTTCGGGGAGCCGCGGCACGACCGCACCCGGCAGTTCCTGCAGCGGATCATCCAGGCGGGGCGGCTGTAGCGCGCCCCGCGGGGGACGGGTCAGCCCAGCGGCTTGGCCAGCACCTCGAACTCCAGGTCGTCGCGCTGCGGGATGCCGAACCGCTCGTCGCCGTACGGGAACGGGCTGAACTCGCCGGTGCGGCGGTAACCGCGGCGCTCGTACCAGGCGATCAGTTCGGTGCGCTGCCGGATGACGGTCATCCGCATCTCTTGGGCGTCCCAGGTCTCCCGGGCGGTCCGCTCGGCCTCGGCGAGCATGGTCCGGCCGAAGCCGCCGCCCTGGAGCGCGGGGCGCACCGCGAACATCCCGAAGTACGCGTGGTCGCCGCGGTGTTCGAGCTGGCAGCAGGCGGTCAGCGCGCCGTCCCGCTCGGCGACCAGCAGCAGCCCGGTCTCGTGCCGCACCACGGCGGCGACGCCCTCCGGGTCGGTGCGCTGGCCCTCCAGCAGATCGGCCTCCGTGGTCCAGCCGGCCCGGCTCGCGTCGCCCCGGTACGCCGATTCGATGAGGTCGACGAGGCCGGGGACGTCGGAGTCGACGGCGGTGCGGAAGATCAGCTCGGTGGTGGGCATGGCGGGCGGGGTCCTCTCGGGCCGGGCGGGGCGGAGCCGGGCGGCTGGCGGATCCGAGGCTAACAAGAGGTGCGCGCGCCGTGTCGGGGCCGCTGCGCGGGCGGCGTAGGGTCGCCGGCATGGTGCATGTACTGAGCAGCAGGGTGCTGTTGCGGCCGTCCGATCCGGAGCGGTCGCGGGCGTTCTACGGCGAGGCGCTGGGGCTGGAGATCTACCGGGAGTTCGGCACCGGTCCCGAGCGCGGCACGGTCTACTTCCTCGGCGGCGGCTACCTGGAGGTCTCCGGTCGCGCCACGGAGCCGGCCACGGACTCCCTCCGGCTGTGGCTCCAGGTGGCGGACGCGCAGGCCGCGCACCGGAAGCTGGTGGAGCGCGGGGTCGAGGTGCTGCGGCCGCCGGTGCAGGAGCCCTGGGGGCTGATCGAGATGTGGATCGCCGACCCGGACGGGCACCGCATCGTGCTCACCGAGGTCCCGGCGGACCATCCGCTGCGCTACCGGCCCTAGGAGCGTCTCCCGCTCGCTTCCGCGCTCCCGGTTTGCGCCCGTGCGCTCCCGTGTGCGGCCTGTCCCGCGGGCATCCTGCAGCCGACGCGTACGGGTGGCGACGGCCGCAGGGAGGCGCTTCGTGCACGCACCACCGTTGGTCGGCTGGCTGCTGGTCCTGTTGTGCGCGGGCGCCGGGGCGTACTGCCTGGCCCGGGCCGGCGGCGTACCGGCGGCGCAGCGGGCGGCGGCCCGCGGGGAAGGCGTGATGGCGCTGGGGATGGCGGCGATGGCCGTGCCGGCGTCCGTGGCGCCGCCGCCGTGGTCGCCGTGGCTGTTCACCGCGGGCTTCGGGGCGGCGGCCGTGGCGGCACTGGTGCGCCGGCATCTGCACCACGCGGTGGGCGCACTGACGATGGTGTACATGGCGCTGGCGATGGTGTGGCCGGGCGGTCCCGCGGGCCGGCCGGGGGCGGGCCACGGCATGGCCGGGATGGACCACCTGGGCGCGATGACGCACTCCGCGCCGGGCGGGGTGCCGTGGGTGACGGGTCTGCTGCTCGTCTACTACACGGTCTATGTGATCGGCGCGGGTGTCCGGCTGGTGCCGGCGGCGGGCGGGCCGGCGGTGGCCGGGGCGCCCGCCGGGGCGGGCGGGGCCGGGACGGCCGACGTGCTGCGCGCCTGCCGGGTGGCGATGGGCATCGGCATGCTGGCGATGCTGCTCATGATGTGAGCCCGGCGGCGCGCCCACGGGCCGGTACGGCCGCCTCCGTTCCACACCTCCGGCCGGGGTGGCGTACGTCACTTCCGATGCATGCCTGTACCAACGAGTAGTCGCGCGCTCATAGGCTGACGCCATGATGGTCCCTCTCGCGCTGATGATTCTCGGCGCGCTGGCCGCGTCGATGGCGCCGCGGCTGATGGCCCGTTCGGACTGGCCCGACCGCGAACCGGTGCTCGCCCTGTGGGTGTGGCAGTGCGTGGTGGCCGGTGTTCTGCTGTGCTGCATCCTCGCGATGTCGCTGAGCGCGGCGGCCGCCTGGGAATCCGTCCGCAGCCCGGTGTTCGGCCCGGCGCCCCGGGTGGTCGTCGAGGCGTACGCCCTGCAGGGCTACGGGCCTTGGGCCGGTGTGCTGGCCCTGCTGCTCGCCGGCGGCGGTGCCTGGACGGGCCTCGCGCTGACCCGGGAGGTGCGCGACGCACGGGCCCGCCGGCGCCGGAGCCGGGACGAGTTGCGGCGGCGGGTCCCGCTGCTGCCCGGCGAGGAACCGGCCGGTGAGCGGCTGGTCGTCCTGGAGGGCGACCGCCCGGAGGCGTGGTGGCTGCACCATTCCTCGCCCCAACTGGTCCTCACCACCGCGGCGTTGCGGAGACTGAAGGGCCGTCAGCTCGATGCGCTGATCGCCCATGAGCAGGGCCATCTGCGGGCCCGGCACGATCTGCTGCTCTACTGCGCCTCGGCGCTGGCCGCCGGCTTCCCGCAGATCCCGGTGTTCGCGGCGTTCCGCGACCAGGTGCACCGGCTGGTCGAACTGGCCGCCGACGACGTGGCCTCGCGCCGCTTCGGCCGGCTGACGGTCGCCCTGGCCCTGGTCGAACTCAACGAGGACCGCGGGGTGTTCGGCCCCTGCCCGACGCAGCTCGCCCAGGTCCCGCAGCGGGTGGACCGGCTGCTCGCCCCCGCCCCGCGCTTCACGCCGGGCCGCCGGCTGCGGATGACGGCCTGCGCCGTCCTGGTCCCGGCGGTACCGCTGCTGGTGACGTTCATCCCCGGGCTGTCCGCGCTGACCTGAGGGCCGGGCCGGGTGCCGGGGGCCGGGGGCCGGGCACGATGGCCGGAAAGGCCCTGGGCGGGCCGCGTGCTCCGTGCCCGCCCGTCGCCCCGCGCGCCGTTCCGGGACACGATGGGGCCATGACCACGATCAAGGGTGTGCTCTTCGACTTCTCCGGGACGCTGCTGCGGATCGAGCCCGCGGAGTCCTGGCTGCGTGCCGCGCTGACCGCGACCGGGGTCGCCATGGACGAGGCGGAGCTGGCCCGCCGGGCGGCCGAGCTGGAGCGGGCCGGGGCGCTGCCCGGCGGCTCCTCCCCCGTCGCGCTGCCCGACGGACTGGCCGGGCTGTGGGAGATCCGGGACCGGGACGCCGCCCGTCACCGTGCGCTGTACACCGGGCTGGCCCGTCAAGTCCCGCTGCCGGCCGAGGAGTTGTACGACGCGCTCTACGCACGTCATATGACGGCGGCGGCCTGGCGGCCCTACCCGGACGCCGCCGAGGTGCTGGCGGAGCTGCGCCGGCGGGGCATCCGGACCGGCGTGCTGAGCAACATCGGCTGGGACCTGCGGCCGGTGCTGCGCGCGCACGGCCTGGCCCGTTATCTGGACAGCTGTGTGCTGTCGTTCGAGCACGGCCTGCAGAAGCCGGATCCGCGGCTGTTCGCGGTGGCCTGCGGGGAGCTGGGCCTGGACCCGTCGACCGTGCTGATGGTGGGCGACGACCGTACGGCGGACGGCGGGGCGACCGCGCTCGGCTGCGCCTACCTGCCGGTGGACCATCTGCCGGTGGAGCGCCGGCCGGACGGGCTGCG
Source organism: Streptomyces bugieae (assembly GCF_036352915.1). Lineage (NCBI taxonomy): Bacteria > Bacillati > Actinomycetota > Actinomycetes > Kitasatosporales > Streptomycetaceae > Streptomyces > Streptomyces bugieae. Next base: position 198,438 of record NZ_JAZBJP010000003.1, read on the forward strand.
CCCGGTGCTGGACCTGGTGGGGTGAGCGGCACCGGGCCCGGGCCGGGTCAGCCGGCGGTGCGCGGCGCCAGCCACTGCTGGAGTTCGAGGAGGTTGCCCTCGGGGTCCCTGAGGTGGGCCACCCGCATCCGGTCGGTCATCGGGGCCGGGCCGTGGTCCAGGACCGCGCCGCGCCCGGTGAGCTCGGCGCAGTAGCCGTCGAGGTCGTCGACGCGCAACGCGACGAGGGCGCGGTGTCCGGCCGGGGGTGCCGCCAGGTCGGCGAGGACCTGGGCCAGCTGCGCGCGGTCCTGGAGGGCGATGCCCGCGGAGCCCCGGTCGCAGGTGAACTTGGCGTACGGGCCGTCCTCGGCCTCGAACTGCGGGGTGAGACCCAGCACGTCCCGGTAGAAGCGGTAGCAGCCGCGGAAGTCCGTGACGAGCAGGCGGACCTGGGCGAGTTCCATCCGTGTGTTCCCCCGTGAGAAGTGCTGACCGAGCCGCCGTGACCGGTGTGCGCGGTCGTGGGCGGCGGTGCCGACGGGGTGACGCTACCGCGCCGGGGGCCGCCGTGCGGTCGGGGCACCTCCCCTGGCCACCACCCGTTCCGGGGGCGCGGTCGGCGGCCCGTGTCCGGAGCGTGGCGAATTCCCGAGCGTGGCGAAGTCGTCCGGAAGGAGTCCCTTGGCCGGATCGGCGCGGTGCGGGAGGGCGGGGCCCGGGTGGTGGCGGGCGATCCAGATGAGGTCGGGCGGGCCGATCCCGTCGTCCACCCAGGCGAACGGGGGGCCGGCGGCGGCCTCGACGAGGGTGGGGGTCCCCCTGCTCCTCTACGGCGCCGCCCCGGCCGGGCGCGATGCCGGCCGGGGCGGGACGGGCCGTGGGGCCCGGGGTGGCCGGGTCAGCCGAGCGAGGCGATGGCCTGGTTGAAGGTCTGCGACGGGCGCATGACCGCCGCGGCCTTCGCCGGGTCGGGCTGGTAGTAGCCGCCGATGTCGGCCGGCGAGCCCTGCACCGCGATCAGCTCGTCGACGATGGTCTTCTCCTGCTCGGCGAGGGTCGCCGCCAGGCCCTTGAACGCCTCCGCGAGCTGGGCGTCCGCGGTCTGCTTGGCCAGCTCCTGGGCCCAGTAGAACGCCAGGTAGAAGTGGCTGCCGCGGTTGTCGATACCGCCGAGCCGGCGGCTGGGCGACTTGTTCTCGTTGAGGAAGGAGCCGGTGGCCCGGTCGAGGGTGTCGGCGAGCACCTGGGCGCGCGCGTTGCCCGTCTTCTGGGCGAGGTGCTCGAAGCTGACCGCGAGCGCGAGGAACTCACCCAGGCTGTCCCAGCGCAGGTAGTTCTCCTTGACCAGCTGCTGGACGTGCTTGGGCGCGGAGCCGCCGGCGCCGGTCTCGAACAGGCCGCCGCCGTTCATCAGCGGGACGACCGAGAGCATCTTGGCGCTGGTGCCCAGCTCCAGGATCGGGAACAGGTCGGTCAGGTAGTCACGCAGGACGTTGCCGGTGACCGAGATGGTGTTCTCACCGCGGCGGATGCGGTCGAGGGAGAACTTGATCGCGTGGACCGGCGCCATGATCTCGATCTGCAGGCCCTCGGTGTCGTGCTCGGGGAGGTACTGCTTGATCTTCTGGATCAGCTGGGCGTCGTGGGCGCGCTCGGCGTCGAGCCAGAAGACGGCCGGGTCGCCGGTCGCGCGGGCACGGGTGACGGCGAGCTTGACCCAGTCGCGGATCGGGTCGTCCTTGGTCTGGCACATCCGGAAGATGTCGCCGGCGCTGACGACCTGCTCCAGGACGGCGTTGCCGGACTCGTCGAGGACCCGCACGGTGCCCGTGGTGGGGATCTCGAAGGTCTTGTCGTGGCTGCCGTACTCCTCGGCCTTCTGCGCCATCAGGCCGACGTTGGGCACCGAGCCCATGGTCGACGGGTCGAAGGCGCCGTGCGCGCGGCAGTCGTCGATCACGACCTGGTAGATGCCGGCGTAGCTGCTGTCCGGGAGGACCGCGAGGGTGTCGTGCTCCTGGCCGTCCGGGCCCCACATGTGGCCGGAGGTGCGGATCATGGCCGGCATGGAGGCGTCGACGATGACGTCGCTGGGGACGTGCAGGTTGGTGATGCCGCGGTCGGAGTCGACCATGGCGAGCTCGGGGCCCTCGGCGAGCTCCGCGTCGAACGACGCCTTGATCTCGGCGCCCTCGGGCAGCGACTCCAGGCCCTTGTAGATGCCGCCGAGGCCGTCGTTCGGGGTCAGGCCGGCGGTCGCGAGGACCTCGCCGTACTTGGCGAAGGTCTTCGGGAAGAAGGCCCGTACCACGTGGCCGAAGACGATCGGGTCGGAGACCTTCATCATCGTGGCCTTGAGGTGCACGGAGAACAGCACGCCTTCGGCCTTGGCGCGGGCGACCTGGGCGGTGAGGAACTCGCGCAGGGCGGCGACCCGCATGACGGAGGCGTCGACGACCTCACCGGCGAGGACCGGTACCGACTCGCGCAGGACGGTGGTGGAGCCGTCGTCGCCGGAGAGCTCGATGCGCAGCGCACCGGCCTCGCCGACCACCGCGGACTTCTCGGTGGAGCGGAAGTCGTCGTTGGTCATGTGGGCGACGTTGGTCTTCGAGCCCGCCGTCCACGCACCCATGCGGTGCGGGTTGGACTTGGCGTAGTTCTTCACCGAGGCGGGGGCGCGGCGGTCGGAGTTGCCCTCGCGCAGGACCGGGTTGACGGCGCTGCCCTTGACCTTGTCGTAGCGGGCGCGGATGTCGCGCTCCTCGTCGGTCTTCGGGTCGTCCGGGTAGGCCGGAAGCGCGTAGCCCTGCTCCTGCAGCTCGGCGATCGCGGCCTTCAGCTGCGGGATCGAGGCCGAGATGTTGGGCAGCTTGATGATGTTGGCCTCGGGCGTCTTCGCCAGCCGGCCGAGCTCGGCCAGGGCGTCCTCGATGCGCTGCCCCTCCTGGAGACGCTCGGGGAAGCTCGCGATGATGCGACCGGCCAGGGAGATGTCACGGGTCTCCACGTTGACGCCGGCCTGCGACGCGTAGGCCTGGATCACAGGCAGGAAGGAATACGTCGCGAGGGCCGGGGCCTCGTCAGTGTGGGTGTAAATGATGGTCGAGTCAGTCACCGGGTGCTCCGCTCCACGTCTGCAACATTGCTCGACATCAAGATATCTCGTGATCCCCTCCCCCTCGACAGGACCCCGCGGGGCGCTGCGCTTGGCTGTGCCTCCCACGTACCTGTCTGCGGCGCCGCGGGTCGCCTCGCCGTTGCGCTTTGCGGCGCCTCCCACGTACCCGTCTGTCCCGCCGCGGGGCTCGCTCGCCGTTGCGCGCTTGGCGGCGCCCCGCACGTACCTCGCCGTCCCGCCGCGGGGCTTGCTCGCCGTTGCGCGCTTGGCGGCGCCCCGCACGTACCTCGCCGTCCCGCCGCGGGGCTTGCTCGCCGTTGCGCGCTTTGCGGCGCCCCGCACGTACCTCGCCGTCCCGCCGCGGGGCTTGCTCGCCGTTGCGCCTGGCGGCGGGCGTGGTGTTTTCGGGTGCGGTGCCGGCCCTCCAGACTTCGTCCTCCGGTCCAGCCCCTCCCGTGAGTGGGAGGTGAGAGCTGGTTGGGGGCGAGCGTGGTCCATTGGCTGCGCGCATGTGGAGGTCACGTGCACCCCCACCACCGTTTTCTTCCCCCTCAACGGGAGGGGACGGGCCGGAGGGGCCGGTTGTGTGGACGTAAAGCGTCAGCAGTCCACACAACCGGCCCCGGAGGCCCGTCACCGCACCCACAAACCACCCAGCCCGCCGCAGGCGCAACGGCGAGACCACCCGCGGCGCCGCAGACAGGTACGTGGGAGGCGCCGCAAAGCGCGCAACGGCGAGCAAGCCCCGCGGCGGGAAAGCCAAGTACGTGGGAGGCATACGGGAGCGTTCCGGGCGGAACCACCTGGAGGTCGCGTACCTCGACGACGCCCTGATCGGGTGCAGCACCGTCCGGCCGCCGGAGGACGGCACCGCCACGGTGATCGCCCGGGTGCTGGCCGCCCACCGCGGCCAGGGGTTCGGCGGCGAGATGTACGCGCGCGGGCTGGAGCAGGCCCGCGCGCTGGGCGCCGGGACGATCGAGACCGTGGTCCTGTCGTCGAACGAGGACGGCCTGCGGTTCGCGCTGCAGCACGGCTTCGAGGAAGTGGAGCGCTACCTCCTGCCGGGCGACACCATCCCCTGGATCGACCTGCGGCTCGCCTGACGCCCCGCCTGCTCTGCCTGGAACCCCCGGATGCGCACGGCCGCTGCCGCTCAGAAGTAGGACTGCAGGGTTCCGCGGCGGCGGACGTCCACGGTGGCGCAGTGGAACGATCCGCCGAAGCTGTTGAAATTGCGGAAATTGCAGGGAATCGGCGTGAAACCGAACTTCTTCATCGTCGAGATCATCGGCTCGTCCTGCCGCTCGACGATGACCCGCTGTTCGTCCAGCATGAGGATGTTCATGTTGATCCACTTGCTGGTCATGTAGAGCGGATGCCCATCCGGAATGACCGGTTGGGGTGCGGCCATCACGTCCCAGCCCTTGAACAGTTCCGGCACCTCCGGCACCCGTTCGGGGTGGATGAGCAACTTGCCCGGTGCCATCGGAACGAGCGTGGCGTCGATGTGCATCGGGTGCGAGTCGTTGAACTCGAAGACGTGGATGCGGTATTCGTCGCCGAGGTGGCGGCGCAGCCACTCGATTCCGAAGTCATTGGTGACATTGCTCTTCTGCGCGATGATGTCGCGACCGCAGCGGGTGAAGTCGGCCGCGTCGAAGGTCGGCTCGAACTCCGTCACCACCAGCCGCTGCGGGCCGTCCTCGCCCGGATCGGTCCAGTCCTGGTCGAACTGGGCGTCGGTCAGCTCGGGCTTGGGCGCGGCGGTCCATTTCGCGCCGTCGCGGAAGTACTCCTTGAGCAGCGGACGGTAGGCGAGGTTCTCGTAGTAGCGGGAGCGCCAGGCCATCGGGCATTCGATGATGTCGTCACCGACGACGAGAATCGCGTCCCTGGGCATCGCCGCGTACATTCCGGTGCTGGTCCAGTCGAGCGTGGTGTAGGGCGTGCGCTGCGGAATGGGCTCCGGCCGGCGTACCGTGACCCCCTCGCCCTCCAATATGCGGACGAATTCCTCCAGTTCGGCGCGGGCCGCGGCGACCTGTTCGGGCGGGAACGGCTTCCCGGCGTTCCGCCGGAAGGTCTCGTGCTGGTTTCCGGGGAGCACCGGCGGTAAGGCCATGTGCCAGGTCGGAAAACTGGCGTCGTCGACGATGCCGACGATCACTTCCTCCAGCGGGTCCCACTCCGTGTAGGAACACACCGGGCTCTCCGGCCGGTCCGCGGAAAGGGCGGACGGGTGCGGCCTCACGGACCGGTCGTTCTCGGACATCACGCAATCGCTCCTCGATCTCATGGCGCACGGCAGCCAGGTACCTGACTGCCGTGATCAAGATCGATTGAACGCGCCGACCGCCGGCCGGGGCAAGGCTCGTTCACATCTTGTCCAAAACTCCTGCCTTGCCACCCATTACGGGCTCTGGTATTCCTCCGGAAACGCAGAAGGAGCACGACCAACGCCCCGGGAAACGGGAGTTGGCCGTGCCCTTGCGCTTTCGGGGCTTTCCCGTCGGACCGCCGTCAGACGACCCCGACCGCGCGCAGCGCCCTGCGCTGCACGGCACTGGGCCGCGCCGGGAAGTAGAGGTAACAGACCCCGCCGCTACCGCCGACGGTCTTGCCGTCGGCGTTCTTCCGCTTGGTCCGCAGCCAGATGTTCTCGAACTGCCGGCGGCGGTAGATGTGGCGGACGGCCTGGTCGTCGGGGGAGGCCGGGTCGTTGGCGATGACGTCGCCGTCCTTGGTGAAGCCGATGACGGTCATCAGATGGCCGGCGGTGCCGTAGCCCGCGCCGTCGAGTTCGGTCTTCAGGAAGGACTGGGAGGTGATGACCGGGATGCCGGCGTGGACCAGGCGTTCGGCGTCGTTGAGGGAGGAGAGGCGGGTGACGACGGCCTGGAGGTCGTGGTAGGTGGCGGCGTAGGCGGCGTTGAAGGGCCAGTTGCCACAGCCGTCGTACTGGTAGTCGAAGGTGTAGCGGGCGGCATGGCAGACCTGGGGGTCGGCGTAGTCGGGGTTGACCCAGGAGAGCTGCTGCCGGGTGGGCCGGCGGCCCCAGTACTCGATGATCATCTGGGACGAGGTGGGGCTGCACCAGGCCTCGCCGCCGTTGTCGTACTGCGGGTACTGACCCTTGTGGATCTCCTGCGAGTAGCGCGGGACGACCAGCTCGCGGCCGGCCCGGGCGGGCGTGGACGCCGGTACCTCGAAGCGGTCGGGGAGGTCCGAGCCCATCGCGCCGAGCCGCCAGACCGTGGGGGTGAGCGGGGTGCCGGGCTTGCGGTGGAGGGTGAGGCGGAGGCGGTACGAGGCGAGGCGGAGGCCGCCGGCGGGGTCGTCGACGGCGAAGGTGTCGGTGGAGATGCTGCTCTTGCCGTCCTTCTGGCCGTCGACGGAGGTCCGCCGGATGTCCGCGTCGCCGTCCCCGGCCGTCCAGTGGCCCATGACGTACCAGGGCGTCGCGGTGCCGTCGCTGTACGTGCCCCGCAGTTCGACGGTGATCCAGGTGCCGGGCGGGGTGTGCGCGTTCCAGGAGGCGACGACCTCGGTGGCGGGGACGTCGAGGGCGTGCACCGGGGAGGTCCAGGTGGCGTACTCCCAGGCGGCGGTCCGGCCGGTGTGCGGGTCCTTGTAGTCGGCGGTGCCGGCCGGGCGGGCGATGCGGACGCCGGGGCGCGGGCCGTGCGCGACGGCGGTGCCGTCGGCGTGGCCCCGGCCCCAGTCGGCGGCGGTGGTCCAGGCGTGATAGTCCACGAGGCTCTTCGATCGGCGCGCGGTGGTGTCGGCGGTGGCGTCCCGGGCCGCCGTACCGGCGGCGGTTCTGCGGGGTTCGTCGGCGGCGTGCGCCAGGGCCAAGGGGGTGGCGGCGCCGGCCGCGGCGGCGAGCGCGGCGGCCAGGACGGTGCGCCGGGGCGCGGAGCTGGTCATGTGGAGGTCCCCCAGTCGGATGCGTGCGATCGGGTGGGCGGGCCGGGCCGGGGCGGCGGGCGGGCCGCGGTGGACGGCAGTGGCTCAACTATTGCTGTTCCGGACCTGCTTCGGAAGGCGCTGCGGCGCGCGTCGCCCGGGGAATATTGGTCCACACCAGTGGCATGCGGGAGGGCGCCGGACCGGGGCGTACGCTGGCGCGATGGTTCACGATCTGGCCCCGCTCGCCGCCCGGCTGCGCACGTTGCCGCCCGCCTGCGGACCGGTGCGGCTGATCGCGGTGGACGGCCACGCCGGCTCGGGGAAGACGACCTTCGCCGAGCGGCTCGCCGGGGCGCTGGGAGATGCCCCGGTGGTGCACACCGACGACCTCGCCACCCATGAGGAGCTGTTCGCGTGGGACGAGCGGTTCCGGAGCCAGGTGGTGGAGCCGCTGTCCCGGGGCGGGACGGCGCGGTACGGGGTCTACGACTGGGTGCGCGGGGAGTTCACCGAGGAGCGTGCGCTGGCGCCCGCGCCGGTCGTCCTGGTCGAGGGGGTCGGCACCGGACGGCGGACGCTGCGGCCGTACCTGAGCTGTCTGCTGTGGATGGAACTGGCGCGCGAACATTCCTGGGAAAGGGGCCAACTCCGGGACGGGCCGGGCCTCTCGGCGTTCTGGAGTGGCTGGATTCCGGCGGAGCGCGCGCACTTCGCGGCGGATCCTTCGCGCCCCTATGCCGATTTTCTGGTGCACCAGGGGAAGTTGGGGTACGAGGTACGGATGGGGCCCACATCGGCACCTTGATCGGCCCCGTGTTTCACTCTGCGTAGCAGACCGCGGCCGGCAGGGGGCGCGCCGACGACAGGGTCTTGCCGAGTGCCCCAACTCGGCTTGACCTGGGGGGCGTACAGGACTTACGTTCTCAATGTGCGGTTCAACGGACCGCCCGCAGATGCGAAGCCCCCGGTTGTTCCCCCGTGATCGGGGGCTTCGTTCTGCGTAAAACCACCTCGCGCCCCCGGCGTGCGCCGCCTTCTCCCGTCACTCTGGGTCATCGCATTCTTCGCGCCGCCGCGCCGTACCGCTCGTCCGCTCTTGCCCCGTACCGCCCTCTACGGCCCATGCCGTTCCCGCAGGTACCATGCGGGTCTGTGCCACCGCAGGCCACGCACCGGAAGCCGCCGCGGCGAGGGTCAACTCCCGTACGCCGCACGCCGGTTCGGACGGGCCCCCGCGGCGGGCACCGGCCCGGCGGCACACACGGGGGACGCTTTGTGGGGGGACGGATGGATTTCGGAACTCAGGGTTCGCCCGCCCCGGCCGAGCTCGCCTGGCTGCGCGCGGTCGACGCCTACACCGTGGGCGCCTATCCGCAGGCGGAGGAGGAGTTCCGGGCCGCGGTACGGCTCGATCCGTCGATGGCCGACGCCTGGCTGGGACTGCACGCGCTGCGCGCCGACACCTCCATCGCCCTGCTGCGGATGCACCGCCACCGCGACCGCTTCGGCGAGATGCGCAGCCGGCACCGACGCACCCTCAACTCCTGGTACTGGCTGGGCTGGTGGGTGCAGCCGGTGCTGGAGACCGGCCGCGACCTGCTGCTGGCGCACGCCTCCCACTGGCTCGACGGGCGGCACGTCGCCGAGCTCGACCAGGCGCTGGCCGGCTGCCCGCCGGTCGACACCGATCCGCAGGTGCGCTTCCTGCACGCCTGCCGGTCCTATCTCGTCAAGGACTGGGACCAGCTCGTCCGGCACACCGACCCGCTGCTGGGCGACCCGGTGCTGGGCATCGAGGCCGGGCTGTTCGGCGGGATGGCGCGGGTGCGGCTGGAGATGTACGGGCAGGCCGAGCCGCTGCTGTCGGCCGCGCTGATGCGGTGCCGCAGCGAGCAGCCGCAGCGCAAGGAGCTGCGCTACTGGCTCGCCCGCGCCCACGAGGGCACCGGCCGCAGCGCCGCGGCGCTCCCCCTCTACCGTGCGGTGCACCGGGTGGACCCGGCATTCATGGACACCGCGGCCCGGCTCGCCGCGATCGCCGAGGTGGACGGGCTGGACGAGGGCTCCGACCTGGCGGCGGTCTCCGCGTCCGGGTTCGGCCAGGAGGCCGGCGGCGACCCGGACCCGCTGGCGCCGCTCGATCCCGTCGACGGCCGGGAGCTGCTGGCGACCGGCGAGGCGGACGGGCCGGACGGCGATCCGCTCGGCGCCGCCCCGGCCGGCGGCGATCTCTCCGCGGCCCGGGCCAAGGCCGCGGTGCCGGGACCGCGCGGCACCGAGCGGCTGCCCGCCGGGCCGGCCGATCCGGTGCTGCTGGAGAAGGCGCTGGCGGAGCTGGAGCGGATGGTCGGCATGGAGCCGGTCAAGCGGCAGGTGCGGGCGCTGTCGGCCCAGCTGCGGATGGCCCGGCTGCGGGCGGGCCAGGGCCTGCCGGTGCAGCCGCCGAAGCGGCACTTCGTCTTCTCCGGGCCCTCGGGCACCGGCAAGACCACCGTTGCCCGGATACTCGGGCGGGTCTTCTACGCGCTGGGGCTGCTCGGCGGCGACCATCTCGTGGAGGCCCAACGCGCCGATCTGGTGGGCGAGTTCCTCGGGCAGACCGCCGTCAAGGCCAATGAACTGATCGACTCCGCGCTGGGCGGTGTGCTCTTCGTCGACGAGGCGTACAGCCTGTCCAACTCCGGCTACAGCAAGGGCGACGCCTACGGCGACGAGGCGCTGCAGGTGCTGCTCAAGCGGGCCGAGGACAACCGGGACCGGCTGGTGGTCATCCTCGCCGGCTACCCGGAGGGCATGGACCGGCTGCTGGCCGCCAACCCGGGGCTGTCCTCGCGGTTCACCACCCGGGTCGACTTCCCCAGCTACCGGCCGCTGGAGCTGACCGCCATCGGGGAGGTCCTGGCCGCGGAGAACGGCGACCACTGGGACGCGGAGGCCCGCGACGAGCTGTGCAGCATCAGCGGCCACGTCGTCGACCAGGGCTGGATCGACGAGCTCGGCAACGGCCGCTTCCTGCGCACCCTCTACGAGAAGAGCTGCGCCTACCGCGACCTGCGGCTGTCCACCTGGCAGGGCACCCCCACCCGCGACGACCTCGCGACCCTGCGGCTGCCGGACCTGATGCAGGCGTACGGCGAGGTGCTGTCGGGGCGGGGGCCGGAGTCACCGGGCTTCTGACGCGGCCGGGAGTCTCCTCCCCTAGCGCGCCATCGCCCGGTCCTCCGCCGGCAGGGACGTCTCGTCGCGGGGTTCCGCGAGCCGGTCGTGCGGGGTGCGGGAGGCCGGGGTCCGGCGGTGGGCCGGGTCGCGGACCTCGCCGACCAGCATTTCCAGCACGTCCTCCAGGGCGACCAGGCCGAGCACCCGGCCGCTGGGGTCGGCGACCGCCGCCAGGTGGGAGGCGGCCCGCCGCATCGCCGTCAGGGCGTCGTCCAGGGGCAGCTCGGCGCGCAGCGTGGTCATCGCGTGCCAGATCCGCTGCGGCACCGCACGGTCCCGTTCCTCCAGGTCCAGGACGTCCTTGACGTGCAGATAGCCCATGTAGGCGCCGCCGGGGGCGCACACCGGGAAGCGGGAGTAGCCGGTGCGTACGGTCAGCTCCTCGACCTGGCGGGGCGTCACCGTCGGCTCGACGGTGATCAGCGCCGCCCGGTCCAGCAGGACGTCCGTGACCGGGCGGCTGCCCAGCTCCAGGGCGTCGGAGAGGCGCTCCTGCTCGGCCGGTTCCAGCAGGCCGGCCTGGCCGGAGTCCTCGACCAGATGGGTCAGCTGCTCGCTGGTGAAGGCCGCCTCGACCTCGTCCTTCGGCTCGACCCGGAAGAGCCGCAGCACCCCGTGGGCGCAGGCGCCGAGCAGGGCGGTCACCGGACGGCACAGCCGGGCGAAGGCCACCAGGCCGGGGCTGAACCACAGGGCGGTCTTCTCGGGCGCCGCCATGGCCAGGTTCTTCGGGACCATCTCGCCGATGACCAGGTGCAGGAAGACCACCAGCGCCAGGGCGATGACGTAGCCGAGCGGATGGATCAGGGCGGCGGGCATCCGGACCGCCTCGAACAGGGGTTCCAGGAGCCGGGCGACGGTCGGTTCGGCGACCGCGCCGAGCGTCAGGGAGCAGACGGTGATGCCGAACTGTGCGGCGGCCATCATCTGCGGGAGGTTCTCCAGACCGTGCAGCACCCGGCGGGCCTGCTTGGAGCCCTCGTTGGCCAGCGGTTCGATCTGGGAGCGCCGCACCGAGACCAGGGCGAACTCGGCGCCGACGAAGAAGCCGTTGGCGAGCACGAGCAGCACCGCGAACAGCAGCTGGGCCAGGGTCATCGGGCCACCTCCGCACCGGCCGCGACGGGCTCACGGGTGACCGGGGCGGCGGGCACGGTCCGGACGATCCTTATCCGCTCGGCGCGGTGGTGCGCGACCAGCCGCACCCGCAGCCGCCAGCCCTCCAGTTCGGCGGTGTCGCCGGGTGCCGGGATCCGCCCGAGTATGTGTGCCACCAGTCCCGCCACCGTTTCGTACGGCCCCTCGGGGGCCTCCAGGCCGATCCGCCGCAGGGTGTCCACCCGGCAGCCGCCGTCGGCGTCCCAGGCGGGGCGGCCCTCCTCGGGCGCTGCCTGCCCGAGTTCGGGCAGGTCCACCCGGTCGTGCTCGTCACGGACCTCGCCGACCAGTTCCTCGATGATGTCCTCGAGGGTGACCACGCCGGCCGTGCCGCCGTACTCGTCGACGACGACGGCTATCGGCTGTTCGCTGCGCAGCCGCTCCAGCAGCGGCTGCACCGGCAGCGTCTCGGGCACCAGCAGCGGCGGCACCGCGATCCGGGCCGCCGGGGTGCGCAGCCGCTCGTCGGCCGGGACGGCCAGCGCGTCCTTGAGGTGGACCATGCCGACGACCTCGTCGAGCCGGGTGCGGTAGACGGGGAAGCGGGACAGGCCGGTGGCGCGGGTGAGGTTCACCACGTCCTCGGCGGTCGCGGACGCCTGCAGGGCGCTGACCCTCACCCGCGGGGTCATCACGTTCTCCGCGGTCAGGTCGGCCAGCGAGAGGGTGCGGACGAAGAGGTCCGCGGTGTCCTGCTCGATGGCGCCGGCCCGGGCGGAGTGCCGGGCCAGCGAGACCAGTTCGCCGGGGGTGCGGGCGGAGGCCAGTTCGTCGGTCGGCTCCACGCCCAGGGCGCGGACGAGCCGGTTGGCGACGGTGTTCAGCAGGGTGATCACCGGCCGGAAGAACCGGGAGAAGCGCCGCTGCGGGCCGGCCACGAAGCGGGCCACCGGCAGCGGCTTGGAGACCGCCCAGTTCTTGGGCACGAGCTCGCCGACGACCATCTGGACGGCGGAGGCCAGCAGCATGCCGAGGACGACGGCGATGCCGGGGACCGCGCCCTTGGGCAGCCCGGTGGCGAGCAGCGGGCCGGACAGGACGTCGGCCAGCGCGGGCTCGGCGAGCATACCGACCACCAAGGAGGTGATGGTGATGCCCAGTTGGGTGCCGGAGAGCTGGAAGGAGAGTTCGCGCAGTGCGGAGACGACGGTGCCGGCGCGGCGGTCGCCGTCGGCCGCGGCCCGTTCGGCGTCCGCCTTCTCGACGGTGACGAGGCCGAACTCGGCGGCGACGAAGAATCCGTTGGCGAGGATCAGGACGAGGGCCGCGGCGAGCAGCAGCAGGGGGCCGGTCATGCCGCCGCCCCCGTGGTATGCGGAGGGGCGGCGCAGGTACTACAGGACGATCCGTCCATTGCCGGAGGGAGTCACTCCTCGGGTCGGGTTGGGCCCACGAAGGGGCGGGGCGCGGGGTGCGTCCCGGAGAACAGAGTAAACAGCGGGGCCCGTGTTAGGGCAGGCTCACCCGGCCGTGTGGTCGAGCGCACCGTGCTTCTCGGTGAGGTCACGCAGCGCACGGGCGTCCCGAATTGCCTGATTTCTGGCGATACCGGGCTGGATGCCCATGGCGGGCAGGCTGGTGCCGTCGGCCAGGTCGAGGTGGACCCAGGGATCACCCTGCCGGAGGTTGACCCGGACGATCTGGGCCCAGGCCAGTTCGCGGCGGGTGGTGAGGTTGACGACCGTGACGCCCTCCTGCCGCGCGACCACCTTGGGGCGGCCGAGCAGCAGGAGAACGGCACCCACCAGCAGTCCGGTGACGACGAAGCTGATCCGCTCGCCGCCGGTCAGCTTCGGCAGCGCCAGCGCGATCGCCGTGAGGGCGGCGAGCTGGGCGGTGCCGACCGCGTACAGCACGACCCGGGTGCGGGTCGGGCGGAACGTCACCGGGAGGCTGGGCAGGGGCGCGGACACGTCGTCGGTCTTTCGTCGGCGGGGTGAGGCGGTACGGGCCGGTCAGAGCCGGCAGGCGTGGATGCCGGTGGTCAGGATCGCCCGGGCGCCGAGGTCGTAGAGCTCGTCCATGATGCGCTGGGCGTCCTTGGACGGGACCATGGAGCGGACCGCGACCCAGCCCTCGTGGTGCAGCGGGGAGACGGTCGGCGACTCCAGACCGGGGGTCAGGGCGACGGCCTTCTCGACGTGCTCGACCCGGATGTCGTAGTCCATCATCACGTACCGGCGGGCCACCAGGACGCCCTGCATACGGCGGAGGAACTGGCGCACCTTCGGGTCGTCGTCCGGGGCTCCGGTGCCGCGGATGACCACGGCCTCGGACTTCAGGATCGGCTCGCCGATGATCTCCAGGCCGGCGTTGCGCAGGGTGGTGCCGGTCTCCACCACGTCCGCGATGATCTCCGCCACACCGAGCTGGATGGCGGTCTCCACCGCGCCGTCGAGACGGACGACCGAGGCGTCCACGTCGTTCTCGGCGAGGTGCTGCTTGACCAGGCCCGCGAAGGAGGTCGCGACCGTCATGCCGCCGAACTCGCTGACGTCCTTGGCGGTGCCGGGGCGGGTGGCGTAGCGGAAGGTCGAGCCGGCGAAGCCGAGCTGGAGGATCTCCTCGGCCGGCGAGCCGGAGTCCAGCAGCAGGTCGCGGCCGGTGATGCCGATGTCGAGCTTGCCGGAGCCGACGTAGACCGCGATGTCGCGAGGCCGCAGGAAGAAGAACTCGACCTCGTTCTCGGCGTCGACCAGGACCAGTTCCCTGCGGTCCTTGCGCTGGCGGTAGCCGGCCTCATGCAGCATCGCCGACGCAGGCTCGGACAGTGAACCCTTGTTGGGGACAGCGATGCGCAGCATGAGAGCGATTTCCTTTGCAGCTAGCGGAGTTGGGCTGGGTGCCTGGGGTGGTTCAGAGGTGGGCGTAGACGTCGTCGAGGGAGATGCCCTTGGCGACCATCATGACCTGGAGGTGGTAGAGGAGCTGGGAGATCTCCTCGGCGGCGGCCTCGTGGGATTCGTACTCGGCGGCCATCCAGACCTCGGCGGCCTCCTCGACGACCTTCTTGCCGATCGTGTGGACACCGGCCTGCACCAGCTCGGCGGTACGGGAGGTGGCGGGGTCGCCGGTGGCGGCCTTCTGCTGGAGCTCTGCGAACAGCTCCTCGAACGTCTTCTTGGACATGATGGTGACTACCCTACGCGGTGATGTCACAGCGGCGCGCAGCGCCTCGGCCGAAGGGTGGTGGCGGGAGACGGGCGGCCTCCTCAGCGCCAGGGCTCCGACACGGTGCGCAGGGTGGCGGCGGTGGCGACCGCGGCGGTGACCGCTTCGTGCCCCTTGTCCTCGGCGGAGCCCTCCAGGCCCGCGCGGTCCAGCGCCTGCTCCTCGGTGTCGCAGGTCAGCACGCCGAAGCCGACCGGTACGCCGGTGTCCACCGAGACCTGGGTCAGGCCCTGCGTGACGCCCTGGCAGACGTAGTCGAAGTGCGGGGTGCCGCCCCGGATGACCACGCCGAGCGCGACCACCGCGTCGTAGCCGCGGCCGGCCAGGACCTTGGCGACGACCGGCAGCTCGAAGGTGCCGGGGACCCGCAGCAGGGTGGGCTCGTCGATGCCGAGTTCGGTCAGCGCCCGCAGCGCGCCGTCGACCAGGCCGTCCATCACCTTTTCGTGCCACTGCGCGGCGATGACGGCCACCCGCAGGTCGCCACAGTTCTTCACGGTCAGTTCGGGTGCGCCCTTGCCGCTCACGGTTCTCCTCGTACGGGTGGTGGTGCCGGTTGGTGGTGACGTAACAGGTGTGGGGGGAATTACTGGTTGTGGCAGGTGCCGGCGTGATCGGCATCAAGCCAGGGCAGGTCGTGGCCCATGCGGTCGCGCTTGGTGCGCAGGTAGCGCAGGTTGTGCTCGCCGGCCTGGACCGGCATCGGCTCGCGGCCGGTGACCTTCAGGCCGTGCCGCACCAGGGCGGCGGTCTTGTCGGGGTTGTTGGTCATCAGGCGCAGCGAGCGCACGCCCAGGTCCTTGAGCATCTGCGCGCCGGCCGCGTAGTCGCGGGAGTCGGCGGGCAGGCCCAGTTCGAGGTTGGCGTCGAGGGTGTCCCGGCCGCGCTCCTGGAGTTCGTAGGCGCGCAGCTTGGACATCAGCCCGATGCCGCGTCCCTCGTGGCCGCGGAGGTAGATCACCACACCGCGGCCGGCGTCGCTGACCCGCTGCAGCGAGGCCTGAAGCTGGGGGCCGCAGTCGCAGCGCAGGGAGTGGAAGATGTCGCCGGTCAGGCACTCGGAGTGGACCCGCACCAGGACGTCCTCGCCGTCCCCGAGGTCGCCGGCGACCAGCGCGATGTGCTCGACGCCGTCGACGGTGGAGCGGTAGCCGTACGCGGTGAACTCGCCGTGCGCGGTGGGCAGCCGGGTGGCGGCCTCGCGGCGGACGGTCGGCTCGGACGAGCGGCGGTAGGCGATCAGGTCCTCGATGGAGATGATCGCCAGACCGTGCTTGCGGGCGAACGGGACGAGCTCGGGCAGCCGCAGCATCGCGCCGTCCTCACCGGCGATCTCGACGATCGCGGCGGCCGGGCGCAGTCCGGCCAGCCGGGCGAGGTCGACGCCGGCCTCGGTGTGGCCGTTGCGGACGAGGACGCCGCCGGGCCGGGCGCGCAGCGGGAAGACGTGGCCGGGCCGGACGAAGTCGCCGGGGGTGGAGTCACCGGAGGCCAGCAGGCGCAGGGTGGTGGCGCGGTCCGCGGCGGAGATCCCGGTGGAAACGCCGTGCGCGGCGGTGGCGTCGACGGAGACGGTGAAGGCGGTCCGCATCGACTCGGTGTTGTGGTCGACCATCTGCGGGAGTTCCAGCCGGTCCAGCTCCGGGCCCTCCATGGGCGCGCAGATCAGTCCGCGGCATTCGCTCATCATGAAGGCGACGACTTCGGGGGTGGCCTTCTCGGCGGCGATGACGAGGTCGCCCTCGTTCTCGCGGTCCTCGTCGTCCACGACGACGACCGGGCGGCCGGCGGCGATGTCGGCGATGGCCCGCTCGACGGGATCCAGGACGAGGGCGTCGTCCGCGTCGTACCAGCTCTTGAGGGCGGTCATGCCGCTGCTCCTTCCAGGACGGGGCGATCAGTGGTGACGCGCGAGCGCAGCCACCAGTCGCGCATGCCCCACACGACGAGGGCGAGGTAGACGACGTAGACGAGGCCGGAGAAGGCGAGGCCGCTGCTGAAGGCGAGCGGGACGCCGACCACGTCGACCAGCAGCCAGGCGAACCAGAACTCGACCAGGCCGCGGGCCTGGGCGACCATCGCGGCGAGCGTGCCGACGAAGATGTAGGCGTCCGGCCAGGGGTTCCAGGACAGTTGCGGGAGGAGGGTGAACAGGCCGCCGACGGCGGCGGTGCCCAGGGCGGTGCCGGCGAGCAGCAGTCCGCGCTCGCGCCAGCCGGCGAAGCGTACGGCGATGGAGCCGTCCTGCGCCTGCCGGCGGCCGCGCTGCCACTGCCGCCAGCCCCACAACGCCACGCCGATGACGAGGAGTTGCTTGCCGACGCCGCCGCTGAGGTGGGCCGAGGCGTAGGCGGCGACGAGGATGAGGCCGGAGAGGAACTGGGCCGGCCAGGTCCATATGGAGCGCCGCCAGCCGAGCGCCAGCGCGGCCAGGCCGATGGTGTTGCCGATCATGTCCGACCAGATGACGTGCTGGCCGAAGGCCGTGAACGCCACACCGTTCAGCGGGTCGAGGACGCTCACCGGTCCATCTCCTTGATCTCATCGATGTCGTGGAGGTCCGCGGCGTCCGCGGAGCCCCGGCCGAGCAGCCGCTCGACGTACTTGGCGAGGACGTCGACCTCGAGGTTCACCGGGTCGCCGGCCTGCTTGATACCCAGGGTGGTCAGCGCGAGGGTGGTCGGGATGAGGCTGATGGTGAAGTAGTCGTCGGCGGCCTCGACGACGGTGAGGCTGACGCCGTCGACGGTGATGGAGCCCTTCTCGACGACGTAGCGGGACAGCGCGGCCGGCAGCGCGATCTTGACGATCTCCCAGTGTTCTGCGGGGGTGCGCCCGACGATGGTGCCGGTGCCGTCGACGTGGCCCTGGACGAGGTGTCCGCCGAGCCGTCCGCCGAGCGCCATGGGGCGCTCCAGGTTGACCCGGGAGCCGGGGGCCAGCGCGCCGAGGCTGGAGCGGTTCAGCGTCTCGGCCATCACGTCGGCGGTGAACGCACCGTCGGCGGTGTCCACGACCGTCAGACAGACACCGTTGACCGCGATCGAGTCGCCGTGCTTGGCGTCTTCGGTGACGACGGGGCCGCGAAGGCGGAACCGGGAGGCGTCGCCGAGGTCCTCGACGGCGACGACCTCTCCCAGTTCTTCGACGATTCCGGTGAACACTTCAGTTCTCCTCGGGGAGGGCGGGGCTAAGGGGCGTGGCGGTGATGCGCAGATCGGGGCCGAGCCGTCGGGTGTCGGTCACGTCGAGCCGCAACGCCTGGGCGAGGGTGGTGATTCCGGCGTCGCCGACGGCGGCCGGGCCGGCGCCGAGCAGCACCGGTGCGAGATAGCCGACGACCTTGTCGACGGCCCGGGCGGCGAGGAAGGCCCCGGCGAGCGTGGGCCCGCCTTCGAGAAGGACGGAGCGGACGTCCCGCTCGTACAGGGCCTTCATCAGGGCGGGGATGGACAGGCCGGGCCCGCCGGCGGCGCGCGGCAGCCGGACGAGCGGGGCGAGTCCTTCGAGGTGGGCGGCGTCGGCGTCCTCGGCGACCGCGATCAGGGTGGGCGCGGTGCCGTCCAGGACGCGGGCGCCGGGCTTGACGGCGGTGGCGCCGGAGTCGACGACGACCCGCAGCGGCTGGCTGATCTCGTCGTCGGTGAGCCCGCTGATCCGGGCGCCGAGCTGCGGGTCGTCGGCGCGGGCGGTGCCCGAGCCGACGATCACCGCGTCCGCGGCGGCCCGCAGCCGGTGCACGTCGGCGCGCGATTCGGGCGAGGAGATCCAGCGGCTGGTGCCGTCGGCGGCGGCGATCCGGCCGTCGAGGGTGGCGGCGTACTTCCACAGCACGAAGGGGCGGCCGCGCAGGACGGCGGTCAGCCACGCCTCGTTGCCGGCCGCGGCCTCGTCGGCGAGCAGTCCGCCCTCGACGTCGATGCCGGCCTCGGCCAGGGTGAGGGCGCCGCCGGTGGCGGTCGGGGTGGGGTCGGAGACCGCGTAGACGACCCGGGCGATCCCGGCGTCGATCAGTGCCTGGGCGCAGGGGCCGGTGCGGCCGGTGTGGTTGCAGGGTTCGAGGGTGACCAGGGCGGTGCCGCCGCGGGCCTGTTCGCCCGCGGCGCGCAGTGCGTGGATCTCGGCGTGCGGGCCGCCGGCGCGCTGGTGCCAGCCCTCGCCGACGGTGCGGCCGTGGGAGTCCAGGACGACACAGCCGACCACGGGGTTGGGGCTGGTGTGCCCGAGGCCGCGGGCGGCGAGCTCGATGGCTCGGCGCATCGCCGCGGTCTCGACGGGGGCTGCGGTGGCCACCGGGTCCTCCTGCCTCTTCGGGCACGGACTCCGGGGCTGTCTGGACGACAGGAAGCGGAACGACACAACGGGAGCACCGCGCCGGAAAAGGAAGCGCCCGTCCGGATACGACCGGACGCGCCGCCGACGGCGGTGTACCGAAGCTCGCCCGCCGCGCACTGCCTCCCATCCGGACTTTCACCGTCGGTGCAGGAATTCCACCTGCTCAACCGGCCGCTGGATGCGGACGGGTCGCGGACTGTTACCGCCGGTTCGGAATTACACCGACCCCGGAGTGCGCTGCTGCTCTTATGTCAGTACAGCTTCAGTCTGCCACGGCCGATCGTCGCCCATGCGGGCGAACCGCTGTGGGCTGTCTCACAGCGTCCGGCGCGCCGCGGTGTCACGAACGGGGGCGGCTGCTCCGTCATGAGGGGACGGTACGCACCCGGGGACGCGGTTGTCCCCCCGCACGCAAGGACTGAACGACGATGGCGAGAATTCTGGTGACCGGCGGTACCGGCACGCTCGGCCGGCCGTTGATCGAGCGGCTGCTCGGCGACGGGCACGAGGTCCGCTCGGTGAGCCGGCGGCCGCACACCGGCACCGAACGGCCGCGGCTGCGGTCGTACGCGGTCGATCTGCGCGAGGGCACCGGCCTGGACGTGGCGCTCGCGGACGTGGACGCCGTGGTGCACTGCGCCTCGGCGCCGTCCGGTGGTGACCTGGAGGCGGCCCGGCCGCTGCTCGACGCGGTGGCGGCGGCGGGGGTGCCGCATCTGGTCTACATCTCGATCGTCGGGGTGGACCGGGTGCCGCTCGGCTACTACCGGACCAAGCACGCGGTGGAGCGGCTGATCGAGGACTCCGGCATCGGCTGGACGGTGCTGCGGACGACGCAGTTCCACGATCTGGTGCTCCAGATGGTCAAGGCGGGGGCCCGGTCGCCGGTGGTGCCGGTGCCGACCGGGATCCGGATCCAGCCGGTGGAGGTCCGCGAAGTGGCCGCGCGGCTGGCCGGGTTGGCGGCCCGGGAGCCCGCCGGGCGGGTCGCGGACATGGGCGGGCCCGAGGTACTCCAGGCGCGGGAGCTGGTGCGGGCGACGCTCGACGCGGGCGGGCGGCGCCGGCTGCTGGTGCCGGTGCGGGTGCCGGGCAAGGTGGGCGCGGCGCTGCGCCGGGGCGAGAACCTCACTCCGGAGCACGCCGTCGGGGAGCGGACCTACGCGGAGTTCCTGGCGGAACGGGCGGGCGGCGGGGCGTCGCACTGAGCCGGGGCCGGGCGGCCCGGAGCCGGGTGCGGCCCGGGTCCGTCCGGAGCGGGTTCAGCCCGCCGGGGCGAACAGCTCGTCCTGCGCCGCGTCCCGTGCGGCGAGGACCGCGCCGCGCAGTACCGCCCGGCCGCCGACCGCGCCGGCCCGTACGTCGGTGCGCAGCGGGGAGAGCCGGGCGAGCCGGCCGGCGACCCGGTCGGCGAGCGCGGCGCCGCCGGCCAGGCCGATCTCGCCGCCGAGGACCACGCAGCCGGGGTCGAGGACCGCGCAGACGGCCGCCGCACCCAGGGCGACCCGGTCGGCCACGGCGTCGAGGAAGGCGGCGCCCGCCGGGTCGGCGCCGCGTTCCTCGGCGGTGACGGCGGCGCGGACCAGGGCCTCGGCGGGCGGGGCGTCGGCGGGGCCGGGCCGGCCGGCCCCGTCGCCGGGCGGGGCGGCGAGGCCGTGCTCGGCCGCGAGGGCGCAGAGCGCCGCGGAGCCGGCGAGGGAGTGGAAACCGCCGTCGCAGCCGGTGGCGGAGGGCAGTGCGCCGGTGCCGGGGACGGGGAGGAAGCCGATCTCGCCGGTGCCGCCCGAGGCGCCGCGTCGCAGCGCGCCGTCCAGGACGACCGCGGCGCCGGTGCCGTGGCCGAGCCAGAGCAGGACGAAGGTGTCGTGGTCGTGGGCCGCGCCCTCGCGCTGTTCGGCGAGGGCGGCGAGGTTGACCTCGTTCTCCAGCAGGACCGGGGCGGCCGTCCGGGTGCGCAGTTCGCCGACCAGGGTGGCGTGCCAGGACGGGATCCGGTCGGTGCCGCCGAGCCGGCCGGTGGCGGGGTCGACCAGGCCGGGCGCGCCGACCGCGAGGGTGTGCGGCCGGTCGGCGCCGGCCGCGGCGAGCGCCTTGTCGACCACGGCGAGGGCGGTGGCGACGGCCGCGTCGTGGGTGTCGTCCGCGCCGACGGGGGCGGTGCGTTCGGCGCGCACCCGCCCCAGGAGGTCGGCGACCGCGACCGTGACGCTGTGGGTGCGCAGGTCGAGGCCGACGAGGTGGGCCCGGTCGGCGACGATGCCGTAGAGGCGGGCGTTGGGTCCGCGCCGCTGTGCGCCGCTCTCCCCCACGACGGCGATCAGCCCGGCCTGCTGGAGGCGTTCGACGAGGTCGGCCACGGTCGGCCGGGACAGTCCGGTCAGCGTCTTGAGCTGACCGGCCGTCAACGGCCCGTCGGACTGCAGGAGTTGGAGGGCCAGTCGGTCGTTGATCAGCCGGGCGGTGGCCGGCGAGGCGGTGCGGCCGGCGGCTGCCGCGCGCGGTGGATGCATGGCGGGATTCTTCCATCCGGTCGGGCCGACGCCCTTATTATCAGGCAGGGTTCCTGATAATTTACCGCCCATGGCTGGCACCGGTACCCCCGACGGCTCCCTCCCCCTCGTCCCCCCGCTCCCCCGGGACCGGCTGCGCCGCGCCCGTCGGTCCGTCGCGCTGGTCTTCCTCGTCCACGGCGCGGTCACCGGCAACTTCGCCACCCGCATCCCCTGGATCCAGGACCACACCGGCATCCCCCCCGGCCAACTCGGCCTGGCCCTCGCCTTCCCGGCGATCGGCGCGTCGCTGGCCATGCCGCTGGCCGGCCGGATCAGTCACCGCTTCGGCGCCCGGACGGCGCTGCGCGCCCTGCTCGCGCTGTGGACCCTCTCGCTGGTCCTGCCCGCCCTCTCCCCCGGCCTGTACGCGCTCTGCCCGGCGCTGCTGGTGTACGGCGCGGCCTCCGGAATGTCGGACGTCGCGATGAACGCCCTCGGCGTGGAGACCGAGGACCGGCTCGGACGGCCCATCATGTCGGGGCTGCACGGAATGTGGAGCGCGGGCGCCCTACTCGGCTCGGCGGCCGGCACCCTCGCCGCCCACGACGGATGGGACGCCCGGCTCCATCTCGCCGCTGCCGCACTGGTGTTGACCCTGCTGGGCGCGGCCGCCTGCCAGGGCGTACTGGACCTGCGCAGCGCCCCCGAGGAGCATCCGCCGCCGCGCTTCGCGCTGCCGCCGAGGTCGGCCGTGATCATCGGGGCCATCGGATTCTGTGCGGTGTTCGCGGAGGGCGCCGGGCTGGACTGGTCGGCGGTCTACCTCCGCGACCGGCTGGGCACGGACGCCGGCCTGGCGGCCGCCTCGACCACCGCCTTCTCCTGCACCATGGCGGCCGCGCGGCTGGCCGGCGACAAGGTGGTGGCCCGCTTCGGCGCGGTGCGCACGGTGCGGGCCGGGGGCGTGCTGGCGGCGGCCGGCGGGCTGCTGATCGTCGCGGCCCGCCACCCGGTGACGGCGATGGCCGGGTTCGGGCTGATCGGCCTGGGCATCGCGGTGGTGGTCCCGCTGGCCTTCGCGGCCGCCGGGCGCAGCGGTCCGGCGCCGAGCCAGGCCATCGCGGGGGTCGCCACGATCACCTACACGTCCGGGCTGATCGCCCCGTCCGCGATCGGCGGGATCGCCCAGGCGAGTTCGCTGACGGTGTCGTTCGGGCTGGTCACGGCGCTGGCCTGCGGTCTGGTCGTGGGCGCCCGGGTACTGCGGGTCCCGGCCCGTAGGGCCTCGGGCGGCGCGCCCGCGGTGGCGGACGACCTGGAACGGTCCTGAGCGGGAGCGGTCCTGAGCGGGAGCGGTCCTGAGCGGGAGCGGTCCTGAGCGGGAGCGGTCCCGGCCGGGGCCCGCTCGCGCTCCGGCGGATCAGGCCGCGTCCGCCGCCGTCTCCCGCTCGTCCGTCTCCGGCCGGATCAGTTCACCGGCCACCGCGCGGGCCCGGTCCGACCACGGCGTGGGCCGCAGCGTGGCGGAGTCGATCCGGACCAGGACGCGGTGGCCGTGGGCATAGGTCTCGCTGCCGTCGGCCGAGCAGAGCCGGAAGCCGTAGGTGAGGCCGGTGCGGCCGAGGCGTTCGATCCAGAGGTGGGCGGCGTAGTGGCCGGGGCGGGTGACCGGGCGCTCGTAGGAGACCCGCATCTCCTTGATGACGTTGCACATGTCGCCGGCCGCGGCCCAGTCGCCGTCGAAGCCGAAGCCCTGGCCGTGCCAGTACTCCGCCCAGGCGCGTTCGACCAGCAACGGGTAGCGGGAGTTGTGCAGCATGCCCAGGGCGTCGAGGTCGTCGAAGTGGACGGTGACGGGGACGAGCCGGCCGTACGGGACGGCGGCGGCCGGCAGGGTTTCGACGGTCACGGACGGGGCTCCTGGTGCTGTTGCGGACATGCCGACCCATCGTAAGCGACTGCTCAGTACGCTTCGCCCGCCGGGTGCCCCGGGGCCCGGTGACCGCACCGCACGACGTGGCTCACTCCCGCGACCGGAAGCTGGTCAGGGCGGCTGCCATCGCCCCGGCGAGCAGCAGCGCGAGCCAGCAGCCGGCGACCAGGAAGGGGTGCTGGCCGGGGAAGCCCGAGCCGGGCTGGACCGGGTTGCCCCACAGGTGGCGGATGGCGTCGGCCACCGCGGTGACCGGGTTCCACTCCACCACCGGGCGGAGCCAGGCGGGCATGGCGGACGCCGAGAAGACCGCGTCCGAGAGGAAGGTGCAGACGACCAGGCCGAGGGCCGCGATCGAGTCGACGGACTCGATGTTGCTCACGGTCATCCCCAGCGCGATGCCCACCCACACGGTGGCGAGGATGAACAGGGCGGCGACGCCGAACCCGGCGAGGACCGACAGCGGGTCACCGTGGACCCGCCATCCGATGCCCAGGCCGACGAGGCTGATCACCACCAGGACCCCGAGCCCGATCAGCAGGTCACCCAGCGCGTGCGCGGTCAGCACCGCCGCCCGGGAGATGGGCAGCGACCGGAAGCGGTCCATGAGACCGGCGCGCCGGTCCAGGGCGACGCTGACCGCCGTGGGTCCCACCCCGGCCAGACCTACCTGCGCGGTGATGCCGGCCATCAGGTACTCCTGGTAGGCACCGCCGTGCGGGGACACGATGGCGTTCTTGAACAGGTAGCCCACGGCGAGCAGCATCACCAGCGGGTTCATCACGAGCCCCACCGTGCGTCCGGGGGCCCGGCGGAGGTGGCGCAGCCGCCGGCCGGCCAGGGCGAGGGTCTCCCTGACGACGCCGGCTGCGGCGGACGGTCCGGCGGGGGTGTCGACGGTGAGGGTGCTCATGCCTGCCTTCCGGGGCGCCGCGACGCGAGGCGGCGCAGGTCGTCGTCGATGATCTTCCCGATGGCCGCTTGCGGTCCGGGGTGCATCAGGTACTCGTGCTCGTGCGGTACGTCGTGCCGGTGCACCGCGCCGGTCACGTGCGGCCGCCAGCGCCGGACGGAGTGCGCGGTGGCCTCCGCGGAGCGCTCGGCGGCGGCGACCACCAGGGTCATCGCGCCCTCGTGACTGCCGGGCCGGAAGCGGGTCGCCAGGTCGGCGTGGTGCCGCATGGTGGCCATCAGCCGCTCGACGTCCTCGGTGGCGAGCCGGGCGAACGTCCCCCCGTGCCGGCGGAGCGTGCGCGCGACGGACTCGGCGCCGCCGTCGGCCGCCCCGGCCGCGTCCTCGTGCCCGAGGTACGCGAGGAACCGCACCAGGAGTTCCCGCTCGCCCGCCAGCGGCCCGTCGTGGGCGGGGTCGTGCGGATAGGCGTCGAGGTTGGCCAGGTACGCCACGCGGTCCCCGGCGTGCCGGAGCCGGACGGCCAGTTGGTGGGCGAGCAGTCCGCCGTAGGACCAGCCCATCAGGTGGTAGGGGCCCTCGGGCTGGATCCGCCGGATCAGCCGGAGGCAGGCGTCGGCCTGCGCCTCCAGGGTGGCCGGGGGTGCGCCGCCGCTCGCCTGCGGCGCCTGGAGGCCGTACAGGGGGCGGGCCGGATCGATGTGGGCGGCCAGGCCGACGTACGGGAGGCTGAGGCCCAACCCGCCGTGGAGGCACCACAAGGGCGGCAGTTCACCCGTGGGGCGGATGGGCAGCAGGGGGGCGAACGGGTCGAGCGTGCCCGCGTCGAGCCCGCCGGCCGTCCACTGCTCCTCCAGGTGCCGGACCGTGGCCTGGCCCGGGGCCGTCGGGCCGCGGCGGGCCAGCGCGGCCAGGGCGGCGACGGTGCGCGCGGTGAAGACCTCCGCGACGGCGATCCGCAGGCCGTCCTTGGCCAGCCGGGAGACCAGTTGGACGCTGCCGATGCTGTTGCCGCCGAGGGCGAAGAAGTCGTCCTCGGCGCCGACCCCGGCCACCCCGAGCACCTCGGCGAAGGCGTCGGCGACCAGCCGTTCGGTCCCGTGCTCGGGCGGCCGGGACGGCGTGCCGCGCCGCTCGGGCGCCGGCAGCGCGGCGACGTCCAGCTTGCCGTGCGCGGTCAGCGGCAGCTCCGGCAGGGCCAGGAGGGCCGCGGGCACCAGGTGGCCGGGCAGCCTGCGGGCCAGCGCGGCACGCAGCGCCGCGACATCGGGCTCGGTCCCGGCCTCGGGCACCAGGTAGCCGACGAGCCGCAGGTCGCCGGGGCGGTCCTCGCGCGCGACGACGGCCGCCTGGGCCACCCCGGGCTCGTCGGTCAACGCGCTCTCGATCTCGCCGGGTTCGACCCGGAAGCCGCGGATCTTGACCTGCTGGTCGGCCCGGCCCACGTAGTCCAGGTTGCCGTCGGGGAGCCACCGCACCAGGTCTCCGGTGCGGTACATGCGGGAGCCGGGGGCGCCGAAGGGGTCGGCGACGAAGCGTTCCGCGGTGAGCTCCGGGCGGTTGAGGTAGCCCACCGCGAGGCCGGTGCCGCCCACGTAGAGCTCTCCGGTGACGCCGGCCGGAACCGGGGACAGCGCGTCGTCGAGGACGTAGGTGCGGTGCCCGGCGACGGGGCGGCCGATGGGTGGGCGGCCTCCTTGGAGCCGGTCGCCGAGGGTGCAGCAGACGGTGGTCTCGGTCGGGCCGAAGGCGTTGACCATCCGGGTGGCCCCGGCCCAGCGGTCGACGAGTTCCGGTGGGCAGGCCGAGCCGGCGACCGCCAGCAGCATGTCCTTGGGCAGCCAGGCGTCCGGCGGGAGGGAGGCCACCACGACCGGCGGCAGCACCGCGAGGTTGACCGCGTGCCGGCCGATCGTGTCGGCCAGCGGCTCCCCGGCCCGCCGGTCGTCGTCGGCCTGGACCAGGGTGCCGCCGCTGAACAGCGACACGCACAGTTCCCACACGGCCGCGTCGAAGCCGAAGGACGCGAACTGCAGGGCCCTGGTGTGCGGGCCGAGCCCGAGGCGGGCCCGGTGGTCGCGGGCGAGATCGGCGGCCGTGGCGTGGCTGACGGCGACGCCCTTGGGCCGCCCGGTGGACCCGGAGGTGTAGATCACGTACGCGAGGTCCGCGGGGGTCAGGGGCCGGGTCCGCTCGTCGTCGGTCAGCGGCCGCGAGGGGCGCGCGGCGACGGACTCCGCGGTCGCGGCGTCGTCGAGCACCACGGTCCGGTCCTCCGCCACCACGTCGCCGGGCAGCGCGCCCGATGCCCGCACCGCGGTGCGGGTCACCAGGAGCGCGGGCCGGGCGTCGGTCAGCATCTGCGTGATCCGCGCGGTGGGGTAGCCGGGGTCGACCGGGAGGTAGGCCGCGCCGGTCTTGAGCACCGCGAGCAGCGCGACCACCAGGTCGGCCGAGCGGGGCAGCGCCAGGGCGACCAGGGTGCCCGGGCCGGCGCCGAGGTCCCGCAGATGGCGGGCGAACCGGCCGGCCCGCTCGTCCAGTTCGCGGTAGGTCAGCCGGTCCCGGTCGGAGACGAACGCGGGATGGCCGGGCCGCTGCCGCGCCCACTGCTCGAACAGGTCCGGCAGGGTGACGGGCGGGGGCGCGGTCCACTGCCGGTCGGCGCTCCACCGCTCCAGGATCTGCCGGCGCTCCCCGGGCGCCAGGACCTCTAGGGAGCTCAGCCGTTCCGTGGGCCGGGTGACCGCGGCGGTCAGCAGGCGGACGAAGCGCTCCGCGAGCCGCTCGGCGGTGGGGCGGGTGTACAGATCGGTGGCGAACTCCAGCCGGCCGGTGAGGCCCGCCGGTCCGTCGGCGTCGTGCTCCTCGGCGATCTCGAAGGCGAGGTCGAACTTGACGCCCAGGCCCACCTCCACCGGGGCGCACTCCAGCCCGTCCAGGGAGAACCGGGAGCGCTCGGTGTTCTGGAGGATGAGCATGACCTGGAACAGGGACTGGCGCGCCAGGGAGCGGGTGGGATTGAGCGCCTCCACCAGGCGCTCGAACGGCAGCTCCTGGTGCGCGTAGGCACCGAGGTCCGCCTCCCTGACCCGGTGCAGCAGTTCGACGAAGGCCGGGTCGCCGCCGGTGTCGGTGCGCAGTACGAGGGTGTTGACGAAGAAGCCGACCAGGTCGTGCAGGGCGGCGTCGGTGCGGCCCGCCACGGGGGTGCCGAGGGGGATGTCGGTGCCGGCGCCCAGCTTGGTGAGCGTGACGGCGAGGGCGGCCTGGAGCACCATGAAGGGGCTGACCCCGGCGGAGACCGCCAGCGCGGCCAGCCGGCGGTGGATCTCGGCGGGCACGGTGAAGCCGACCGCGTCACCGGCGTACCCGGCCATCTGCGGCCGCCGGTGGTCGGTGGGCAGCTCCAGTTCCTCGGGCATGCCGCGCAGGGTGGTGGTCCAGTAGTCGAGTTGCCGGTTCTGGAGGCTCCCGGGGTCGTCCTCGGTGCCGAGCAGGCGCCGCTGCCACAGCGTGAAGTCGGCGTAGCTCACCGGCAGTTCGGGGAGCTCGGGGGCGCGGCCGGCGGCCCGTGCCCGGTACGCCGCGGAGAGTTCACCGGCCAGGACCTCCAGCGACCAGCCGTCGACGGCGATGTGGTGCATCACCAGCAGCAGTACGTGCTCCGTCGGCCCGAGCCGGAACAGCCGGGCGCGCAGCGGGAGTTCCGTGGCCAGGTCGAAGTCGGCGGCGCACTCGGCCGCCAGGCGGGCGGTCAGCTCCCGCTCGCCCCCGGTCACCTCGTACCGCGGCAGGTCCGGCCGGGCCTCGGCGGCGTCCACCACCACCTGGCCGGGGACGCCGGCCAGTTCGGGGTAGACGGTGCGGAGCACCTCGTGGCGGTCGGTGAGGTCGCCCAGCGCGGCGCGCAGCGCCCCGGTGTCCGGCTCGCCGGTGAGGCGGACCGCCGACGCCACGTGGTAGGCGCCGCCGCCGGGGGCGAGGCGGTTGAGGAACCACAGCCGCTGCTGCATGTGCGACAGCGGCACGAAGGACGGCCGTTCCTGCGGGCGCAGCGGTTCCCGGGCGGCCGGGGCGGCGGTGAGGTGGCCGGCGAGGGCGGCCGGCGTGCGGTGGTCGAAGAGGGCGCGGACCGACAGTTCGGCCCCGAGTGCGGCCCGGACCCGGCTGACCAGCCGGGTCGCCAGGAGGGAGTGGCCGCCCAGGACGAAGAAGTCGTCGTCCGGGCCGACGTCGGCGCAGCCCAGGGCATCGGCGAACAGGCCGCGCAGGATGTCCAGCGCGGGGGTGCCGGAGGCCGGCAGCGGCCGGGCCGGGGTGGCGGCCGGCGGCTCCGGGAGCCGGGTGCGGTCGACCTTGCCGCTGGTGCCGAGCGGCAGCGCGTCCAGGCGGACGAAGGCCGCCGGGACCATGTAGGAGGGCAGCGCGGCGGCCACCCCTTCGCGGATCCGCGCGGTGTCCGGGTCCGGGTCCGGGGTGACGAGGTAGGCGACCAGCCGTACGTCGTCCGCCCCGTACGTGCGGGGCACCACCACGGCGTGGGTCACGCCGGGCTGGGCGACGAGGGCCGCCTCGATCTCGCCGGGTTCGATGCGGTGGCCGCGCACCTTGATCTGGTGGTCGGTCCGGCCGAGGTACTCCAGCCGTCCGTCGGCGTCCCAGCGGGCCAGGTCGCCGGTGCGGTACATGCGGGTGCCCGGAGCGCCGTGCGGGTCGGCGACGAAGCGCTCGGCGGTCAGCGCGGGGCGGCCGAGGTAGCCGTCGGCGAGTTGGGCCCCGGCCAGGTAGAGCTCGCCCACGACGCCGGGCGGCACCGGTCGCAGCGCCGCGTCCAGGACGTATCCGCGGGTGTTGGCCAGCGGGGTGCCGATGGGCGGGGTGCGGTCGACCGGGGCCCGGACCTCGTGCGCGGTGACGTAGACGGTGGCCTCGGTGGGCCCGTAGAAGTTGACGAGGGATCCGGCGTGCCGGAGCAGCCCCTCGGCGAGCGCCGCGCTCAGCGCCTCTCCCCCGGACAGCAGGCGCAGTCCGGCCAGGCAGCCGGGCTGCGCGGTCAGCAGCGCCTGCAACTGGCTGGGGGTGGCCTGCAGGACGGTCGCGCCGTGGGCCCGTACCGCCGCCGCGAGGGCCGCCGGGTCGCGGGTGGTGGCGCGGTCGGCGAGGACCAGCCCGGTGCCGGTCAGCAGCGGCAGGAAGAGCTCCAGCAGGGCGATGTCGAACCCGAAGGTGGTGGTCGCCAGGGTGCGGTCGTCCCTGGTCAGGGGCACTCTGCGCGGCAGGTCGTCGAGGAAGTTGGCGAGGGCGCCGTGCGGGACCACGACGCCCTTCGGCCGGCCGGTCGAGCCCGAGGTGTACAGGATGTAGGCGGGCAGGGCGGGGTGGAGCGGGCCGCCCCGCTCGGCGTCGGTGAGGTCGCCGTCGGCGAGGGTGTCCAGCAGGTCGCCGACGGCGGGCCGGTCCATCAGGACGGTGGGGCCCGGCCAGCCGATGGCGGCGGCCTCGGCGGTGGCGCTCAGCAGCACGGCGGGGCGGGCGTCGTCCAGCATGTACCGGATGCGGGTGCGCGGGTGGTCGGGGTCGACCGCGAGGAACGCGCCGCCGGTCTTGAGGACGGCGAGCACGGCGACCAGCAGGTCGCCGGTGCGGGGCAGCGCCACGGCGACGACGGACCCCGGCCCGGCGCCGTGGTCGAGCAGGTGCCGGGCGAGCCGGTTGGCGCGGCTTTCCAGCGCGCCCGCGGTCAGCTTCCGGTGGTCGCTCTCCACGGCGACCCGGTCCGGGTCCTGGGCGGCCCGCCGGGCGAGGGCGTCCGGCAGGAGCCGGCCGGGGGCGGGCCGGGCGGTGTCGTTGTACCCGGCCAGTACGCGTTCCCGTTCCTCGGGTACGAGGAGGTCGAGGCGGCCGGCCGGTTCGTCGGCGACGTCGGGGAGGCGTTCCAGCAGCCGGGTGGCCCGGCCGAGCAGCCGGCGGGCGGCCTGCTCGGTGAAGAGTCCGGGGTGGCGCTGGAGGCGCAGTTCGAGGCCGTCGCCGGGCAGGACGACCAGGCTGAGCGGGAACTCGGTGTCGTTGCGGATGTCGGAGGCGAGCAGGCGCAGGCCGGTCAGTTCGGTGAAGGCGTCCTCGCCGGTCCGCGGGTAGTTCTGGAACAGGACCGCGGTGTCCAGGAGGGTCGCGCCGCCGACGAGTTGCTGGATGTCGACGAGGCCGAGGTGCCGGTGCGGGAGCAGGTCCGCCTGCCGGTCCATGAAGGCGGTGAACACCTCCGTCAGGGAGCGGGCCGGGTCGATCCGCAGCCGGGCGGGCAGGGTGTTGGCGAACATCCCGACCAGCGAGTCGACACCGGGCAGTTCGGCCGGCCGGCCGGAGTCCACCACCCCGAAGGTGACGTCGTTGCGGCCGGTGAGCTGGCCGACGAGGAGTCCCCATCCGCCCTGGACCACCGTGCCGGTGGTCAGCTGGTGGCCGCGCGCCCAGCCGGCCAGCCGTCCGGCGGCCGGTGGGGACAGGTGGCCGCGCACGGTGTGCGGGACGACCGCGGTGCGGCCCGGGTCGTCCGGCGCGACCAGGGACGGTTCGGACAGCCCCGACAGCGCCTCGCGCCACGCCCGGCGTGCCGCCCGGCCGTCCTGGCGGGCCAGCCAGGCCAGGTGGTCCCGGTAGCCGGTCCCCGGGCGTACGGCGGGGGCGGCGGTGCCGGACGCGGCGGCGTAGTCCTCGAAGAGGCCGGACAGCAGCAGCGGCATGGACCAGCCGTCCACCACGATGTGGTGCGCGGTGAGCAGGAAGCGGTACAGACCGTCGGCGCGGCGGACGAGGGTGCACCGCAGCAGCGGCGGGCGGGTGAGGTCGAAGCGTTCGGTCCGGTCGGCCTCGGTGATCCGTTCCAGTGCGGCGGCCTGCCCGTCGGGGGGCAGGTGGCCGAGGTCGAGCGAGGTCCAGCGCAGCGGCACGGCGGCGGGCAGCACCTGGACCGGTTCGCCCGACCGGCGGGTGCGGAAGCAGGCCCGCAGGTTGGGGTGGCGTACGAACTGGGTGCGCACCGCGGCGCGCAGCCGGTCCTCGTCGAGGGGGCCGGCGAGGTCGGCCGTGAACTGCAGGACGTGGATGTCGGGGCCGTCCTGCACCAGGTCGGCGTGGAAGAGGAAGGCGCGCTGCAGCGGCGACAGCGGCAGGAAATCACTGCCCGGCCGGGTCGTGGAAGTGGTCGCCATCATGACTCCAGCTCGGTGTCGAGTTCCGCCAACTCGCCTTCGAGTGCGGCGAGTTCGTCGCCGTCCAGGTCGAGGAGGTCCGCCGGGTCCGCGGTGGTGCCGGCCCCGGGGGCGGGTTCCCCGGCGGGTTGCCGTGCGGCGGCGAGGGCGGCGGGGGTGCGCAGCCGGAAGACCTGCCCGGCGGTCAGCGGCAGCCCCTTCGCGCGGGCCCGCCCGACGACCTGGATCGCGCTGATCGAATCCCCGCCCAGCAGGAAGAAGTTGTCCTGCGGGCCGACCTGTTCGAGCCCCAGGACCTCCGCGAACAGTCCGCACAGCAGCGCCACCTCGGCGGCCGTCGCGCCCGGGGCCGGTCCGGTGTCGGCCCGGTCCGTCCCGCCGGCGGGTGCCGGGACACCGCCGCGCCGCGGCACGTCCTCGTCGGGGACCGGGGCCCCCGGTCCGGCGACGGGCCGGCCGGGGTGCTCCACCAGCCCCAGGAGCAGTTGGCGAAAGGCCGTGGCGAGCGCCTCGACGGCGGCCCGGTCCAGGACGTCGGGCGCGTGGTCGAAGCGGATCTCCATGCGGGCGCCGGTCCGCACCACGAGGCTGAGGGGGTGGTGGCGGGCGTCGCGGGCGCCCGCGCCGGCCACCCGCAGACCGGCCCCGGCGGGCAGGTCGTCGGTGGTCACGGTCGGGAAGTTCTCGAAGACCAGGACCGTGTCGAAGGGTTCACCGGCCGCGGCGAGCGCGGGGTTGCCCCCGAGCATCTCGCCGAGCCCCAGGTGGTCGGCGTCGCGCAGTGCCGACTGCTCCTTCTGCAACCGGTGCAGGAAGTCGGTCGCCGGCTCGCCGGGACGCAGCACGGCACGCACCGGGAGGGTGTTGAGGAACGGTCCGACGATGGACTCCACACCGGGCAGCGCGCCGGGACGGGTGGAGACGATCGAGCCGAACAGCACGTCGTCGCGTCCGGTCGTGCGGCTCAGCAGCGCCGCCCAGGCGCCCAGCAGGAGGGTGTTGACGGTGAGCCCCTGCGCCGCCGCGAAGCCGGTGAGCGCGGCCGTTTCGGCCCCGGTCAGCAGCAGCGGCACCGACGCGGGCTCGACCGGTTCCCGGCCCGGTTCGGCCGCGCAGAGGTACACCGGTCCGGTGGCGCCCTCCAGCGCCGACCGCCAGACGGCCCGGGCCGCTTCCCGGTCCTGTGCGGCGAGCCAGGAGAGGTAGGCGCGGAACGGCACCGGGGCGGGCAGGTCCCGGGCGTCGCCGCCGTCCGCGTAGCAGGTCAGCAGTTCCCGGACGAGGACCGGCATGGACCAGCCGTCGACGAGGATGTGGTGCAGGGTCCAGATCAGCCGGTGCCGCCGGTCGTCGAGGCGGACCAGCGTCCAGCGCATCAGCGGCGGGTGGGCGAGGTCGAAGTGGCGCTCCCGGTCGGCCGCGGCGAGGCGGGACAGTTCCGCCTCGCGCTCCCCGGCGGACAGGGTGCGGCAGTCGACCCGGGTGAGCGGCACGGTGACGCCCTCGCGCAGTACGGCGACCGGGTCGCCGGCGTCGCGGTAGCGGAAGCCCGCCGCCAGCTGGGGGTGCCGGTGCAGCAGGGCGGCCATCGACCGCTCCAGTGCCGCGGTGTCGAGGGGGCCGGTCAGGTCGGCGGTGATCTGGAGGGTGTAGAGGTCGGGTCCCTCGCCGCGCAGCTGGGCCTGGAAGAGCAGGCCGCGCTGGAACGCGGTCAGCGGCAGCACGTCCGTCAGGGCGCCGGCGCTCTCCCGTGCCAGCGCGTCGGTCTCCTCCTGCGTCAGGGTGACCAGCGGGAAGTCCGACGGGGAGGGTCCGCCGGCGTCCGGCAGCGCGAGGTGGCGCACCACGGCCCGCAGCGCCTCGAACCAGCCCCGGGCGATCTCCTCGACGTCCGCGGCGGTCAGCACGCCGTCGGCCCACAGCCAGTCCGCGGCCAGCCGCGGTCCGGTCCCGAGGTCCTCGGTGACGGCGGTGACCGCCAGCGGGTGGCGCAGCGGCATGCCGGGGTGGACGCCGGTGCCGACGACCGCGTGCGTGCCGTCCATGGTCCACGGGCCGGCCGCGCCGTCCACGGTGAACCGCCCGAGGTAGTTGAGGCCGATCTCCGGGGTGCCGCCGGCCGCCAGCAGCCGGGCGGTCTGCGGGTTGAGGTGGCGCAGCAGGCCGTGGCCGAGGCCGCGGTCGGGCACCGCGCGCAGTTGCTCCTTGGTCCGCTTGACGACGGTGGCCAGGGCCGGCCCGGCGCCCCAGGCCTCGGCGGCGTCGAACTCCCCGGGGTCGAGCAGGACGGGGAAGACGGAGGTGAACCAGCCGACCGTGCGGGACAGGTCGGCCGGCGCGTCGAGCTCCTCGCGTCCGTGGCCTTCCAGTTCGACCAGGACCCGCGGGCCCGCGTCCGGGTCGTGCCGGGACCGCCAGCGGCCGACGGCCAGGGCGAGCGCGGCCAGCAGGAGGTCGTTGATCTCGCCGTGGAAGGCGGTGACGGCGGAGGTGAGCAGGGCGGCGGTGGTGTCCTCGGGCAGGTGCAGCCGCAGCCGGCCGGCCCGGCCGTAGGTGTCACGGGCCGGGTCGAGGGGGCGCCGGCCGAGACCGGCGGCCGGGTCGCCGGTCTGCCGCCGCCAGTGGTCGAGTTCGGCGATCCGCCGGCCGGAGCGGGACTCGCGGGCCAGCAGGGACGCCCAGCGCCGGTAGGAGGTGGGCACCCGCGCCGGCTCCGGGGGCTCCCCGGCCTCGACCGCCTCGCAGGCGGCGCGCAGGTCGGCCAGGAGGATGCGCCAGGAGACGCCGTCGACGACCGTGTGGTGCGCCAGCAGCAGCAGGCGGCCCGTGCCGTCCGGGCCGCGGCCGAGCAGCACCGCCTGGAGCATCACACCGCCGCGCGGGTCGAGCCGGGCGCGGGCCGCCTCTCCTTGCGCGGCCACGGCCCGTTCGAGGGCGGCCGGGTCGGTCGGGGCGCCGTGCGCGGTGTGGACCAGGGTGGCGGCGTCGACCGTGCCGGGCTCCCCGGTGCGCAGCGTCCAGACGCCGGGCACCGGTTCGTGCAGCCGCAGCCGGAGCACGTCGTGCCGGTCGACGAGGGCCTGCAGCGCGGGGGCCAGGCGTTCGGCGGTCAGTCCGGGGGGTGTGCGGAGGACCACGTACTGGCTGTACTGCGCGGCCGGCCCGTCGAGCGTGGTCAGGTCCTCGCAGAGCTGGGCGATGATCGGGGTGGGCTCGACGTCCCCCACGCCGTCGTCGGCCGCCGTGGTGCGGGGCGTTGAGCCTTCGGGGGTGTCCTGGTCCCCTCGCACGGGGTGGTGCGCGGCGAGGGCGGCGGGGGTGCGGTGGTCGAAGATCGCCCGGGGGGTGAGCGTCACCCCGCGGGTCCGCGCCCGGCTCACCACCTGGATCGCGGTGATGGAGTCGCCGCCGAGGGCGAAGAAGCTGTCGTCGGCCCGGACCTCGGGCAGGTGCAGCACCTCGGCGAAGGTCTCGCAGAGCACCGTCTCGGCCCCCGGCCGCGGTCCGCGGCGCCGCCGGGTGGCCGGGGCGGGGACGCGGGCGGGGTCGGGCAGCGCCCGGCGGTCCACCTTGCCGTGCGCGGTCAGCGGCATCCGTTCCAGCGCGACCCAGCCCGACGGCACCATGTACTCCGGCAGCGCCGCGGCGACCGCGTCGCGCACCGCGTCCGTGGGCAGGTCCGGCGCGACGACGTAGGCGATCAGACGGGTGGCGCCGGACGGGCCGGCGACCGCCCGCACCGCCGCGTCGGCCACCCCCTCGACCTCGCGCAGCGCGGCCTCCACCTCGCCCAGTTCGATCCGGTGTCCGCGCACCTTGACCTGGTGGTCCAGGCGCTCGACGAACTCCAGCTGGCCGTCCGGGCGGCGCACCACGCGGTCGCCGGTGCGGTACATCCGTGCCCCGCCCCCGGCGAAGGGGTCGGCGACGAACGAGGCGGCGGTCTTGACCGGGTCGGAGAGGTACCCGCGGCCCACCCCGGCGCCGCCCACGAAGAGTTCGCCCACCTGACCCACCGGGACCGGGCGCAGATCGCCGCCGAGCACGTGCAGGACGGTGTTGCGCACCGGGCGGCCGATGGGGACCCGGGCGCCCAGCTCCTGCCCCGGCCGCAGCACGGCGTGGGTCACGTCGTCCGAACACTCGGTGGGTCCATAGGCGTTGACCATCGGCACCCCGGCGATCCGCCACCAGCGTGCGCACAGGTCCGCCGGGAGCGCCTCACCGGTGACCATCAGCCACCGGAGGGAGCCGGTGTCGGGGCCGGTGTCCGAGACCTGCCAGAGGTCCAGCGCGGCGCGCAGCAGCGACGGGACGACCTCCAGCACCGTCACCGCGTGGTCCGCGACGGTGCCGAACAGCGCCTCGGGGTCGGCCGCGACGTCGTGCGGGACGATCTGCACGACGCCGCCGGCCAGCAGCGGGCCCAGCATCTGCCACACCGACACGTCGAAGGTCACCGGCGCGTTCCACACCACCGTGTCGCCGGTCCCGAGGCCGAGGTCCTCGATCTTGGCGAGGAGGTGGTTGAGCATCCCGCGGCGTTCGACGATCGCGCCCTTCGGCCGGCCGGTCGATCCCGAGGTGAAGATCACGTAGGCGGGGTCCCGCTCCGCGCCCGCCGGGGCGGACAGCGCGATGGGCGCGGCCGCCGCGGTGAAGTCCCGGTCCGCGGCCAGCCGCCGGACCGGGTGGCCGGTCAGCGCGGTCACCTCGTCGGCGGGCGCGGCGCATCCGGGGCCGACGACCAGGTGGCCGACGCGGGCGTCGGTGAGCAGCCCGGCGGCCCGGGCCGCCGGGGCCCGCACGTCCAGAGGGACCCAGGCGCCGCCGGCCTGCAGGACGGCCAGCACCGTGCCGAGGAAGACCGCGCCGGGTTCGGCCAGCACGCCCACCAGTGAGCCGGGTCCCACACCGGCCTCGGTCAGCCGCCGCGCCATCGCGTCGGCCCAGGTCACCAACTGCCCGTAGGAGACCGCCAGTTCGCCCTCCGCCAGGGCGGTGGCCGCCGGGTCCCGCTCGGCGCGCTCCCGTATCCGCTCCACCACGCCGCCGCGCACCGGGCCGGTGGGTCCGGTGCCGGCGGCGAGCAGCTCGGCGCGTTCGTCCTCGGTGACCGTCTCCAGCCGGCCGAGCGGGGTGTGGGCCGGGGCCGACGCCAGCCGGCGCAGGAACGCCTCGAACCGGCTCAGGTGGCCGCGGATCTCCTCGGGCCGGTAGAGCGCGGGGTTGCCGTTCATGTGGAGTTCCAGGCCGCCGCCGGCGGCGTCCAGGACGGTGATCATCAGGTCGTCGACGATGCCGGTGGAGAGGTTGTGCAGCGTCGCCCGGCAGGGGCCGAGGCGGATCTCCGGGTTCTGCGGCAGGACGTTGACGAACGGCCCGAACGGCCGCCGGTCGCCCGCCGTCAGGCCCATCGCCCGGCGCAGCCGCTCGGCCGGGTAGCGCTGGTGCCGCAGCGACCGGGCGAGGGTCCGGGAGGTCGCGGTGAGCAGCTCCGCCACCGTCGTGGAGGCGGGGAGCCGGGCCGGGAACGGGAGGTAGTTGGCGACCATTCCGGGCACGGTGCGGGCGAGCGCGGACTGCCGCGCGGTCACCGGGAGGGTCAGCAGCACCTCGGGGTTGCCGGTGGCCTTGGCGACGTAGGCGGCCGTGGCGGCGATGGCGAAGGTCGGCCAGGTCACCCCGGCGTCCGCCGCGGCGGCGCGCAGGGTGGCCGCGGCGGCGGCGTCGACGGTGCGGGTGACCCGCAGGAACGCGGTGCCGGGTGCGGGGTCCCCGGTGGCCAGGCCGGTCGGTTCGGCGTCCCGCGGCAGGTGGCGCTCCCAGAAGAGCCGGTCGCGCTCGACGGCGGGCGAGGCCAGGTACGCCGTCTCGGCGTCCAGCAGCACCCGCAGCGGGGGCAGCGGCGTCCCCGGCAGTCCGCTCCCGTCGGCGGCCGGGCCGCCGTAGACCTCGCTGAGCCTGCGGTAGACCGCGAGCCGGCTGTATCCGTCGGCGAGCAGGTGGTGCATGGCCAGGTGGAGCAGGTGGCGGTCGGCGGCGACCCGCACCAGCGTCAACCGGAACAGCAGGCTCCCGGTGAGCCGGAAGGGCCGGTGCAGATCCTCGTCGAAGAGCCGCAGGGCCTCGGCGACCGGATCGGCGGCGCCGCTGAGGTCCAGGTGCCGCAGCGGCAGTTCCCCGAGCGGCCGGACGTGCTGGACGGGGACGCCGTCCGTCTCGGAGAACCGCGCCCTGGTGCACTCGGCCTCGTCCAGCACCGTCTCCAGCGCCCGGCGCAGCAGGGCCGCGTCGAGCGGCCCGGAGATGTCGAGGTAGTCGGCCATGTTGTAGGCCAGTCGCCCCTGCGAGAGCCGCTCGTCGAACCAGATGCCGGACTGGGCGCCCGTCAACGGCAGGGCGGTGTCGGCGGGTGGGGTCATGGTGTCTCCTGCACGCGTCACGGTGGAAGGGCGGGGCCGCTGCTACGGGGGCGCCGGCGAGGGTGGGAGCGGGGCGGCGGGAGCCTGGGCGGGGGCGGCTCAGCCGACCCGGGCGGGCACGTCGTCGTCCAGGGCCCGCGGGCCGTAGAGGTCGAGGACCCACTGCTCCTGGTACACGGTGTCCAGGTAGCGCTCACCCAGGTCGGGGGCGATGGCGACGGCCCGGCCGCCGGGCGGCAGCGGATGCCGCGCGAGCCACGCGAGGGCGCCGCTGACGACGGTGCCGGTGGACCCGCCGAAGAGGAAGCCGCGGCGGGCCAGCCGGCGGCAGCTGCGGATGGTGTCGGGCTCGGCGACCAGCACCACGTCGTCGACGAGCGACTCGTCCAGCAGCGGCGGTCGGACGCCGGTGCCCAGCCCCGGGATCATGCGGGTCCGGGCGGGGCCGCCGAAGGTGACCGACCCCTCCGCGTCCACCGCGACCACCCGGACCGACGGCTTGTGGTCGCGCAGGTAGCGGGCGCAGCCCATCAGGGTGCCGGTGGTCCCGGCCCCGACGAAGAGGACCGACAGGTCGGGGAAGGCCTTGAGGATCTCCGGGCCGGTGCTGTCGTAGTGGGCCTGCCCGTTGTCCGGGTTGGCGTACTGGTTGAGCCAGAGGAAGTCCTCGTTGCCGGCGCACAGTTCGCGGACGTGCGCGAGGCGCGCGCCGAGCAGCCCGTCCACCGGGTCCGGGGTGGTGATGACGTGCACCTCGCTGCCCAGCGCCTGCATGAGCTGACGGGCGCCGAGGGTGCAGCGGGAGTCGGTCACGCACAGGAAGCGGTAGCCCCGGGCGGCGGCCAGCAGGCTCAGTGCCACGCCGAGGTTCCCCGAGGAGCTCTCCACCAGGGTGGAGCCGGGACGTAGGCGCCCCCGGCGTTCGGCGGCGTCCACCATCGCGCGCGCGGCCTTGAGCTTGATGGAACCGGCGAAATTGAATCCCTCGCATTTCAGCATCAACGGTTCACCGACGAGGGGTTCCAGATCGACGAAGAGGTCGTCGGCATTGAATTCGTGGGGAGCGGTGATGATGTGAATGGGACACCTGCCGCCTTGATGGGAATGGGCTTCTTCAGATGCGTGCGCGATCCTGCCAAATCGCACTGACTACCGGTTGACCGCCCGCTGACCGGAATTTGCCAACTTGCCGCTCTTGCAAGGCCGTTGCTAGGTTCTGGGCGGCCCGGCCCGACGCCGTGGTCCGGGTGGTGGCCGAATGGGGGGGGAAGGCAGCCATGCGCATCGTGCTCGCCGAGGACCAGTTCTTGTTGCGCGAGGGTCTGATCCGGCTGCTGGAACCGCACGGTTTCGAGGTCGTCTCGGTCGTCGGCAGCGGCCCGGAGCTGGTCCGGGCGCTGGACGTGGAACGCCCCGACCTGGTCCTCGCGGACATCCGGATGCCGCCGACCCACACCGACGAGGGGCTGCGCGCGGTGCTGGAGGCCCGCCGCCGCCACATCGGCCAGCCGTCACTGCTGCTGTCGCAGTACGTCGACCAGCTCTACGCGCGGGAGTTGCTCGCGGACGGCGAGGGCGGCGTGGGCTATCTGCTCAAGGACCGGGTCTTCGACGCCACGCAGTTCGTCTCGGCGCTGCGCCAGGTGGCCGGCGGGGGCACGGTGATGGACCCGGACGTGGTCACCGCGATGATGTCCGGCAGCGGGCGGGACGAGAAGGTCACGCGCCTGACCGACCGGGAACGCGACGTCCTGCACGGCATGGCCGAGGGCCGGTCCAATGCCGCGATCGCCGCCCTGCTCGTCATCACGGAGAAGGCGGTCACCAAACACATCGGCAACATCATGCAGAAACTGGATCTGCCGCCGTCCAAGGACGACAACCGCCGGGTGCTGGCCGTCCTGACCTATCTCAACCATTCCTGACCGCGGCGGTCACCCCGTGGCCCGACCGGCGCGCAGCCCCGGGAAGAGGTTGAGGTGCTGGATGTTGCGGGTGCCTTCCATGAACTCGACGCCCCGTGCGTCCCGCGCCAGTTTGTCCAGCAGCGGATGGCTCGCCCGGGCGGCCGGCGCCAGCAGCTCGCAGCCGGCC
This sequence comes from Streptomyces bugieae, assembly GCF_036352915.1. Classification (NCBI taxonomy): domain Bacteria; kingdom Bacillati; phylum Actinomycetota; class Actinomycetes; order Kitasatosporales; family Streptomycetaceae; genus Streptomyces; species Streptomyces bugieae. Next base: position 238,407 of record NZ_JAZBJP010000003.1, read on the forward strand.
AGCGTCACCTCCTCTGCCAGGGCGCAGGCCCGCGCCTTGGCGGCCGAGGCGAGGTGCCCGTCGCCGGTGGCGTCCACCTCCGCGGCGGCCCGGAGCACCAGGGACCGGGTGGCCTCGATCCGGTGGCCCAGCTCCTCGATGCGGTCCCGGGCGGCACCCCGGGCGGCCGGCCGCTGCTCGACGACGTAGGCGTGGGCCGCGCCGGCGATGCCGAGGGCCAGCGCCGCCACCCCGGGGCGCAGCCGGTTGAACACCTGGACGCAGGCCCACATGCCGCGGCGGACCGGCGACAGGTGCCGGCCGAGCACCCGCTCGGGCTCGACGGGGAGGTCGTCGAGAGTGACCGCGCCCAGTTGCGCGCCGCGCAGTCCGAGCGTGTCCAGCGGCTCGGCCCGGTAGCCGGCGCACCCGGTGTCCACCAGGACGGCGGTCACGCCGAGCGGCCCGCTGCCGGTGCGGGCGAAGACCACGGCGAGCTGGGCACGGGCGGCGTTGCCCACATAGCGTTTGCGGCCGCTCAGGACGAGCCGGCCGTCGGCGCCGGGGCGCAGCGTGGTCTCCATCGCCGAGGCGTCGGAACCGTGGCCGGGCTCGGTCAACGCGAAGCAGGTCCAGGTGGGTTCGCCCACGATCCGGGTGTAGTACTCCGCGCGCTGCGCCGGGTCGGCCAGCTTGTCCACCAGCACGCCCGACATCGACGGCCCGGGCGCGGCGAGGGTCAGCCCCGCGTCGCCGCGCGCCAGTTCCTCCAGCACCACGACGTGTTCCACCGCGCCGGTGCCCTCGAAGGCGTACGGGCCCACCCGCAGCGGCCGGCCGCCGTACTCGCGCGGTGTGCCGTAGGTGCTGAGGTGGCGGACCCCGGGCAGGTCAAGGTAGCGGTGGACGGCGTCCGGGTCCCGGTCGAGCTCCGGTGCGGCGGCGCGGAACTGGTCGCCCCACTCGCGGGCCCGGTCGCGCAGCGCGGCCAGCCGTGCGTCACCGTTCACCGTTCCTCCTCCGCCGGAAGGTAGACATCGGCCAGCAGTTCCGAGACCTCGGCGACGCCGCCGGGGCCCGTGCGCAGGAATCCGTGGGCACCCAGCAGCCGCAGCCACGCCCGGTCGGTGCGGGTGATCTGGGAGTGCAGGTGCCGCAGCCGCGCGGTCGTCGCGCCGGCCGGGGCGAGCGAGGCGGCGTGTGCCGTCAGCTCCAGCTCCCCGGCGTACGCCTCCGCGGCCTGGGCCTTGACCAGTTGGTGCATGAGGATCGTGCCGTCCCCGCTGGCGCGTTCGCCCAGCCGGGCCAGAGTGGCGGTGCGGAGTCCGGCGGTGAGTCCGAGCCGGATCCAGAGCAGGGCCGGCGGATCGGGCGGGGCGGGCGGGGCGGCGTCCGGTACCCGCCGTACCAGGATCACGGGTCCGGCGGGCGGCGGGTAGTGGCGCAGCACCCGGCCGTCCACCGGGCCCGCGGGCTCCGGCAGGACGGCGTGGCCGGCGGCGCCGCCGTCCAGGGCGTGCGGGCCGTGCCGGGCCAGCAGGGCGCGCAGGGCCGCCGCGGGTCCCTCGTCCCGGGCCGCGGCGTACAGCCGCTGGTGGCCGGGCGGGGCGCTCACGCCGGTCGCGGCGCTCATGCGGCCACCGGGCCGATGCGGCAGACCGACAGGTCACCGAGGGACCGGTCGTACTCGGCGAGCAGCACCGGGGCGTCGTCCGGGGCCGGGCGCAGGCGGGCCAGCGCGCCGAACAACGCGGTGCACGGCCATCCCCGCGGGGTGTGCCGGAGCACGGAGTGCGGGATCCGCGGCTGCCACCGCTCCCCCACCCCGGCGCCGACCAGGATCGTGGAGGCGCCGTCGGCCGCGAGTTCCGCCGCGAGGGCGTCGAGGGTGCGCGGCACCTCCTTCGCGGGGACGCCCGACCGCTGGCGCACCCGGAGCGCGTCCGGGGCGCCGTCCGGCGCCGGCTCGACGACCAGCGCCACCGCGGCGTCGCCCGCCACCCGCCGGTCCGGTGGCAGCGGAACGTCGTACGGCAGGTCCGACTGGTCGAAGGCGAACGCCAGCACCCGCCGGAGGCGGTGGCGGAGCACGCTGGAGCGGGCCAGCGCCAGCATGGTGAAGGGCGCCGAGACGCCGGTGTCGGTGATCCCGAAGAGCCGGGGCCGGCCGGGCAGGCGGGCGGCCAGCGTGGGCCCGGTGAGCGTCAGGGGCGTGAGGTCGGGCGTCGCGTAGGCCAGCAACAGCAGGTCGACGGGGTGGTCCTGGGCGCCGAGCGGGTCCAGCAGGGCGACCGCCATCTCCTCGAAGGTGGACCCGGTGACGGTCGGCCGGATGCCGTCCCGCAGGGGCACACCGGCCACCGCGGCGACCTCGGCGTGGTACCGGTCGTCGTCGGCGGCGCCGGGGCGGGTGGCCCCGGCCGGGAAGCGGCGGTGTGCCATCGCGGACACCGTCAGGGCGAGCGTCACCGCTGCGCTCTCAGCTCGCCCGTGAGGTGGTCGGCCAGCGAGCCGACGGTGGCGAAGTGGCTCATCTCCAGGTTCTCCGTGTCGAACTCGCAGTCCAGCAGCTCCTCCAGGGCGAGCAGCAGGTCGAGCACGCCGGTGGAGTCGAGGCCGAGTTCGTCGAAGAGCCTGGTGCCGGGCTCCAGGCCGGTCAGCTCGCGCTGGAGGACGTCGCCGAGGGCTTCGGTGACGGCGGCGGTGACCCGGTCCTGCTCGGTCGTGGGCTGCTGGATGGTCGCTTCGGTCATGTCCGTGTCCTTCGGTAGGGGGCCGGCCCGGGTGCCGGGCCTAGGCGGTGGGGAGCGAGTCGAGCGGGGAGCGCACGGCGGACGAGGCGGGGTCGTACAGGTGCTGGCGGGCCAGCAGGTCCCTGGGGGTGTCGGCGTCCCGGACGAGGTGCGCCCGCCCGCGGTGGACCAGCACCTCGGCGGGGTGGCCGTGGGAGAGGAAGAACACCGGTGAGGCGCTCGGGCCGTACGCGCCGGACCGCCGCACGCCGAGGAGGTCACCGGTCCGCAGCGGCGGCAGCGGCACCTTCTTGCCGAGGGTGTCGTTGGGCGTGCACAGGGGTCCGGTGATGTTCCACGGTTCGGTGGCGCCGGTGCCGGGCCGGTTGAGCAGTTCGATGGGGAAGTTCCGCTTGACGAACGACCCGATGCCCACGGCGGCCATGTGGTGGTTGGTGCCGCCGTCGGCGACCGCGAAGTTCTCCCCGGCCGAGGTCTTGGTGTAGCCGACCCGGACCACGTACGTCCCGCTCTCGGCCACCAGGTAGCGCCCGAGTTCCATGATCAGCCGGGTGTCGGGGTGGGCCTCGGCGAAGGCGTCCAGGACCGGGTTGACGCCGGCGGCCAGGCGCGCCAGGTCCAGGTCGCGCTCGCCGTCGAAGTAGGCGACGCCGAGGCCGCCGCCGACGTCGACCGTCTCCAGGGGGAAGCCGTGGTGCGCCGCGACGCGTTCGGCGAGGTCGAGGATGCGCTCGGTGTTGAGCACGACGGCCTCCTCGCTGAGGATGCGGGTGCCCATGTACACCTGCACGCCCATCAGCCGCACGTGTGCCAGTCCCTTGCCCAGCGGTTCGGACCCCAGCAGCTGTTCCTCGTCGATGCCGAACTGGCGGGGTTTGCCGCCCATGGTGAGCCCCGAACCCTTCACGGTGAAGCTCGGGTTGACGCGCAGCGCGACCGGAGCGGTCAGGCCGAGTTCGCCGGCCAGCTCCTCGATCGCCGCCAGTTCCTGGAAGGACTCGCAGATGACCGCGTACACGCCCTGGCGGAGGCAGGCGCCGAGTTCCTCGCGGCTCTTCCCGGGGCCGAGGAAGACGATGTCGCGGGCGGCCGCCCCGGCCGCCCGCGCGGTGAGCAGCTCGGTCAGCGAGGAGACCTCGGCCCGGGCGCCGTGCGCGTGCAGCAGGGCGCAGACGGAGACGTTCGGGTTGGCCTTGAGCGAGTAGAAGATCTCCAGCCGGGGGTGGAGCAGCTCGCGGAGGGCGTCCATGCGGCCGGTCAGGCGGTCGCCGTCGTAGAGGTACAGCGGGGTGCCGAACCGCTCGGCGAGGGAGGTGATCCCCAGGTTCTGCACGGTGAACTCAGCGGGCATCGGCGGGCTCCTCGGTAAGGGTGGCCAGTTGCTCCGAGACGGCCTCGTCCAGCGCGGGGAGCCGTTCGGGGGCGCCGACCAGCAGTCCGTACAGCCGCCCCTGGTAGGGCCCGGAGCCGGCGCCGGCGTTGACGGTGGCGAAGTTGTTGACGACCAGGCCCTCCTCGCCCGGCGACCGCAGCAGCAGGCCGTCCAGCAGCCGGCGCACGGCGGCGAACGGCAGCTCCCGGCGCAGCCGGAGGGGGTAGTGGCGGGCGAGTGCCGACTGTCCCGGGGCGAGCACCCGTTCCTGGAGCCGGACCTGGTAGGTCGACATGTTGTTGCGGGCGTTGATCTCGATCACCGGGAAGACGCCGCCGTCGGTGTCCACGATCGCGTCGATGCCGGCCACGCCGAAGAAGCCGTCGGACGCCAGCTGCTTGCCGAGCAGCCGGGCGGCGTGCCGGATGTCATCGAGCTGACGTGTCGTCAGGTCGGGTGGGAAGCGGTGGCCCTTGTGCACCCCGCCCTCGGTGAGGGCCTCCTTGACGAAGTCCAGCCGCACGGCGCCGTCCCGGCCCACGGTGATCTGGTAGTTGAGGTCCCGGTCCTTGGCCACCCTCTCCTCGATCACGAAGGCGGCGCGGTCGGAGCCGGCGGCGCGGGCGGCCCGGGTGATCATGGTGTGCAGGCGGTCGAGCCGACGCCGGCTGTCGACGACCGCGATGCCCTTGCCGGAGACGCCGAACGCCTCCTTGACCATCAAGGTGACGCCCTGCTCGCACAGTTCGGCGGCGTGCGCCATCGCCGCGTCGAGTGCGTCGAGGGTCTCGCAGGCCCAGCCGCGCGGCTGCCGCAGCCCGGCCGCGTCCGCGGCGCGCCGGCTGTAGACCTTGCTGTTGACCGCCTTGCACAGCGGCGCCGGCGGGGCGGCCAGCGGGAGCCGGGACCGGGTGGCGAGTTCCTCCTCCAGGGCGGAGACGCCGTGCGGGGCCAGCAGCGCGCCCCGGTCCGCCAGTTCGCCGAGGGTGGCGATCAGCGCGTCGTCCGCCAGGGCGTCCCGGGTGACCATGTGGTCGGGCCGCTGGCCGGCCACCACGTGCACGGTGGGCAGGGCCAGCCCCAGTCGGCGCAGGTGGTCGAGGTAGTCCTCGTCGGGCCGGGTCTTGAGGACGACGTGGTCGTCGGCGCCGCCCAGCAGCAGCGCGAACTCCTCCATGCGGTTGACCACGGCGCTGTTCCCCGCCGACGAGAGCCGGGGCAGTCCGGTCTCGCCGCGGGCCCACTCCTCCTCGACCTCGAAGTTGCCCAGGAACACCAGGGACGCGCCCGGGTCACCGGCCACCGCGGTCTTCAGCCGCCGGCTGAAGTTCTCCTCCACCGCTTCTCCGTCCTCCCCGTACACCCGGGGTGCTCAGTGCTCCACGACCATCGCGGCGAAGCACGCCCCGAGCCCGACGGCCACCATCAGGTAGTGGTCACCGGGGCGGAGTCTGCCCAGCTCGCAGGCCGTGACGTAGTTGACGAACGGGTCGGCCCCGAAGCAGTGCCCGGTGCGCGGGACGTTGTCCAGGAGCACCCGTTCGGTGCGGGTGCCCAGCCGGTCCGCGAGCTTCGTCCACGCGACCCGGTTCACGTTGTGCGGCAGCACCAGGGCGATCTCGTCCATGGTCCGCCCGGCGGCGTCGACCGCCTCGCCGATGACCTCGGTGAGGACGTCGGCGTACATCCCGCGGAAGGCCCGGGCGGCCTCCGGCGTCATCACCATCTTCGGGTGGCCGGTGGACACGGTCCGGGTGGCGAAGCCGCGGACCCGGTCCCTGGTCCCGGACGCCGCCACCAGTACCGCGGCGGTCGCCTCGCCGGTGGTGCCCACCCCGGGCACGAACTGGGTCTCCCGGGTCAGCGCCTTCTCCCCGGTCAGGATCAGCGCCAGCGCCTCGGGGTCGCCCTCCTCCTCCAGCAGCATCCCCGCGACCTCCACCGCCAGCAGGCCGGAGGCGCAGGCGTGCTCGGTCAGCGCGAAGGTGCGGGCGTGCCGCAGACCGGCCTCGCGCCGGATCTCCTGGAGCACGCTGTGCGGATACGGCGACGGCGCGCGCAAGGTCCTGGCGCGTATCAGGAAACGCACCCGCTCTTCCGCGCCCCGCAGCGACGGCAGTTTCTCCAGGGCGGAGAGGAGCAACTCCTTCTCCGTGACCTCCTCGTCCCAGCAGATCCGGGAAAGTCCGAACCCCCGGATGTAGCGGCGCAGTTCCGCGTCCGTCAGTCCCAGGTCGTGCTGGCGCTCCGCGAGGGAAACCGGTGACGGCCAGTGCGTGGATACCTCGGCTATTGAGGTCACAGCCCGCCGACTCCTTTCGAGCCCGACTGTCCCCGAATTGGGTGCGGGGAACGGCGCCCAAAGTAATCGCGCCGATTGACGAGGCACTGACTGAGCACTGACCACGCCGATCAACGGCCGGTGGTATTCCGGGTGATCGTCCGGCACCCCTGCCGTGCCGGACCCATTTCGAGCCACCCCGCGCCTTTTCCCTCCGTGGGACGGGGAAAGGCCGCGGCCAAGGAGAATCCATCCTTCCGCAACCTCCCCGCCGTGCGGGGCGCCGGCGCTCCCGCCCGGGCCCCGCCCGGGTCCGTCGCCCCCGCCTTCCCCGGCCCCGGACGGACCGGTCCGTCCCGTCACCCCCGGCGGCGGCCGCCCCGGGATTTTCCGTAAGGGGAAGGCAAAAGCACCTCTCTCGCGATATCACTGACCAGTACGGCGTGTGTTAGCTTGGCGTGGCCGAAAAGCATGGACCCACGCTCAGCACGTAGTACGCGCACGGTGATGGTCAGCAGCTCAGGCCCAGGGGGGACCAGCTCATGCAGCAATGCCGGACCGTTGTCCAGTGGGGAATCTCCCGGAGGCTCGCTCGTTCGCGAGCCTGACCTCATCGCCCCTCGCACGGAATTCTCCCGTCCGTTTTTCCGGGGGAAGTAGTGGTTCTTGGTCGCATGCCCCGCGCATGCGCCGTTCTGCACCCGCAACGACCAGGCGAGAACACGCGTTTGCGCCCGTCCGGCGACACCGAAGTGAGTACAGGGGGAAGACGCCGCATGCCGAGTACAGGGAGTAGGCGCCGAACGCTGACCACCGGGAGAAGAAGAATGGAAGACAGATGGCTCCGCACATCCTGAACGGGGACAACATGGACACGGGCGAGGTGTCGGTCGGATTACTGGGCCCCTTACAGGTCGCCCATCGGGGGAGGTCCTACGGCGTCGGGCCGAACCGCGCCCGGGCCCTGCTCGCCGTGCTCGCCCTCTCCGCCGGAGAGGTCGTCTCCATCGACTTCCTCATCGACGAACTCCTCACCGACCGGCCCTGGAAGAACCCGAAGAACGCGCTGCAGGCCGGGGTCCACCGCCTGCGCGACGCCCTGGAACGGATCACCGGGACGCCGGGCACCCTGATGGTGCGCACCTCGGCCAACGGCTACCTGCTGGACGTCCCGCCGGCCCGGGTCGACACCCACCGCTTCGACACGCTCGCCGCCCAGGGTGCGGCCCTGCTCCCGCACGCGCCCGACGAGGCCGTCGCCGTACTGGAGGAGGCGCTCGCCCTGTGGCGCGGGGACGCGCTGCTCGACGTGCTGGGCGGCCTGCGCTGTCAGAACCAGATGAGCCGGCTGGCCAGTCAGCGCCTGAGCACCCTTGAGGACCTCTACGAGGCCAAGCTGCTCAGCGGCGGCTACCGCGTGGTGAACGGGCTGGAGCAGCTCGCCCTGGAACACCCCGAACGCGAGCGCCTGACGGAGCTGCTGATGGTCGCGCTCTACCGTTCCGGGCGGCAGCAGGAGGCCCTCGCCACCTTCCAGCGGGTCCGCTCCTGGCTGCAGGACGAACTCGGCGTGGAACCGGGCCGGAAGCTGCGGAGCCTGCAGCGGGCGATCCTCACCCAGGACGTGGCCATCGACGCGCGCCTGCCCCAGACATCGGTCACGTGACGTACCGTCAAACTGTCTTCACTACAAGGGACTTGGCCGGCGGATGACGCGGCGTCGTCAGGGGGGCGGCCGGCGTCGCCCGACCGCCTCTCAGCCGTCGTCGAGAGGGTGCTCCAGGAACCGCTGCTCGACCCGCGCCGAGCGGCCGCACACCGCCAGCGCCCCGGCGTAGCCGGGTCCCGGCTCCAGGTCGAACAGGGCGAACGGCCCGGCCGCGTACGGTCCCCGCCACTCCACGAGCGCCGCCGAACGGCCCGGGCCGGACACCGTGATGTCGCGTTTGGGCACGACGATGCCCAGGCCGACCGCCTTCAGCAGCGCCTCCTTCCGCGTCCAGTACACCGCGTAGGCCCGGTCCCGCCGATGGTCGGGGAGCGCCTGGAAGGCGCGGTACTCGTCCTCGGCCAGCACCCGCGGGGCCAGCCGCCGCACGGACCGGCCGGGGACCGGCTCGACGTCCACCCCGGGCTCCGCGCCCTCGGTGACGGCGAGTACCACCCGGCCACCGGCGTGGGCGAGCGAGAAGCGCACCCCGGCACCGGGCACGAACGGCTTGCCGTGCGGGCCGCCGCAGTGCCGGCACCGGCGGTGCAACGGCACCCGCCGCGGCGGCGTCCCGGTGATCCGGCCGATCACCGTCCTGATCAGCGCCCGTCCGGTCGTCAGACGGGCCCGGTCCGCCGCCTGGTGCAGCCGTTCGCGGCGGGCCCGCTCGTCCGCGTCGAGCAGGGCCCGGGTCGCCGGATCGTCGACCGCCGGGGACCACCACACCCGGCACACGGGGGCTTCGGCCACGGCCCGGTTCACCCCTGCCGGTCGACGGCCTGCCGGCCGGTCAGGCCGAGGAACACGTCGTCCAGCGACGGGCGCCGCCGCGCGAAGTCGACCACCTCGATCCCGGCCTCGTGGAGCGCCGACGCGGCGGCGGCGATGCCGGCGAGCCCGTCGTCGAGCTGCCACCCGAGCACGCCGCGCTGCGCGTCCTGTGTCAGTTCGCCGGTCACCACCGTGCGCAGGGTCCGGCGGGCCGCGGCCAGGCCCGCCGCGTCGGCGAGGGTGATCTCCAGCCGCTCCTGGCCGACCTTGCGCTTGAGCGCGTCGGCGGTGCCCTCGGCCACCACCACGCCGTCCGCGATCACCGAGATGTGGTCGGCCAGTTGGTCGGCCTCCTCCAGGTACTGCGTGGTCAGCAGGACGGTGACGCCCTGCGCCACGAGTTCCCTGACCACCTCCCACAGGGCGATCCGGCTGGCCGGGTCGAGGCCGGTGCTGGGTTCGTCGAGGAAGATGACCTCCGGGTGGCCCACCAGGGTGCTGGCCAGGTCCAGGCGCCGGCGCATACCGCCGGAGTAGGTGCCGAGCGCCCGCCCGGCCGCGGCGCCGAGGCCGAAGCGTTCCAGCAGTTCCCCGGCCCGGGCCCGGGCGTCCCGGCGGCCCATCCCGAGCAGCCGCCCGAGCAGCGTCAGGTTCTCCCAGCCGGTCAACTGCTCGTCCACCGCGGCGTATTGGCCGGACAGCCCGATCCGGCGCCGCACCTGCCGGGCCTCGCCCGCCACGTCGTACCCGGCGACCCGGACGGTGCCGGCGTCGTGCCGCACGAGGGTGCTGAGCACGCGCACGGTGGTGGTCTTCCCCGCGCCGTTGGGACCGAGGAGCCCCAGTACGGTGCCGGCCGGCACCCGCAGGTCCACCCCGCGCAGCACCTCGACGTCCTTGTAGCTCTTGCGCAGCCCCTCGACCTCGATGGCCGCCGTCGTGTCCGGCACGTCGTCAGGCTCCCCGGGAACCGAGGCGGGCGGGGTCCAGGTCCGTCCAGTGCTCCTCCACGTAACCGGCGGCCTCCTGCCGGGTCACCGAGGAGAGCACCGGCCGCCAGCCCTCCGGGACCTCGGCGAACGCCGGCCAGAAGCTGTGCTGGTTCTCGTCGTTGACCAGCACGTGGAAGGTGCCTTCTGCGTCGTCGAACGGGTTACTCATGAGCCGCCCCTCGTTCTCTCGCCTGCCGGCGTGGTCCTCCTCACTATGCTCAAGCGCGCTGACGCGGGACTGACGAACGGCTGAGCACGGCCGTCGGTCCGCTCACCGGGTACGCGGGCCGGGTCCGCCCGGAGAACAGCCGGTCGGGGCGCGTCGCGGTGGGCCGGCCCGTGATCCGTCCGAGGAAGCCCGCCGGGCCGCCGCCCGACTCCCCGCAATCGCCGTACTCCCCGCGCCAGGCGCACCAGGCGGGCAGGGCGACCATGCCGACGAGCAGTTCGACGGCGACGGCGGAGACCGCGGCCACCACGGCCGCCGACCGCATCGGGGCCAGCGGCCCGTCACCCGGGAGGCACCCGGCCGCCATCAGGACGGCGGCCACCGGGGCGAGGGGGAACCCGGCGCGGCAGCAGCCGTCCTGGGCGGCGGCGCCGGCCGGCATGCCCAGGCGCCGGTTCTCCCGGATCCGTCCCGCCGCCCGGACGTACCGGGGCAGGGCGAGCGCCGACAGCACCAGCCAACCGGCCACCGGTGCCCACCGGTCCGCCGGTGCGCCCTGACCGACCGGTGCGACGAGCGCGGGCGCCGACTCGCCGAGCACCGCCCACGTCACGGAGAACAGCAGGGCCTGGGAGAGGACGACCAGCGGACCGAGAACCCAGGAGCGCAGGGCGAGCGCGGCGCCGGCCGCGGTGAGGGCCAGCAGGACCGCTCCCCCGGCCGACCAGGGCCACGGCGGCCCGGCGGCCGCGTGGGGCAACGCCCCGGCGAGGACGGCGAACACACCGGCGGTGAGGCCGAGGGCGGCCGGCGCGCGGTCCGTCACCCGGCCGATCACCGCACGGCGCAGCCGGGACACCCGGGAGGACCCGGCCCGGCGGGACGGGCGGCGCGGGGCGGCACGGCGGGACTGTTCGCCGAGCACGACGACGGCGGGCACCGCGACGGTCACCGTCACCGTCGCCACCACGGCCACCACCGCCGTCCCGACCGCGACGCCGGGCGGCACCGGCGCTCCGGTCACCGCGAGCCCGGCCGCGGTCAGCAGCACCAGTGCGGCGCAGCGCACCACGGCCCGCCCGGAGGTGCCGGCCGCGATGGTGAGCGCCGCGGTGGGACGGTATCCGCGGGCGGTCTCCTCCCGGTACCGGCGGATGTGGGCGGGGACCAGGTCCAGGCCCAGCACCAGGCCGACCAGGGCCACCACCGCGGCGGCCGGGGCGCCGCCCGGCGTCACCAGACAGCCGAGCGCCGCCAGTCCCCCGCCCCAGCCGAGCGTCGCCAGGTGCCGCGGGCGCGCACCGCCGGCGGTGGCGAGGGCACCGGTGACCAGGGCCAGCAGCGCCACCGGGGGCCCGAACCTGCCGGCCACCCCGAACGGCCGGACCAGGGTGCCGAAGGAGACCGCCAGACCGATGACGACCAGCCAGCCGCGGACCGCCCGTGCCGGATCCCCCGCGGCCCACCGCGCCGCACGGACGGATCCCCGCCAAGGTAACGCCATGTGCATGCCACCCTTCCCTCGGGCCGGCGGGGAGCACCCCCCGCGGTACGCAGGGGCCGCTCCCCGCGGCGCGACCGTCACATCGTCGCCGCTCGGTCGTCGGTCGGGTCGGCGATGTCGCAGGGGATCTCGAAGGCCACCGTGGTGGGTCCGCCGTCGGGGCTGGTGATCGCGAGGGGGCCGTCGAAGACCGCCAGCCGGCGCTCGACCCCCTTCAGACCGTTGCCCTTCCTCAGGTCGGCCCCGCCCCCGCCGTTGTCGTGCACCGCGACGCGCAGCGCACCGTCGGCGTGCCGGATGTCGACGTGCGCCTCACGGGCCCCCGCGTGCTTGGTGACGTTGGCGAGGAGTTCGGCGATGGAGAAGTACGCGGCGGACTCGACCGGTTCCGGCAGCCGTCCCGGCAGGGAACCGGCGACCTGGATCTTCAGCGGGATGCCGAGGGCGAGGGTGCGCACCGCGTCGACCAGCCCGCGGTCGGCGAGCACCGGCGGGTGGACGCCGTTGACCAGGTCCCTGATCTCGTTGAGCGTCTTGGTGGAATCCTGCTTGGCCGCCAGGAGCAGGGCGCGCGCCGCCTGCGGGTTCTCCTCCAGCAGGGACTCGGCCGCCGAGAGCGTCATGCCGAGGGCGACCAGCCGCACCTGCGCCCCGTCGTGCAGGTCCCGTTCGATGCGGCGGATCTCCCCGGCCTGCATGCGCATCGCGTCCGACCGTGAGTGCGTCAGGTGGTCGACGCGGGCCGATAACACCGTCCGGGAGGTGCCGAGTACGGCACGCACCCAGCGGCCGTGCAGCGGCAGCATCAGCCGGGGCAGGTACCGCAGCGAGACCACGATCTCCACCACGCCCAGGGCGGCCGCCCCGATCGCCGCGGGCAGGCTCGCGACCGGCAGGAAGAGGAACCAGGTGTTGTCCCAACTCGCCACCACCGGCTGCCAGATGAACGGCAGGATCAGCCCGAACAGTCCGTGCGCCAGGGCCACCGCGGGCAGCAGCGCCAGCACCGGCCCGATGCAGGGGTTGATCAGCAGCCAGAGCAGATCACGCCAGGTGGCCGGATCGCCGATCATCCGGTGCACCCGGCGCAGGCCCGACAGCCGGGCCTGAACCGGCGGTTCGGGCGCGTACGGCTCGGGCACCCGCACCCCCGTCCACCCCAGCGCGAGCCTGCGCTGGAGCCGCGCGTCGGCGCGCACGGTGTCCAACGCCCCCGGCAGCAGCGGGATCCCGACGCCGACGCAGGCCAGACAGACCACGAGGGTGACCCAGACCAGGAGCAGGGCCTCGGTCAGCGCCAGTCCGGTCAGCACCACGCCTCGCCCTAACAGGGCGGCGGACCCGCCCCATCCGGGCCGCGGGCCCGCCTCGGCAGCAAGCTCGTTCATCGTCGCCTCGTTTCCTGTCAGCGGTAGGAGGATCAAGCATCCCCTGAGGCACACCGCGGACACAGGGGAGCTAACTCCCCTCTTTCGGCACCTCTTCCGGCACCTCTTACGCTTCCGGATCTCCGTTCGACGCCGGCCGGCCCCCGGACGGTCAGGGCGCCTGTCCGTCGTTCCGGTCGGCGGACCCGTCGTTCCGGTCGGCGGACCCGTCGTAGCCGCTGGTCCCCGCGTCGAGGAGCGGCATGCGGCCCTGACCGGCGGCCCGGGAGAGCCAGCGCAGGGAGTGGTAGCCGGTCAGCACGATGAGCGTCCCGAGGGCGATGCCGCCGAGTTCGAAGTGCTCGGTGAACTTCAGCGAGACGCCGCCGATGGCGATGATGACGCCGGTTGCCGCGGGGATGAGGTTCAGCGGCACCGTGAAGTCCACCCCGTTCCGGATCCAGATCTGGGCGCCCAGCAGGCCGATCATGCCGTAGAGGATGACCGTGATGCCGCCCAGCACCCCGCCGGGGATCGCGACCACCACGGCGCCGAACTTCGGGCAGAGGCCGAACAGCACCGCGAAGGCCGCGGCCGCGGAATAGGCCGCGGTGGAATAGACCCGGGTGGCCGCCATCACGCCGATGTTCTCGGCGTACGTCGTGGTGGCGGGGCCGCCGACCGCGGTGGAGAGAACGGTGGCCGTGCCGTCGGCGACGATGGCCATGCCCATCTTGTCCTCGAGGGGGTCGCCGGTCATTTCCCCGACCGCCTTGACGTGTCCGGCATTCTCCGCGACCAGTGCCACCAGGACGGGCAGCGCCACGAGAATTGCGGAGGCCGAGAAATTCGGGGCGTGGAAGGTCGGGAGGCCGATCCAGTCGGCCTTCTGCACACCGGAGAAATCAATGCGCCAGTGATCGGTCACCTTCCCCGCGCCGTTCGCGGAATGAATCATTCCCGCGGTGCGGTCGAGAACCCAGGACAGGACGTATCCGAAAACCAGGCCCAGGAAAATGGCAATGCGCGACCAGAACCCCCGCAGGACGACGAGGGCGAGACCAGTGAACAGCATGGTCGCCAGAGCCGTCCATTGATCCTGCGGCCAATACGTGGACGCCGTCACCGGGGCGAGATTGAAGCCGATGAGCATCACGACCGCGCCGGTCACCACGGGCGGCAGCACCGCGTGGATCACCCGGGCGCCGAGGAGGTGAATGACGATTCCGCAGCCCGCCAGACAGGCACCCACCACGAGCATCGCGCCCGTCAGCGTGCCGGCGTTTCCGCCCTGACCGGCGATCACGGCGGACACCCCGACGAAGGAGAGCGACGAACCCAGGTAGCTCGGAATGCGTCCGCGGGTCATCACCAGGAAGAGCACCGTGGCCACGCCCGACGCCATGAGGGCGAGGCCGGGGTCCAGCCCCATGAGCACGGGTGCGACGAAACACGCGCCGATCATCGAGACGACGTGCTGGGCGCCGAGCGCGATGGTGCGGCCCCAGGTCAGGCGCTCGTCGGGCCGGACCACCTCCCCCGGCTTCAGGTGCCGCCCGTCCCCGTGAAGCTTCCACCCGAAGCCGGCCATGATCACTCTCCACTTCCGCGACGCCCTGCACGTCACAGAGCCGAGGTGATTCATAGTCGAACGGCTGCGTCAGGACAAACCGCGTCTGCCGACCGGGCCACCGCTGCCGGGCGAGGGGACCTCGCCGCACGGCGAGGACCGGGGGGAAGAACGCCCCCGGGAGCCGCGCTGCGCCGTACCACGAGGTCCCCGGGCACCCCGGGCCTCAGCGGCCGTACTTCTTGACCGCCTGGTAGTAGGTCCAGGCCAGCGCCTTGCAGGAGGCCTTGCGGGCGCCCGAGTAGCCCCCGCAGACCCGCTTCAGGTCCTCGTAGAGCGCCTTGTCCAGTCGCGCCTTGTTCGCCTTGAAGGTGCCCATCCGCTTGTAGTTGCGATAGCCGAAGTCATGGCGCGCACAGCGGAGGTGGAAGGGAAAGCCGAGGGGGTTGTCGGGCGACTTGGAGCAGTAATCCGTGTTCCAGTCGAAGCGGTAGGCGGACCATTTCGACCGGTGGTCCCGGGCGGCGGACCACTGCGTGTAGCTGGCCGCGCTGGTCTGGGTCCAGTTCGCCAGTACCCGGGACTTGTCGGCGGGCACGGCCGGCGCGGCCGGGGCGGGGGCGGCTGCGGTCAGCAGCGCCGCTATCGCCAGGAGCGGGGCGGTGAGTACTGCGGAACGTCTTCGGGACATGCGCCAACCTCCGGAATTCTGCACCACGTTCACCGCGGCGCTTCCTGGATCGCGAAAGATATGGGTTTCTCAAAGGCCGTTGCCGCTCTTGTGGCTCTCCGGAGAGCCACAAGAGGGCGCGCCGATTATTACCCCGTTCCGGTCAACGCCGCCCGGGAAACGCGGATATCCGCAAGGCAGCTGCCACGCTGGGCGGATGACGACGATTCAGGAATCCGGCGAACCGGGGCGGATCGGCTCCGCGGCGCCCCGCCAGGCGCCGCCCGGCGACGTGGCCGGGGTGCTGGCGCGGATGCGGGCGCTGGACGCGGCGCTGCCCGACGGGGACGGGGTGGCCGTCTTCAACGGTGTGTACCTGACCGTCACCGAGGCGGTGGCGCGGCGCCTCGGTGACGGCGGTTTCCGGGACCCGGCGGCCGCCGGGGAGCTCGACGTCCGGTTCGCCCGGCGCTACTTCGCCGCGGTGGACGCCGCGGCCGCCGGGCTGCGGCCACCGGCCTGCTGGCGTCCGCTCCTCCAGCTGCGCCGCCACCCCGATGTCCACCCGCTGCAGTTCGCCCTGGCCGGGATCAACGCGCACATCGGCCACGACCTCGCGCTCGCCGTGCTGGACACCTGCCGGGCGCTGGAGTGCGAACCGGCGGCCTTGGAGGGCGACTTCGACCGGGTGGGCGGAGTGCTGACGAGCCTGGAGGAGCGGATCCGCGAGCAGCTGATGCCCGGCCCCGACCTGCTCGACATCGCCGATCCGCTGACCCATCTGATCGGATCCTGGAGCCTGGACAAGGCCCGGGACGGCGCCTGGGTGGCGGCCCGGGCCCTGTGGGGCGTGCGCCGGCTGCCGGAGGTGGCGGAGGAGTTCACCGAGCGGCTGGACGCCGGCGTCGGCCTGGTGGGCCGGATGCTGCTGACCCCGCTGCCCGGCTGACCCCGCCCGCCGTCCCCCTGGTCAACGCCTGTGAACTCCCTTGCCTGGAAGGTAGGTTGACGGTGCAGAGGGACAGCGGAACGGAACGACGCGACACCTGACACCCCCACGAAGGAGTGCGCTGCATGGCCATCCGACTCGGTCTGAGCCTTCCGCAGATGCGGCAGTACGACATCGGACGGGACGTGCCCGACGTGGCCCGGGCCGCGGAGGAGACCGGCTACGAGAGCCTGTGGGTCTTCGAGCGGATCCTGTTCCCGGAGCCCGCCACCCAGGGCCTGTACAACATCCCGGGGCTGCCCTGGCCCGAGCAGTACCGCTCGGTCGCCGACCCGCTGGTGACGCTGGCCCTGGCCGCGGGCGCCACCCGGCGGGCCCGGCTGGGCACGAGCGTGCTGATCGCCCCGCTGCACGTGCCGTTCCAGCTGGCCCGCGGGCTGGCCTCGCTGGACGCGGCGAGCGGCGGCCGGGTGGTCGCGGGCCTGGGGACCGGCTGGTCGCTGGACGAGTACGCGGCCGCCGCGGTCGCCCCGTTCGAGAAGCGCGGAAAGGTCCTCGACGAGCTGATCGACGTCTGCCGCGCGGTGTGGGGCCCGGACCCGGTGGCGTACGACGGCGAGCTGACCACCATCGCCCCGTCCGAGGTCGGGCCCAAGCCGAAGGGGCCGCTGCCGATCCTGCTGCCCGCCAACAGCCCGCGGGCGCTGCGCCGGCTGGTGGACCGGGCGGACGGCTGGATGCCGGTCGGCATGGGCGCGGAGCAGCTCGCCGGGCAGTGGAAGCGGCTGCAGGAGGTGGCCGCCGAACGGGGCCGCAAGGAGCCGGTGCAGAGCGTGCTGCGGGTGAACACCACGCACACCGGCGCTCCGTACGAGGGCCCGGACCGCAGGCCGTTCCAGGGCAGCGTGGCGCAGATCGTGGAGGACCTGGCCGCGCACGCCGCGGTGGGCGTGGAGGAGATCCTGATCGATCTGCAGGGCCACGCCCGGGACGCCGAGGAGCTCAAGGACCTCGCGGCGGAGGTCTACGCGGCTGCGCGGGCGGCCGGGGTCTGACCGGCCGCCCGCGCGGGCTCGTGGCGGGGGAAGCCCCCGGGGGAGGAACCGGGGGTCAGTCCTCCGGCAGTTCGACCGGGGCGATCTCGTCGTAGACGTCGCCCGGGCCCGGGTTGGTGGCGTCGGTCGTGCCGCCGAGGTGGTGCATCACGCCCCACACCGCGTTCAGCGCGGTCTGGATCGCGCCCTCGGCCCAGCCGGCGGTCCAGGAGATGTCGTCGCCGGCGAGGAAGATGCCGCGCTTGTCCTCGGGGAGGCGGTCCTGCATGAAGTGGGTGAACAGCCGCCGCTGGTAGCGGTAGTGGCCGGGCAGGTTGGCCTTGAACGCGCCCATGAAGTAGGGCTCGTTCTCCCAGGAGACGGTGACCGGGTTGCCGATGATGTGCTTGCGGATGTCGACCTTCGGGTAGATCTCGCCGAGCGACTTCAGCATGACCTCCATCCGCTCGTTGGCGTCCAGCGGCAGCCACTTGAGGCTGTCGTCACACCAGGTGTACGAGAGGCAGATGACGGCCGGCTGGTCCGGGCCGTTGTCCAGCAGGTAGGTCCCGCGGGTCATCCGGTCGGTCAGCGTCATGGACATCACGTCGCGGCCGGTGTCCTCGTCCTTGTCCAGCCAGAACGGCCGGTCGACGGGGACGAAGAGCTTGGACGACTCCATGTAGTGGGTGCGCTCGATCGCCGTCCAGTGGTCGATCGGGAACAGCTCGTCGTCACAGGCGATCTTGGAGAGCAGCATCCACGACTGGGCGGTGAAGACGACCGCCTTGTAGGAGCGGATGTCGCCGGAGGCGTCGGTGACGGTGACGCGGTTGCCGGCGGTGCGGTGCAGCCGGGTCACGGCCGGGCGCGGCGTGCCGTCGTGCAGGGTGGACAGCGAGGTGCCCGGCGCCCAGTGCACGATCTTGGCCGGCTCGCGCTCCCAGAGGCGCAGCGGCAGCTGCTGGGAGCCGCCGACGATGCCGCGGTGGTGGTCGTCGGCCTCGGTGTAGACGACGCGCAGGATCTCCAGGATGGAGTTCGGGAAGTCGGTGTCCCAGCCGCCGGTGCCGAAGCCGACCTGACCGAAGATCTCGCGGTGGCGGAAGGACTTGAAGGCGTCGGAGTCGCAGAGGAAGCCGTAGAAGGTCTGGTTGTCGAGCTTCTCGACGAGCTTCGCCCAGATCTCGCGGATGCGCGGCACGTCGCGCTCGCGCATGGCCTGGTTCATGTCGGAGAAGTCGGCGCCCTCGTCCAGGCAGGCGTTCCACGCCTCGGCGACCTGGCGGTAGACCGGGGGCAGGTCGTCCAGGGTCTCGGCGTAGTGCGACTCGCCCTTGAGGTCGACGACGGTCGACGGGGTCGACTCGGCCAGCGGGTTGGGGAACGGCTTGGTGGTCAGGCCCACCAGGTCGATGTAGTGCTGCAGCGCCGTCGAGGACGGCGGGAACCGCATCGCGCCCAGCTCGCAGTTCAGGCTCTCGTCGCAGCCGTCGAAGCCGACGGTCCGCAGCCGCCCGCCGATCTGGTCCGCCTCGTAGACGACGGGCTTGAGGCCCATCTTCATCAGCTCGTAGGCGGTGACGATGCCGGAGAGGCCGCCGCCGATGATCGCGACCTCGGTGCCGTGCTCGGTCGCCGGTATCTGGCCGAGGCCCGCCGGGTGGGCGAGGAAGTCGTCGTACGCGTACGGGAAGTCCGGGCCGAACATGGTGATCGGCGGCTGCGCTTCGGTGTGCGGGACGGCGGGGGGCACCGTGGACGTCATGGGGTACGGACTCCTTGCAGGGAAAAGCTGACGATGCGGCGTGGGCGGGGCGGTGGGGGGAGGGTCAGACCAGGGACGCGTACAGCTCCGGGCGCCGGTCGCGCAGGTAGGGGTTGGTCTCGCGGGAGGCGGCGAGGAACGCCGGGTCGACGTCGGCGGAGACCAGCTCCTCGCCGCGGCCGGCGCGGGCCCGGGCGACGCCGTCCGGGCCGGCGAGCGTGGAGAGCCCGACGAACTCGAACTCCCCCTCCGCACCGGTGCGGTTGACGTACGCGATGTACATCTGGTTCTCGAAGGCGCGGACCGGGACCAGCGATTCCGCGACGAACTGGAACGGGTGCATCTGCGCGGTGGGCACCAGCAGCAGATCGGTGCCGGCCAGCGCGTGCGCCCGGACGTTCTCCGGGAACTCCACGTCGTAGCAGATCATCAGGCCGACGCGGAGGCCGCCGAGCTCGGCCTGGACGACCGGCCGGTCGCCCGGCGTGAACCACTCGCGCTCGAAGCAGCCGAAGAGGTGGGTCTTGCGGTACGTGGCGAGGCGCTCGCCCCCGGCGTCGATCAGCTGGACCGCGTTGTAGACCGTGTCGCCGTCCCGCTCGGGGAAGCCGTAGGCGATCGCCAGACCGTGGTCGGCGGCGATCCGGGCGACGGCCTCAGCGGACGGGCCGTCGGCGGGCTCGGCGAGCTTGGGCACGTCGGCGCCGATGGCGTAGCCGGTGAGGAACATCTCGGGCGCGGCGAGCAGCCCGGCGCCCTGCGCGGCGGCCGCGCGGGCCGCGTCCGCCAGCACCTGCAGATTGTGGGCGACATCGCCGGGCCGGCCCGAACTCTGGAGCAGGGCGGTGTGCAGCGATGTCATGGGACCCCTCGGCGGACGGTTCGGGCGGGACGCATTGACGGTACGGGGCGGTGACGATTCCGGACAAGGCGCCACCGTTGCGTGCGGCCGGACGATTCATTGCGCGTTCAAGCGCCTCCGCGGCGATTCATTGCGCCGGAGGTCACCGGGCCTCCGGCGGGGGCCCGGCGGCGATGGTTTCCCTGACCACCCGGCGGACGAGTCCGCGCAGCCAGACGTGGCCGGCGTCCGCCTCCTGGCGGGGGTGCCAGGCCATTTCCATGGTCATGTCGGGGAGGTCCAGCGGGATGGGGAGGGTGCGCAGGCCCAGGGCGCGGACCGTCGAGGCGGCGATCACCTCGTTGGCGAAGCCGACCGCGTCGGTGTCGCGGACCATCATCAGCGAGGCGGCGAAGGTGGGGACGGTGGCGATCACCTTGCGGCGCAGCCCGAGGGCGGCCAGCGCGGTGTCGATGGGGCCGGTGAGCCGGCCGCGGCGGGTGAAGTTGAGGTGCGGGGCGTCGGCGTAGCGGCGGGCGGTGAGCCGGCCCTCGGTGAGCGGGTGGCCGTCGCGGACCACCGCCATCCCGCGGTCGGTGAACAGCTCCTCGGTACGGATCTCCGGTTCGGTGCTGTCGATCACCCCGAGTTCCAGGTCCACGGCGCCGTCCCGGAGCAGCGGCAGGTCCACGTGGCTCTCCCCGAGGAAGCGCAGCACGACCTGCGGGGCCTCCTCGGCGACCCGGGCGACGAGGCGCGGGCCGACGGCGGTCACGAAGAGGTCGTTGGCGCTGATGGTGAAGGCCCGGGCCAGCTGCGCCGGGTCGGCGGGGGTGGCCGGGGTGAGCACGCCGTGGGCGCCCTCCACCAGCCGGCGCACCTCGGCCCTGATCTCCAGGGCGCGCGGGGTGGGGACCATGTGGCGGCCGGCGCGGACCAGGACCGGGTCGCCGAGGGTGCGGCGGATCCGGCCGAGGGCGCGGCTCATGGCCGGTCCGGAGAGCCCGAGGCGGTCGGCGGCCGCGGTCACGCTCTCCTCCTCGAGCAGCGCGTCGAGGGCCGTCAGCAGGTTGAGGTCGACATTTGCGTTTCGCGCAATCATGGAGTGCACACCTTGCAGTTGAGGTTAATCCACGGGGACCCTAGCGTCCCGCCCATGACCTCGACCCTGTCTCCGTCCCCGCCGTCCGATTCCCTTCGCACGCCGCCCGGCAGGTCCTCCCGGCGGCGGTCGGTGACGGCCGCGATGTGCGTCTGCGTGCTGGTCGCGCAGTCGCTGGTGGCCGCGATGAACCTCGCGATCCCCCGGATCGCGGCGAGCGGACTGCATCCGTCCGCCGCCCAGCTGCTGTGGATCGTCGACACCTACGTGCTGGTCTTCGCGGGGCTGCTGATCCCCGCCGGGGCGCTGGGCGACCGCTACGGCCGCAAGGGCGTGCTGCTGACCGGGCTCGGTGTCTTCGCGACGGGCGCGCTGCTCAGCGCGCTGGCGGGCTCCCTGCCGGTGCTGCTGGCCGGCCGGGCCGTCTCGGGTGCGGGCGCCGCGCTGCTGGTCCCGGCGACCATGTCCGTCCTGCTGCACGCGACACCGCCGGACCGCCGGTCCGGGGCGGTCGCCGCCTGGAGCGCGGCGCTCGGCATCGGCGGCATGGCGGGCAACGCGGGCGGCGCGCTGATCCTCGAGTACCTGCCCTGGCAGGGGCTGTTCTGGGCGTATGTGCCGCTCGGGCTGGGCCTGCTGGTCTGGGTCGCCGCGGCCGCGCCGCGGGTCCCGAGGCAGACCGCCGCGCTGGACCTGCCGGGCTCGGTGCTGCTGGTCCTCGGGGCGGCCGCGCTGCTCTTCGGCATCATCGAGGGCCCGGGGCTGGGCTGGGGTTCGGCCGCGGTGACGGGGGCCTTCGCCCTGGCGCTGGTGGTGTTCGCGGTGTTCGTCCGGCACGGTCTGCGGGCCGCGCACCCGGTGCTGGACCCCCGGCTGTTCCGGCTGCCCCGGCTGCGGGCCGGCACCCTCGGCATCGCGGTGACGTTCTTCGGGATGTTCGCGCTGTTCTACGTCAACGCCCAGTTCCTGCAGTACGTGAAGGGCTACTCGCCGCTGCAGACCGGGTTCGCGATCGTGCCGCTGGCCTTCGGGATGATGGCGGTGACGCGGTACGGCATGCGCTGGGCGCAACAGGCCGGTGAGGCCACGGCGGTGGGTACGGGGCTGGGCCTGATCGTGGTGGGCCTGCTGCTGCTGTCCACCGCGGGCGCCGGCACCCCGTATCCGCTGTACCTGGTGTTCCTGCTGGTGATGTCGGTGGGTGCGGGGCTGGCGATGCCGACGCTGTCGCATGCGATCGTGGCGTCGGTGCCGGCCCACCGGTCGGGGATGGGCTCCGGACTCCAGGGCGCGGCACGGGAGTTGGGGGCGGCGCTGGGGATCGCCGTGGTCGGGACCGTGCTGTCGGTGCGGTTCGCCGCGGGCACCGGGCACGGCGCGGCGGTGACCACCGCGTTCACCGAGGCCACCGCGCTGGGGTACCGGATCGCGGCGGGCGTGGTGCTGGTGGCGGGGATCGCCGCGGTGGCCGGTCTGCGGACCCGGGCGCGCTCCGCTCACCCCGGCGTTTGACCTCAAGTCCGCCAGAGGTAGCAGGCTCGGCTGAGCACCCATGTCCTTGCCGACGGCTCCAAGGAGGTGTTCGTCTCCGCGGGTCACACCGACAGCACCCTGGTGCGGACCGCGGACGGCTGGCGGATCGCCGCCTCGGCACAGCGGATCGTCCGGACCCGCGGCACCCCGCCGCGGGTGCCGGCGGACCCGGGCGCAGCGGTCCGGGAGGGCCAGGGCCGTCCCGACCCCGATCCGTCGGACCGGCGCTAGCGGGGTGCGCCCGAGCCGTACCGGCGGAGCAGCGGGGAGAGCACCAGGACGGACTTGGTCCGTTCCACGAACGGCTCGCCGGCGATCCGCTCCAGCACCCGCTCGAAGTGGCGCATGTCGGAGGCGAAGACCTGGACCAAGGCGTCCGCCTCACCGGTGACGGTGGAGGCGGACGCCACTTCCGGGTAGCGCGACAGACCGCGGTGGATCGCCTCGGGCGAGGTGTTCCGGCGGCAGTAGATCTCGATGAACCCCTCGGTCTCCCAGCCGAGCGCGGCCGGGTCCACCCGTACGGTGAAGCCGGTGATCGCGCCGTCGGCCCGCAGCCGGTCCACCCGGCGCTTGACGGCCGGGGCGGACAGCCCGACCTCCTGGCCGATGTCGGCAAAGCTGCGGCGGGCGTCCTCGGCGAGGGCGTGGACGATGCGTTCGTCGAGATCGTTCAGTCGCACTGCGGGTGGATCACTTCTCTGACGTGGCCAATCGGGAGCGGCGCAAGCCGTAACCGAAGTAGACCACAAGGCCCACGACCATCCAGACACCGAAGACCACCCAGGTCACCGGCTCCAGGCTGTACATCATCCAGAGGCAGAGCAGGAAGCCGATCGCCGGGAACAGCGGGGAGAGCGGCGTACGGAAGGTGCGCTTCATCTCCGGGCGGGTCCGGCGCAGCACGATCACCGCCACGTTGACCAGCGCGAAGGCGAACAGCGTGCCGATGCTGGTGGCGTCGGCCAGCTGGCCCAGCGGCACCGCGGCGGCGAGCACGCCGCAGAACAGCGAGACGATCACGGTGTTGACCCGCGGCACCCCGGTCTTGGCGTGCACCTTGGCGAACGCCTTCGGCACCAGGCCGTCGCGGGACATCGCGAACAGGATGCGGGTCTGGCCGTAGAGCACGGTCAGCACGACGCTGGCGATGGCGATGACCGCGCCGAACGCGAGCAGCACGGCCCACCAGCTCTGCCCGGTGACCGCCTTCATGATCCCGGCCAGCGCGGCCTCGGAGCCCTTGAACTTCTGCCACGGCATGGCGCCCACGGCGATCGCCGCGACCAGGCAGTACAGCGCGGTGACGATCACCAGCGAGAGCATGATCGCGCGGGGCAGGTCGCGCTGCGGGTTCTTGGCCTCCTCGCCGGCCGTGGAGGCGGCGTCGAAGCCGATGTACGAGAAGAACAGGGTGGCGCCCGCGGCGCTCACACCGGCCATGCCCATCGGCATGAAGTTGGCGTAGTTGCCGGACTTGATGCCCTGGAAGGCGACGCCGCAGAACAGCAGCAGCGCGGCTATCTTGACCAGCACCATGATGGTGTTGGCCCGGGCGCTCTCCTTGGCACCGCCCAGCAGGAACGCCATGGCCAGCAGGACCACCAGCAGCGCCGGCAGGTTGAAGTAGCCGCCGTCGCCGGGCGGCTGGGACAGCGCGTCGGGGAGGGTGAAGCC
This sequence comes from Streptomyces bugieae, assembly GCF_036352915.1. Classification (NCBI taxonomy): domain Bacteria; kingdom Bacillati; phylum Actinomycetota; class Actinomycetes; order Kitasatosporales; family Streptomycetaceae; genus Streptomyces; species Streptomyces bugieae. Next base: position 262,450 of record NZ_JAZBJP010000003.1, read on the forward strand.
GATCGTGCCGGCGAGCAGCTCGTTGAGGTACTGCCCCCAGCCCACCGCGACGGCCGCGACCGAGACGCCGTACTCCAGGATCAGGCACCAGCCGCAGACCCAGGCGACCAGCTCGCCGAGGGTGGCGTAGGCGTAGGAGTACGAGGAGCCGGAGACCGGGATGGTGCCGGCCAGCTCCGCGTAGGACAGCGCCGAGAACAGCGCGGTGATGCCGGCGATCACGAAGGAGATCACGACGGCGGGGCCGGCGGCCGGGACCGCGTTGCCGAGCACCACGAAGATGCCGGTGCCGAGGGTGGCACCGATGCTGATCATGGTCAGCTGCCAGACGCCCATCGAGCGGCGGAGCTCACCGCCCTGCCCCTTGCCGCCCTCGGCGACCAGCCGCTCGACCGGCTTGCGCCGCATCAGCCGGGTGCCGAGGCCGCCGGGGCCGCCGGGAGAGGGCGGCCGGGTGTCGCTGGCCCCTGCGGGCGGGGCTGCGCCGTGCTCCAACACTGGGGAGGCTCCTTCATCGCTGCCTGTCAGGTGACGGCGACCGACGGCGGTCAGGAAACGGGCATGCCGAAGCGTCCCGTGCGGGAGACCGCCGAGCAGGCGGTCTCCGCCACTCCACGTACTGACGCAGACCTTACGGGGCGCCGCTGAGCTGCCGTAATGCAGGTTCCTTGCGCAACCACGGCTGATCGTTGCGCACCGGCGACCCGTGCGGTGGATCGTTGCGCCGTTGCGCCAGGAAACCCCGCGAGACCCCGGAAACGCAAACCGGCCCCGCACCGGTCGGTGCGGGGCCGGTCAGGCGCTCCCCAGGGCCGTGAACGGCCCGTGGCGGGTCAGCTCCAGCTGTCGTGCAGCGGCTTGCCCTCGGCGTAGCCGGCGGCGCTCTGCACGCCGACCACGGCCTTCTCGGCGAACTCCTCCAGCGTGGCCGCGCCCGCGTACGTGCAGGAGCTGCGGACGCCCGCGATGATCGAGTCGATCAGGTCCTCGACGCCCGGCCGGGCCTGGTCGATGAACATCCGGGAGTGCGAGATGCCCTCCTCGAAGAGCGCCTTGCGGGCCCGGTCGTAGGACGACTCCTCGCTCGTCCGGCGCTGCACCGCACGGGCGGAGGCCATGCCGAAGCTCTCCTTGTACGGACGGCCGTCGGCGGTGTGCTGGAGGTCGCCGGGCGACTCCAGCGTGCCGGCGAACCAGGAGCCGATCATGACGTTGGAGGCACCGGCGGCCAGCGCCATGGCGACGTCGCGGGGGTGCCGCACACCGCCGTCGGCCCAGACGTGCTTGCCGTACTTCTTCGCCTCGGCGGCACACTCCAGCACCGCGGAGAACTGCGGCCGGCCGACACCGGTCATCATCCGGGTGGTGCACATCGCGCCGGGGCCGACCCCGACCTTGATGATGTCCGCGCCGGCCTCGATCAGGTCGCGCACGCCCTCGGCGGCGACGATGTTGCCCGCCACGATCGGGACCTGCGGGTCCAGCGCCCGGACGGCCTTGATCGCGCTGATCATGCTCTCCTGGTGGCCGTGCGCGGTGTCCACGACGAGCGTGTCCACACCGGCCTCCAGCAGCGCCTTGGCCTTGCCGGCCACGTCGCCGTTGATGCCGACCGCGGCCGCGATCCGCAGCTTGCCGTCGGCGTCGGTGGCGGGGGTGTACAGCGTGGCGCGCAGCGCGCCCTTGCGGGTCAGCACGCCGACCAGCATGCCGTCGGCGTCGACCGCGGGCGCGAGCTTGCGGTTGGCGGCGTCGAGGCGGTTGAAGGCCTCCCGCGGGTCGATGTCCGCGTCGAAGACCAGCAGGTCCTTGGTCATGACCTCGGCGACCTGGGTGAAGCGGTCCACCCCGGCCAGGTCGTGCTCGGTGACGATGCCGACCGGGCGGCCGCCCTCGACGACGACGCCCGCGCCGTGCGCCCGCTTGGGCAGCAGCGCCAGGGCGTCCGCGACGGTCGCCACCGGGGACAGCACGATCGGCGTGTCCAGTACCAGATGACGGCGCTTGACCCAGGTCACGACGTCGGTGACGACGTCGATCGGGATGTCCTGCGGGATGACGACCAGGCCACCACGGCGGGCGACGGTCTCGGCCATCCGGCGGCCGGCGATCGCCGTCATGTTGGCGACCACCAGCGGGATGGTGGTTCCCGTCCCGTCGGGCGTGGCCAGGTCGACGCCCTGGCGGGAGCCCACGGCGGAGCGGCCGGGCACCATGAACACATCGTCGTAGGTCAGGTCGTAAGGCACCGAAGAACTCTCTTCGAGCGCGCCGTTCTTCGGATTCAGGAATCGCATATAGCCCAGGATACGGGCCCTGACCAGGGCTCATACGATTGTCCTAGCCCCTGCTGGGCCATGTGTGCGATCCGCCAAGAGGGCCGCGGAGGGACCGCCCGGGTCCGGCCTCAGGGCGCCTGCCGGCGGCCGCGGCCCCTGGCCAGGACCACCGCCAGCCCGGTGCCGCTGTCGCGCCAGAAGCCCACCGCGTCGGCCAGGACGGACTCCACCACGGCCCAGTCCTCGGGCACGGCGGCGGCGTAGCCCTGCCAGCCGGTGAGGGCCAGCAGCCGGCCGCGGTCGGCCGGGCACCAGGACAGGTCGGTCAGGCAGTCGGCGAGCGCGTCCCAGTTGCGGCCGAACCAGCCGGGCAGCCGCAGCGCGCCGGCGCACCGGTCCATGAAGGCGGCCTTGTCCGCGACGCCCTCCAGGTCCAGCACGGCACCGGTCCAGCCGGCCTCCCGCGCGGCGGCCAGCGCCTCGGCCACCGGCCGGTCGGCGGGCCAGGGCAGCACCCCGGGCGGCGTCCGCCCGTCGAGCACCGCCGCGAGCGGCCGCGGCACGGCCGCCGGCTCCGGCCCGGTCATCGCAGCACCGCCTCGAAGGTCCGGTAGTGGTCGGCCGTGTAGTACGTCTCGTGGCCGCGGCCGGTGATCAGCCGGCGGGCACCGCGGTCCGGCGAGCCCGGGGTGCGGACCGTGTACTCGTGGTAGTAGCCGCGCGGGTGCGGCGGCAGCCGCCGTTCGCGGTTGCCGAAGACGGTCCCGTCCTGCGGGTACGGGAACGGCCCGCCGGCGTCGACGAGCCGCAGCGTGTCACGCGCCTGGGCGGGGAGCCCGGCGCCCGTGACGACCGGCATGCCGGACGCCCGGGCCGGTACGCGGGACGGCGCGGCCCCGCGGGAGGTGCCGGCGGTGGTGGAGTGCGGCGGGCCGGCCGAACTCCCCTGCCCGGCCCGGCCGGTGGTACATCCGGTGAGCACGAGCAGCAGCCCGGCGAGCAGCGCGCCGAGGACGGCGGCGGCACGGCGCGGGGCGGGGCGGATCACCATGGGCCGATGCTGTCACAGGCCCGCCCGGGCCGCCCGCCGGTGACCGCCGGGTGGTACGGCCGCCCGGCGGCGGCCGGGCTCAGGTCCCGTCGGGATCCGCCCGGTCCAGCGCGGGGCGCGGGCCGGGGCCGGTCTCCAGCAGCAGGTGGTCGGCCGCCGCGGTGTCCGTGACCAGGCTCGTCACGAGCCCGGAGCGCAGCACGGCGCCGATCGCCGCGGCCTTGCGCCGGCCGCCCGCGATGGCCACGACCTCCGGGATGCGGCGCAGCCGGTCCGCCTCGACGGTGATGCACCGCTCGCCCAGGTCCCGGCCGATCCGCCGGCCCTCGGCGTCGAAGAGGTGCGCGGACATCTCGGCGGCCGCGCCCAGCGAGGCGTAGTGCTCGCGCTCCTCCTCGGACAGCATGTCGTAGACCGTGGAGACGCCCGGCTCCCAGGAGCCGATGGAGACGCAGGCCACGGTGACCTTGTCGAAGTAGTCGAAGGCGCGGGCGATGCCGGTCTGCCGGCGCAGCGCCTCGGCGGTCGCCGAGTCGGGCAGCAGCATCGGCGCGTAGATCGGGTGCGCCTCGCCGCCGGCGACGTCGGCCGCGCGGCGCACCGCCTCGACCGAGCCGCGGTCGGCGGTGCCCGCGTCGTAGACGCCGGTCAGCTGGACGACCGTGCAGGGCGGCAGCCGGTGCAGCGCGGCCGCCATGTGGATGGTCGAACGGCCCCAGGCGAGCCCGAGCACATCGCCCTCGGTGACCAGCTCGCCGAGCAGGTCGGCGGCGACCTCACCGAGGTTCTCCGGGTCCGCGGCGTCCTCGGGCGCGGTCTGGCCACCGAAGGCGGGGGGAGCGTCCGCGGGCGACTCGACGACCACCGCGTGCCGCAGGCCGTAGCGGGCCCGCAGCGCGTCGGAGCGCTCGGCGTCCAGCTCGGAGGGCACCCGGATCTCGATCCGTACGAGATCACGCTCCAGTGCGGTCTCCAGCACCCGGGCGACCTTGAACCGGCTGACGCCGAACTCCTCCGCGATCTGGATCTTCGACTTGCCCTCGAGATAGAAACGGCGGGCCATGGCCGCGGCCTGCACCAGCTCGGCAGGGCCCATTCCGGACTGTGGGCGGCTGGCTACCACGAAATTCTCCCCTTTTGCGCATCTGATCGAGTCTTTGCTCATCCTTTCAGAAACCCGGCGGCAACGGGGACCTTGACCGCCGCGACCCTCGTGAACGCTCGGTGGCGCCACGGACAATTGGCGGCTCGGCCACGCCACGGGGCCCTTCCCGTGGCCGGCAACGGCCTTGCCGCCCGCCCCCGTTGGCCGGAATTCAGTGGGCGCAGGCCCAGCCGGCCCCCGCGGCCGCCGCCTCGGCCTTCTCACGCAGATCCCGCACCGCCTTGGCGGGGTCGTCCGCGCCGTAGACCGCGGAACCGGCCACGAAGACGTCGGCGCCGGCCTCCGCGCACCGCTCGATGGTGGCGTCGGAGACCCCGCCGTCCACCTGGAGCCACAGTTCGAGGCCGTGCCGGGAGATCAGCTCACGGGTGCGGCGGATCTTGGGCAGCATGATGTCCAGGAACGCCTGGCCGCCGAAGCCGGGCTCCACGGTCATGATCAGCAGCATGTCGAGCTCGGGGAGCAGGTCCTCGTACGGCTCGATCGGGGTGGCCGGCTTGAGCGCCATCGACGCCCGCGCCCCCTTGGCCCGGATCTCCCGCGCCAGCCGCACCGGCGCGGCGGCCGCCTCGGCATGGAAGGTCACCGACCCGGCCCCGGCCTCGACGTACTGCGGCGCCCAGCGGTCCGGGTCCTCGATCATCAGGTGCAGGTCGAGCGGGGTCTCCGTCGCCTTGCGCAGCGACTCGACGACCGGCACACCGAGCGTGAGGTTCGGCACGAAGTGGTTGTCCATCACGTCGACGTGCAGCCAGTCGGCGCCCTCGACGGCCTTCGCCTCCTCGGCGAGCCGGGCGAAGTCTGCGGACAGGATGCTGGGGTTGATCAAGGCCATGCCCCCAGTATGGCGCCCCGCCCCGGAGCGGGCGGAGGCGGGCGGCGCCGGGGGCCGGCCGGCCCCCGGCCCACCCCGCTCCCCGGATCCCGGCGGTGGACTCGAACCCTCCGCTCCGTACCGGCGGGCGCGCCTCCTCGCTGTCCAGCGGATGGATCTCTCAACGCGCCCCGCCGGCAAGGGAGTTCCGCAGTTCCTCGGCGCGTTCGCGCCGTCCGGACTCCCCGCTCGTCCCGCTGCCACCTCTCCTTAGTCCACGATGGGACGCCGCAGCAGGCGCGACCGGGTCAGCCGGTGCGGCGCAGCAGGGCCAGGTACATCGCGTCGGTGCCGTGCAGGTGGGGCCAGAGCTGGACGTCCGGGCCGTCGCCGAGGGCGGGGACGCCGGGCATCAGCGGGCGGGCGTCGACCCATTCGACCGCCACGGCCGGGCCGCCGCGGCCCTTGATGACGTCGTCCACCACGGCCCGGGTCTCGGCCGGGTGCGGCGAGCAGGTCGCATAGCCGACCACGCCGCCGACGCGCACCGCGGCGAGCGCCTGGCGCAGCAGCTCGCGCTGGAGCGGGGCGAAGCCGTCGAGGTCCTCGGGGCTACGGCGCCAGCGGGCCTCCGGGCGCCGGCGGAGCGCGCCCAGGCCGGTGCACGGGACGTCCATCAGGACCCGGTCGAAGCTGCCGGGGCGCCAGGCGGGGCGGGTGCCGTCGGCGGTGACGACCGCGTACGGGCCGGGGTTGCCGGCCAGGGCCCGGGCGACCAGGCGGGCGCGGTGCGGCTGCTTCTCCGACGCCAGCAGGGCGGCGCCGCGCTCGGCTGCCAGCGCGGCCAGCAGCGCGGCCTTGCCGCCGGGGCCGGCGCAGCCGTCCAGCCAGGCCCGGTCGGTGCCCTCGACGGGCGCGTTCGCCAGGGCCAGGGCGACCAGCTGGCTGCCCTCGTCCTGCACGCCGGCACGGTTCTCGCGCACCGCGTCCAGCGCGCCGGGCTCACCGCCCTCGGCGAGCCGGACCGCGTACGGCGACCAGCGGCCCGGCAGCGCGCCCCGCTCGCCGGCCGCGGCCAGCAGCTCCTCGGCGGTGGCCCGGCCGGGCCGCGCCACCAGCGTCACCTCGGGGCGCTCGTTGTCCGCCTCCAGCAGGTCCTCGATGCCGGCGCGGCCGCCGCCGAGGGCGTCCCACAGCGCCGAGACGATCCAGCGGGGGTGCGCGTGCACCAGGCCGAGGTGGTCCTCGGGGTCCTCGTCGTAGTCCGGGGCGATCCGCGCCAGCCAGCCGTCCAGGTCGTCCGCCGCGACCTTGCGCAGCACCGCGTTGACGAACTTGGCGCGCCCGTCACCCAGCACCACCCGTGCCAGCTCGACGCTCGCGCTGACCGCGGCGTGCGTGGGGATGCGGGTGCCGAGCAGCTGGTGGGCGCCGAGCGTGAGCACGTCCAGGACCGGCGGGTCGACCTCGCGCAACGGCCGGTCCACGCATTGGGCGATGATCGCGTCGTACGTGCCCTGCCGCCGCAGCGAGCCGTAGACCAGCTCGGTCGCCAGCGCCGCGTCCCGGGCGTCGAAGTCCCCGCCCTCGCGCGCCTTGCGCAGCAGCGGCGGCAGGACGAGGTTCGCGTAGGCGTCCCGCTCGTCGACGGCCCGCAGCGCCTCGAACGCGAGGATCCTGACCGGGTCCTTCTTCGGACGGCGGTGCGGCTTGCCGGGACGGCGGCGGGGCTGGGGCTGGCTCACAGAAAAGGTGCTCCGGATACGACATGCGGTCTGGGGGTCCCGGATGAGGGATCCGTCCCAGCCTACGCGGGCCCGGGGCTGCCGCAGAACGCCTCCCTGCCCGGGCCCGGGCCGCGCAGCACGCCTCCCTGCGCGGCCCCGGGACCCCGGCGGTACGCCTTCGCTACGCGGCCCGCCGCTCGTAGCCCACGAGCCGGACGCAGACGGCGAGCCCCTCGATCGCCTGCTCCAGCTCCGCGAGGCCGGGGTAGCTGGGCGCGATCCGGATGACCGCGTCGCGCGGGTCGTCGCCGTACGGGTGGGTGGCGCCGGCCGGGGTGAGCACGATGCCCGCCTCGGCGGCCTTGCGGACGACCTCCTTGGCGCAGCCGTCCGGCACCTCCAGGGTCACGAAGTACCCGCCCCGGGGCGTGGTCCAGGTCGCGAGCCCGGTGCCGCCGAGCTCCTTCTGCAGGATCCGGCCCACCGCCTCGAACTTGGGCCGGAGCAGGGCGCGCTGGCGCTCCATGTGGGCGCGCACCCCGTCGGCGTCGCGCAGGAACATCACGTGCCGCAGCTGGTTGACCTTGTCGGGGCCTATCGACCGCTTGGCGTTGTGGCCGAGCAGCCACGTCACGTTCGCGGGCGAGGAGCCGAAGAAGGCGACACCGGCGCCGGCCGCGGTGATCTTCGAAGTGGAACCGAAGACGAACGCCCGGTCCGGGTGGCCGGCCTCGGCGCAGGCGACGAGCAGGTCGGCGATCTCGACCGGCTCGTCGGTGAGGTGGTGGGCGGCGTACGCGTTGTCCCAGAAGATCCGGAAGTCGGGGGCGGCGGTGGGCATGGCGGCGAGCCGCGCCACGGTCGCGTCGCTGTAGCTGACGCCGGTCGGGTTGCTGTACTTCGGTACGCACCAGATGCCCTTGATCGCGGAGTCCTCGGCGACCAGCCGCTCCACGGTCTCCATGTCCGGGCCCTCGTCGGTCATCGGCACCGGGATCATCTCGATCCCGAACCGCTCGCAGAGCGCGAAGTGCCGGTCGTAGCCGGGCACCGGACACAGGAACGCGATCCGCTCCTGGTCCGCCCAGCGCGACGCGGCGCCCGGCAGCACGCCCAGCAGGGCGTGCACCAGACAGTCGTGCATCAGCTCCAGGCTGGAGTTGCCGGCCGCGAGCAGCTGCCCGGCCGGGACCTGGAGCAGCCCGGCGAATATCTCCCGGAGCTCGGGCAGGCCCTGCAGCCCGCCGTAGTTGCGCACGTCCGTGCCGTCGGCGGAGGTGTGCCGTCCGCCGGGCAGGCTCAGCAGGTCCGTGGCGAGGTCGAGCTGTTCCGGGGCCGGCTTGCCGCGGGTGAGGTTGAGCGAGAGCCCCCGTCCGGCGAGTTCCTGGTAGTCCTGGCGGGCCCGCTCGACGAGACCGGCCGGCGCGTCGGGGCTCAGCTCGGTGGTCATGGTGCTTCCTTTCCCAGGGGCCGCACCGCGGGGGCGGCGCGTCGTTCAGGTGGCGCCGCCGAGGATACAAACCGCCCCGGACGACCGGCCCGGGAATTCCACCCACTGGGATCCACGGGGCCACGCCGGGCCCCGTGGGCGTCAGCCGCCGAGCCGTTCGCCCGCCTCGATGCGTACGCCGCGCGCCCAGTCCGCGGCCCGCATCGGCTTCTTGCCCTGCGGCTGCACCCAGACCAGTTCGACCGGGTGGCTGCCGGTGCCGACGTACACCGCCTTCTTGGTGACGGCGAGCGCGCCGGGTGCGAGGGAGAGTTCGGCGTGGCCCGCGGCGGAGGTGGCGGACATCAGCTTCAGGCGCTCGCCGCGGAAGACCGTCCAGGCGCCGGGCGCCGGCGCACAGCCGCGGATCACCCGGTCGACCCGCAGGGCCGGCGCCGCCCAGTCCACCTTGGCGTCCTCGACCTCGATCTTCGGCGCGAGGGAGACGCCCTCGGCGGGCTGCGGCACCGGCGTCAGGCTGCCGTCCTCGATGCCGTCCATGGTCGCGACGAGCAGACCGGAGCCGGCGAACGCGAGCCGGGTGAGCAGATCACCGCTGGTGTCGGTCGGCCGGACCTCCTCGGTCAACACCCCGTAGACCGGGCCGGAGTCGAGCCCCTCCTCGATCTGGAAGGTCGAGGCGCCGGTGACCTCGTCACCGGCCAGCACCGCGTGCTGCACCGGTGCCGCGCCGCGCCAGGCCGGCAGCAGCGAGAAGTGCAGATTCACCCACCCCCTGGCGGGAACGTCGAGCGCCACCTTGGGCAGCAGGGCGCCGTAGGCGACCACCGGGCAGCAGTCCGGGGCGATCTCCCGCAGCCGGGCCAGGAAGTCCTCGTCCCGCGGGCGGGCGGGCTTGAGCACCTCGATGCCGGCCTCCTCCGCACGCTCCGCGACCGGGCTGGCGACCAGCTTCCGGCCGCGTCCCGCGGGCGCGTCGGGCCTGGTCACGACGGCCACGACCTCGTGCCGGTCGGAGGCGATCAGGGCATCGAGGGAGGGGACGGCGACCTCGGGGGTGCCGGCGAAGACAAGCCTCATGGGTGGCGGACTACCTCTCACACGCAGCGGAACGACGCACCAGTCTAGGGGCCTTGCCCCGGCCCGGGAGCGCCGCTTCAGGGGGCGTACGACATTTCCCGCGCCTCGCACGGAAGCTCGTACGCCCCCATACCGTGACCAGAGCCGCTCCTGTCGCGTTGGTCAAACAGCATTGACCCGAAGCGGGCCGCCGAGGCGGCCCGATCGTTTTCCTTTTCTTCATTCCACGCCGGTTCGAGAGGCTTGCTCATGGCCGACCACGCAACCCACGACGCCCAGGCACGCGCCAGCCTGCATCTCCTGGTGCGGGACATCGAGCGGGTCCGCCGGCAGGTGGACGCACTGCGCACGCTGACCGCTCAGCTGGGCAACGTCTACCGGCCGCGGCGCACGGGTCCGTCCGCGGGCTTCGTCGTCTACGGACGCGCGCCGGCGCCGACCGTGCGCCTTGCCCAGGAACTGCGGGACAGCGTCGAGACGCTCGTCACGGCCGCGGTCGACTTCGACCGTTCGCTGGGGTTCTCGTGGGACGCGGTGGGCTCCGCGCTCGGCGTCACCAAGCAGGCGGTGCACCGCCGTTACGGCGCCCGCCGGGCCGCCGCCCAGCCCGCCGCGGACGGCGCGGCCGAGCCCGCGGTGCGTACGCCGGAGTCCTCCGCGACCCGCGCGGTGAGCGTGACCAGCGGGCTGTCCGGCGCGCCGTCCGTGCCCGCCGCTCGCTCCATGCCCGGCCAGTCCTCCGCGGCCGCCCGCGAAGAGCCGACCCGTCCGGGCGCCTTCCCCGGCCCGCGCAACGGCTGAAACCCTCCCCCACGCCGGCCGCCCGGCATCCTCGCCAGCGCCCCGGGACCGCCCGCCGACCTCGGTTCCGGGGCGGCGTCATGCCCGCCTCCGTACCGCGGGCCCCGGCACCCCGCAGCGCAGGCACGGGCCCCTCAACTACGGCGCCCCGCGCGCGATCACCCCAGGTCCGGCGGATCGATCCGGACCCGCACCGCCGCCCCCTCCCGCTTGACCAGCCTGGCCGCCCGCGCCGCCTTGAGCGCCGCGGCGAGCGCCGCGCCCTGGCCCGGCCGGACCCGGACCAGCGCCCGCTCCCACTGCTCGCCGGGCTGCGGATCGCCCGGCCGACGCGGCCGCCCGGGGTCCGGCACCGGCAGCGGCACCGGCCCCAACACCTCGGCGCCCGAAGGGAGTTCGGCCGCCCGCAGCAGCTCGGCGACGTCCTCGGGCCGGCCGGTCACCGACGCCATCCGGGACACCGGCGGGAACCCCAGCTCGGCCCGCTCGGCCAGCTCGCGCAGCGCGTGCCCGGCCGGGTCCCAGCGCACCAGCGCCTGCACCGGCCGCAGCGTCGGCTCCGCGATCACCGCGACCGTGCCGCCCTCCGCCTGGCCGCGCACCAGCGCCGCGGCGCCCAGCCAGCGGCGCAGCGCCTCCTCCCCGGCCCGCAGGTCCGCCCGCCCCAGCAGCGCCCAGCCGTCGAGCAGCAGCGCCGCCGCGTACCCGGCGCCCTCGGCGACCGGCTCGGCACCGGGGGTGGAGACGACGAGGGCGGGGCGGTCCGGGACCGAATCCAGGACGTGGTCCCGGCCGGAGGTGCGCACCGGCACCTCCGGGAAGGCCCGGCCCAGCTCCTCGGCCGTACGGCGGGCGCCGACGATCTGCGCCCGCAGCCGGGTGCCACCGCACTCGGCGCAGTGCCAGTCCGGGGTCTCTTGGCCGCACCAACCGCAGCACAGCGCGGTGTCGTTGCTCCGCGCCTCCAGTGGTCCGGCGCAGTGCCGGCAGCGGGCCGGCTCCCGGCAGCGCTCGCAGGCCAGCCGGGGGACGTAGCCCCTCCGGGGCACCTGCACCAGCACCGGGCCGCGGGCCAGCCCGGCGCGGGCCGTCTGCCAGGCGAGCGTCGGCAGCCGGGCCACCCGTGCCGCTTCGTCGCGCGCGGCCTGCACGTCGTCGACGGTACGGATCAACGGGGCGGCCGTGCGGAGCTGTTCGCGGCCGGCCTCCAGCGGCCGGGCCCAGCCGTTCTCGACGAGCTGGGTGGCCTCGACCGTGCGGCCCAGGTCGCCGACCAGGCAGGCGGCCTTCTCGTGCACCGCGCGGAGCAGGAGGACGTCCCGGGCGTGCGGATGCGGGGCGTTGGTGTCGCTGTGGCTGGAGTTGCCGTCGTCCCAGATGGCGACGAGGCCGAGGTCGGCGACCGGGGCGTACATCGCGGCACGGGTGCCGATGACGGCCCGGACCGCGCCGCGGCGTATGGCCAGCCAGCGGCGGTACCGCTCCTCGGGGCCGGAATCGGCCACCAGGAGCGTGTGCAGCCCCTGCCCCACGAGCTCGGTCAGCGCCGCGTCCACCCGCGCCGCCGACCGTCCGTCGGGCATCACGACCAGGGCGCCACGGCCGGACGCCAGGGTCGCCGCCACCACCGCGGCCAGCTCCCCGGGCCACCGCGGCCCGGGGAGCGCGCTCCACACGGCCCGCGGCGCGCCACCGCGCGCGAGGGCGTCCAGGAACGCCGGGCCGTCCGGATAGCGCGCCCAACTGCCCGGGGCGGGCGGCGCGGGCGGGGGCGGCGGCTCGGGGAAGCACTCCGCCTCCGCCTTGGCGTGGCGCGGTGGAACGGCCAGCTGGAGGACGTCGGCGAGCGAACCGGCGTACCGGTCGGCCACCGCCCGGCAGAGCGCCAGCAGCTCCGGGCTGAGCACCGGCTCGGGCGAGACGACCTGGGCGAGCGCGGCCAGCGGGCCGCGGTAGTCGGACTCCGCGATCCGCTCGACGAGATAGCCGTCGAGCAGTCCGCCGCCCTCGCGCCGGCCCTCGCGCACCCGGCCGGTCCCCGCGCCGAACCGCACCCGGACCCGGACGCCGGGGCGGGCGTCGGCGTCCATGGCGGCGGGGACGGCGTAGTCCCACAGCTTGTCGAGATGGACCGGGCCCTTGTCGACCAGGACCCGGGCCACCGGCAGGGCATCGGCGAGCTGCGCGCCCCGCCACGTCCGCGGCTTGGCGCGCTCCGCCCTGGTCTCCCGGACGGTCTCCCTGATGAGGGCCAGCTGCTCGCCCCGCTCCCCCGGATCCCGCCCGTTCTCACTGCTCACAGCACCAGTCTTAGCAGACCGCACCGACAACGGGCCCGGGCCCGGGCGCGGCCGCCGCCGGGCCGGGAACGCCGCCGGCCCCGTACCGCGGGGCGGTACGGGGCCGGGGCCGGGACGGTGAAGCTGCTTACAGGCCCGCGGCCTTCTTGAGCGCCTCGACGCGGTCGGTCCGCTCCCAGGTGAAGTCCTCCAGCTCACGGCCGAAGTGGCCGTAGGCGGCGGTCTGCGAGTAGATCGGGCGGAGCAGGTCGAGGTCGCGGATGATCGCGGCCGGGCGGAGGTCGAAGACCTCGGTGATGGCCTGCTCGATCTTGTCCGTGTCGATGGTGGCGGTGCCGAAGGTCTCGACGAAGAGACCGACCGGCTCGGCCTTGCCGATGGCGTAGGCGACCTGGACCTCGCAGCGGGCGGCGAGGCCGGCCGCGACCACGTTCTTGGCGACCCAGCGCATGGCGTAGGCGGCCGAGCGGTCGACCTTGGACGGGTCCTTGCCGGAGAAGGCACCGCCGCCGTGGCGGGCCATACCGCCGTAGGTGTCGATGATGATCTTGCGGCCGGTCAGGCCGGCGTCGCCCATGGGACCGCCGATCTCGAAGCGGCCGGTGGGGTTGACCAGCAGGCGGTAGCCGTCGGTGTCCAGCTTGATGCCGTCCTCGACGAGCTGGTTGAGGACGTGCTCGACGACGAACTCGCGGATGTCGGGAGCGAGCAGCGAGTCGAGGTCGATGTCGCTGGCGTGCTGCGAGGAGACCACGACGGTGTCGAGGCGGACGGCCTTGTGGCCGTCGTACTCGATGGTGACCTGGGTCTTGCCGTCGGGGCGGAGGTAGGGGATGGTGCCGTTCTTCCGGACCTCGGACAGCCGGCGCGAGAGGCGGTGCGCGAGGTAGATCGGGAGCGGCATCAGCTCCGGGGTCTCGTCGCAGGCGTAGCCGAACATCAGGCCCTGGTCGCCCGCGCCCTGCCGGTCCAGCTCGTCGTCGTCGCCCTCGACGCGGTTCTCGTACGCGGTGTCGACGCCCTGCGCGATGTCCGGGGACTGCGCGCCGATGGAGACCGAGACGCCGCAGGACGCGCCGTCGAAGCCCTTCTTGGACGAGTCGTAACCGATCTCGAGGATCTTGTTGCGGACGAGGTTGGGGATGTCGGCGTACGCCTTGGTCGTCACCTCGCCGGCCACGTGGACCAAGCCGGTGGTGATCAGCGTCTCGACGGCGACCCGGGAGGTCGGGTCCTCCTTCAGGAGCGCGTCGAGGATCGTGTCGCTGATCTGGTCAGCGATCTTGTCGGGGTGGCCCTCGGTGACGGACTCCGAGGTGAACAGGCGGCGGGACACATCGCTCCCTGGGGTTGCAGCGGCTGCTGGCTGATCATTGGCGGAAGGGCCGAGAGCTGCGCTCGGCCCGATCCACTCGCCAGTTTATCGGTCGTATGTGGCGTTCGGGCACGCGGTCTCGATTTCTGGACCCCTCGTGACCTGGGACACCACACCTCACGGTAGGACGATCACCGCGCGGGGGCGACATGGTCAAGGGAACACGCCCGATTTTGTGGGGCCGATGGGGTGAAAGAGGAGAGGGTGCGCGGATTCAGCGGCGATTCTCGGCCAGCCGGGGGGCGACCAGGTCCCACACCGTGTCCGCGAGGGCTTCCTTCGGGCCGTACGGGACCGGGGTCTCGGTGCCGTCGGCCGCCAGGATCACCGCCTCGTTCTCGGCCGAGCCGAACGTCTTGTGCTCGCCGACCTCGTTGACGACGAGCAGGTCACAGCCCTTGCGGGCGAGCTTGGCGCGCCCGTTGGCGAGCACGTCGTCGGTCTCCGCGGCGAATCCCACCACCACCTGGCCGGGCCGGGCGCGGTCGGCGGACAGCTCGGCGAGGATGTCCGGATTCCGGACCAGCACGATCGGCTCCGGCTCCTGGTCCTCCACCTTCTTGATCTTGGCGGTGGTGTAGACGGCGGGCCGGAAGTCGGCGACCGCGGCCGCCATGACCACGGCGTCGGCGTCCGCGGCGGCCTTCAGCACGGCCTCCCGCATCTGCCGGGCGGTGCCGACCGGGACCACGTCCACGCCCACGGGGTCGGGCAGCTCGGCGTTGCCGGCGACGAGGGTGACCCGGGCGCCGCGCGCCGCCGCCGTGGCCGCGAGCGCGTAGCCCTGCTTCCCGGAGGAACGGTTGCCCAGATAGCGGACGGGGTCCAGGGGCTCGCGGGTGCCGCCGGCGCTGACCACGACGTGGCGCCCGGTGAGGTCCGCCACGGCGGCCCCCTGGGCCCCGCGGGCCAGTACCCGCCGGCAGAGGGCGAAGATCTCCACCGGGTCGGGGAAGCGGCCCTTGCCGGTGTCGACGCCGGTCAGCCGGCCGACCGCGGGCTCGACGACGATCGCACCGCGGCGGCGCAGCGTGGCGACGTTCTCCTGGGTGGCCGGGTTCTCCCACATCTCGGTGTGCATCGCGGGGGCGAAGATCACCGGACAGCGGGCGGTCAGCAGCGTGTTGGTCAGCAGGTCGTCGGCGAGGCCGTGGGCGGCCTTGGCCAGCATGTCGGCGGTGGCCGGGGCGACCACGACGAGGTCCGCGGCCTGGCCGATGCGGACGTGCGGGACCTCGTGGACGGACTCCCAGACCTCGGTGGTGGCCGGGTGGCCGGACAGCGCGGACCAGGTGGCCTCGCCGACGAAGTGCAGCGCCGAGGCGGTCGGCACCACCCGGACGTCGTGCCCGGACTCGGTCAGCCGGCGCAGCAGCTCGCACGCCTTGTACGCGGCGATCCCGCCGCTGACCCCCAGGACCACCCTGGGCCGCTCCCGCTCCCGCTTGTCCATCGCTTCGCCGCTCCCCGAGCTCCCGGTCCGCGCTACGTCCGTAGCGTCTGTATGCCCCTATGACACACCAAAGGCCCGGCGGACGTGCCGCCGGGCCCTGGATGAACTGACGCTGCTTACTGGGCCGGGCCCTCGATGGACTCGGAGGTCAGCAGACCCGCGTTGATCTCGCGCAGCGCGATCGACAGGGGCTTCTCGTGGACGTGGGTGTCCACGAGCGGGCCGACGTACTCCAGCAGGCCCTCGCCGAGCTGGGAGTAGTACGCGTTGATCTGGCGCGCGCGCTTGGCGGCGTAGATCACGAGGCTGTACTTCGAGTCGGTGGCCTCGAGAAGCTCATCAATGGGCGGGTTGATGATGCCCTCGGGAGCGGTGATGGAAGAGGACACTCTCTACCTTCCGAAAGGGGATGAAGCCTGGGTGGCATGCACCCGGCCGTCGTACGGGCCGGCGCAAAGTCTGTGCGTCCGGAGCCGGAGCGGCTCCGCGGGGTCAGCCGCTGGTGCTCTTGTCCCCGGATCGATGCAGCATCAAGGCTAGCAGCTCACGGCTCACGTCCTCGACGGAGGTGTTGACGCACGTCACGTCGAACTCCTTCTCCGCGGCCAGCTCGACCCGGGCCGCCTCCAGGCGGCGCTCGATGACCTCGGGCGCCTCCGTGCCCCGGCCGGTGAGCCGGCGGACCAGCTCCTCCCAGCTCGGCGGGGCGAGGAAGACCAGCTGGGCCTCGGGCATGGACTCCCGGACCTGGCGGGCGCCCTGCAGGTCGATCTCCAGCAGGACCGGTTCGCCGGCCTCCAGGCGGTCCAGGACCGCCTTGCGCGGAGTGCCGTAGCGGTTGCCGGCGAACTCGGCCCATTCGAGCAGCTCACCGTTGGCGATCAGCTTGTCGAACTCCTCGTCGTCGACGAAGAAGTACTGGACGCCGTGCTGCTCCCCGGGTCGCGGGGTGCGGGTGGTGGCCGAGACCGAGAGCCATACCTCGGGGTGGACCTTGCGCATATGCGCGACGACCGTGCTCTTGCCGACCCCCGAGGGGCCGGAGAGCACGGTCAGTCGCGGTTGTCTGGCCGGGGGGCCGGCGGGGGTCGTCCCCCGGGAGACTGCAGAACTCATGCAGCGATTATTCCAGCTTCCCGGCGATGCCGGAAAATTCAGCCGGAAGCGCTGCCGCCGAATTCGCGCTCCAGTGCCGCGATCTGGTTGGAGCCAAGGCCCCGGACGCGGCGGCTCTCGGAGATCCCGAGCCGCTCCATGAGCTGCTTGGCGCGGACCTTGCCGACGCCGGGCAGGGACTCCAGGAGAGCGGAGACCTTCATCTTGCCGATGACGTCGTTCTTCTGGCCCTGCTGGATGACCTCGTGGAGAGAAGCACCGGAGTGCTTGAGCCGATTCTTGACCTCGGCGCGCTCCCGGCGAGCCGCGGCGGCCTTCTCGAGCGCGGCTGCGCGCTGTTCAGGGGTAAGGGGCGGAAGAGCCACGCCTACGTCACCTCGGATGTCGAACTGTCGGATACGGACCGGTGTGGAACCTAGTCGCCCCGCACTTGCGGAGCAACGAGCAACGCGCTTACGTGCACTGCTCTCGACGGAGACTAGCGGCCGAGGGCG
The DNA here is from genome assembly GCF_036352915.1 of Streptomyces bugieae. Lineage (NCBI taxonomy): Bacteria > Bacillati > Actinomycetota > Actinomycetes > Kitasatosporales > Streptomycetaceae > Streptomyces > Streptomyces bugieae. The sequence continues at coordinate 279,555 of NZ_JAZBJP010000003.1, forward strand.
CCGGAGTCAGCGAGAACAGACGAAAAGTCCTGGTCAGACTCTGCTGACCAGGACAATTCGGGACCAAACTCCCCGTCTTACGGTGCCTGATCGAGCGCGGTGCGCACTTCCTCGGTGAATCGGTCCGCCGCCGCGCGCAGTCCGGCGGCGTCCGGACCGTGCTTCAGCACCCCCCGGCTGACACTCGGGAGGACGTTTTCGGCCGCGGCGCCGAAGACGGTCGGCAGGTCGGCCGGGGTGGCGCCCTGCGCGCCGATGCCGGGGGCCAGCAGCGGGCCGTTGATCGCCAGGTCGAACGTGGAGAGATCGCCGAGGGTGGCACCGACCACCGCGCCGAAGGAGCCCAGCGGCTCGGCGCCGGCGTTCTCGGCGGCGAGGTGGCCGAGCATGGTCGCCGCGAGGGTGCGGCCGTCCTCGCGGACCGCGCGCTGGACCTCCGCGCCCTCCGGGTTGGAGGTCAGCGCCAGCACGAACAGGCCCGCGCCGCTCTCCCGGGCCAGGTCGGCGGCCGGCTTCAGCGAGCCGTAGCCCAGGTACGGCGAGACCGTCAGGGCGTCCGAGAACAGCGGCGAGTCCGGGTGCAGGTACGTCTCGGCGTAGGCGGCCATGGTGGAGCCGATGTCGCCGCGCTTGGCGTCCATGAGCACCAGTGCGCCGCGCTCACGGGCCTCGACGACGGCGGTCTCCAGCACGGCCAGGCCGCGCGAGCCGAACCGCTCGAAGAACGCGGACTGCGGCTTGAAGACGGCGACGTGCTCGCCGAGCACCTCGACGACGGTGCGGGTGAACCGGGCCAGGCCCGCGACGTCGTCGTTCAGGCCCCAGTCGGCCAGCAGCGAGGCGTGCGGGTCGATGCCGACGCAGAGCGGGCCGCGCTCGTCCATGGCGCGGCGCAGCCGCGCGCCGAAGGGGGCCAGCGGCCCGGAGGGCCTCGTCGAGGGGTGGTGGTCGGGCGAGGGGCCGGCCGTCATGCGGTCACCTTCTTGTGCTCGGCGCCGACGGCGTCGGCGAGGGTGGCGTACGGGCTGGTGCGCAGGCGCGCGGCCAGGCCCTTGTGGATCGAGCGGCACCAGAACGGGCCCTGGTAGATGAACGCGCTGTAGCCCTGGACGAGGGTGGCGCCGGCGAGGATGCGCTGCCAGGCGTCCTCGGCGGTCTCGATGCCGCCGACGCCGATCAGGGTGATCTTGTCGCCGACGCGGGCGTAGAGGCGGCGCAGCACCTCCAGGGAGCGCTGCTTGACGGGCGCGCCGGAGAGGCCGCCGGTCTCCTTGACCACGGCCGGGTCGGACGTGAGGCCCAGGCCCTCGCGGGCGATGGTGGTGTTGGTGGCGATGATGCCGTCCAGGCCGAGTTCGACGGCGAGGTCGGCGACCGCGTCGACGTCCTCGTCGGCCAGGTCGGGGGCGATCTTGACCAGGAGGGGGACCCGGCGGTCGGTGACCGTGCGGTCGGCGGCCTCGCGGACCGCGGTCAGCAGCGGCCGCAGATGGTCGACGGCCTGGAGGTTGCGCAGCCCGGGGGTGTTCGGCGACGAGACGTTGACGACCAGGTAGTCGGCGTGGCGGGCCAGCCGCTCGGTGGAGGTGACGTAGTCGCCGATCGCCTCGGACTCCGGGACGATCTTGGTCTTGCCGATGTTGACGCCGAGGGTGGTCGGGAAGACCGGGTTGCGGGCCGCCAGGCGGGCCGCGACGGACGCGGAACCGTCGTTGTTGAAGCCCATGCGGTTGATCAGCGCGCGGTCCGGTACGAGCCGGAACAGGCGCTTCTTGGGGTTGCCGGGCTGCGGCTGGGCGGTGACCGTGCCGATCTCGACGTGGTCGAAGCCGAGCATGGTCATGCCGTCGATGACGACCGCGTTCTTGTCGAAGCCGGCGGCCAGGCCGAACGGGCCGTGCATCCGGCGGCCGAAGGCCTCGACGCGCAGTTCCTTGTAGCGCGGGGCGAGGGCGGCGGCGAGGAAGGTGCGCAGCACGGGGACCTGCGCGGCCCGCCGGATCCACCCGAAGGCCAGGTGGTGGGCCCGCTCGGGATCCATGCGCGTGAAGAAGAGCCGGAAGAAGAGCTGGTACATGGTGGTGTGTCCTCACGAAGAGGGGGACACAGCGGCGGTTCGCTGTGTCCCCCTCACGGGCTGCTAGTCGCGGGCCGCGGTCAGGTGTTCCGCGTGTTCCTGGAGTGACCTGACGCCCACGTCGCCGCGGTTCATCGCCTCGATGCCCTGGACGGCGGCCGCGAGGGCCTGGACCGTGGTCAGGCACGGCACGGAGCGGGCCACCGCCGCCGTACGGATGTCGTAGCCGTCGAGGCGGCCGCCGGTGCCGTACGGGGTGTTGACGATCAGGTCGACCTCGCCGGCGTGGATCAGCTGGACGATGGTCTTCTCGCCGTTCGGGCCCTCGCCCTCGGACTGCTTGCGCACGACGGTGGCGTTGATGCCGTTGCGGCGCAGCACCTCGGCCGTGCCGGAGGTGGCGAGCAGCTCGAAGCCGTGCGCGACCAGCTCGCGCGCCGGGAAGATCATCGAGCGCTTGTCGCGGTTGGCGACGGAGACGAACGCCCGGCCCTTGGTGGGCAGTGCGCCGTACGCCCCGGCCTGCGACTTGGCGTAGGCGGTGCCGAAGACCGAGTCGATGCCCATGACCTCGCCGGTGGAGCGCATCTCCGGGCCGAGGACGGTGTCCACGCCGCGGCCGTGGACATCGCGGAACCGGCTCCACGGCATCACGGCCTCCTTGACGGAGATCGGCGCGTCCAGCGGCAGGGTGCCGCCGTCGCCGGTCTTCGGCAGCAGGCCCTCGGCGCGCAGTTCGGCGATGGTGGCGCCGAGCGAGATCCGGGCGGCGGCCTTGGCCAGCGGCACCGCGGTCGCCTTCGAGGTGAAGGGGACGGTGCGGGACGCGCGGGGGTTGGCCTCCAGGACGTAGAGGATGTCGCCGGCCATCGCGAACTGGATGTTGATCAGTCCGCGGACGCCCACGCCCTTGGCGATGGCCTCGGTGGAGGCGCGCAGCCGCTTGATGTCGAAGCCGCCGAGGGTGATCGGGGGCAGCGCACAGGCGGAGTCGCCGGAGTGGATGCCGGCCTCCTCGATGTGCTCCATGACGCCGCCGAGGTAGAGCTCGTGGCCGTCGTAGAGCGCGTCGACGTCGATCTCTATGGCGTCGTCGAGGAACCGGTCGATGAGGACCGGGTGGCGGTCGATCAGGCCGGCGTGGCGGGTGAGGTACTCGCCGAGCGACGGCTCGTCGTAGACGATCTCCATGCCGCGGCCGCCGAGGACGTAGGACGGCCGGACCATGACCGGGTAGCCGATCTCGGTGGCGATCCGCTTGGCCTCGTCGAAGGAGAAGGCGGTGCCGTACTTGGGGGCGGGCAGGCCGGCCTCGGTGAGCACCCGGCCGAAGGCGCCGCGCTCCTCGGCGAGGTCGATGGCCTCGGGCGAGGTGCCGACGATCGGCACGCCGTTGTCCTTGAGCGCCTGCGCCAGGCCCAGCGGGGTCTGCCCGCCGAGCTGGACGATGACGCCGGCGACCGGCCCGGCCTGGGTCTCGGCGTGCACGATCTCCAGCACGTCTTCCAGCGTCAGCGGCTCGAAGTACAGGCGGTCGGAGGTGTCGTAGTCCGTCGAGACGGTCTCCGGGTTGCAGTTGACCATGACGGTCTCGTAGCCGGCCTCGGACAGCGCGAACGAGGCGTGGACGCAGGAGTAGTCGAACTCGATGCCCTGGCCGATGCGGTTGGGCCCGGAACCGAGGATGATCACGGCCGGCTTCTCGCGCGGGGCGACCTCGCTCTCCTCGTCGTAGGACGAGTAGAAGTACGGGGTCTTCGCGGCGAACTCGGCGGCGCAGGTGTCGACGGTCTTGTAGACCGGGCGGACGCCGAGGGCGTGCCGGACCTCGCGCACGACGTCCTCGCGCAGGCCCCGGACCGCGGCGATCTGGGCGTCGGAGAAGCCGTAGCGCTTTGCGTCCGCGAGGATCTCCGGGCCGAGCTTCTCGGCGCCGGCGATCTCGTCGGCGATCTCCTTGACCAGGAAGAGCTGGTCGACGAACCAGGGGTCGATCTTCGTGGCGTCGAAGACCTCCTCCGGGGTGGCGCCGGCGCGGATCGCCTGCATGACGGTGTTGATCCGGCCGTCGGTGGGGACCTTGGCCTTCTCCAGGAGGGCGGCCTTGTCACCGGGCTCGCCGGCGAAGTCGAACTGGCTGCCCTTCTTCTCCAGGGAGCGCAGCGCCTTCTGCAGCGCCTCGGGGAAGTTGCGGCCGATGGCCATGGCCTCGCCGACCGACTTCATGGTGGTGGTCAGCGTGGCGTCGGCGGCCGGGAACTTCTCGAAGGCGAACCGCGGCACCTTGACGACGACGTAGTCGAGGGTCGGCTCGAAGGAGGCCGGGGTCTGCTCGGTGATGTCGTTCGGGATCTCGTCGAGGGTGTAGCCGACGGCGAGGCGGGCGGCGATCTTCGCGATCGGGAAGCCGGTGGCCTTGGAGGCGAGGGCCGAGGAACGCGACACGCGGGGGTTCATCTCGATGACGATCACGCGACCGTCCTCGGGGTTCACCGCGAACTGGATGTTGCAGCCGCCGGTGTCCACGCCGACCTCGCGGATGACCGCGATGCCGATGTCCCGCAGGATCTGGTACTCGCGGTCGGTGAGCGTCATCGACGGGGCGACGGTGATCGAGTCGCCGGTGTGGACACCCATCGGGTCGAAGTTCTCGATGGAGCAGACGACCACGACGTTGTCGTTCTTGTCGCGCATCAGCTCCAGCTCGTACTCCTTCCAGCCGAGGATGGACTCCTCCAGGAGCACCTCGGTGGTCGGGGAGAGCGTGAGGCCCTGGCCGGCGATCCGGCGCAGCTCGTCCTCGTCGTGCGCGAAGCCGGAGCCGGCGCCGCCCATGGTGAACGACGGGCGGACGACGACGGGGTAGCCGCCGAGCTCCTCGACGCCCGCCAGGACGTCGTCCATGGAGTGGCAGATGACCGAGCGGGCGGACTCGCCGTGGCCGATCTTCCGGCGGACGGCCTCGACGACCTCCTTGAAGAGGTCGCGGTCCTCACCCTTGTTGATGGCCTCGACGTTCGCGCCGATCAGCTCGACGCCGTACTTCTCGAGGGTGCCCGCCTCGTGCAGCGAGATGGCGGTGTTGAGCGCGGTCTGGCCGCCCAGGGTGGGCAGCAGGGCGTCCGGGCGCTCCTTGGCGATGATCTTCTCGACGAATTCCGGGGTGATCGGCTCGACGTAGGTCGCGTCGGCGATCTCCGGGTCGGTCATGATCGTCGCCGGGTTGGAGTTGACCAGGATGACGCGCAGGCCCTCGGACTTGAGGACCCGGCACGCCTGGGTACCGGAGTAGTCGAACTCGGCGGCCTGGCCGATGACGATCGGGCCGGAGCCGATGACCAGGACGGACTGGATATCGGTGCGCTTAGGCACGCTGGCCCTCCATCAGGGAAACGAAGCGGTCGAAGAGGTACGCGGCGTCGTGCGGGCCGGCGGCCGCCTCGGGGTGGTACTGGACGCTGAAGGCCGGCTGGTCGAGGAGGTGCAGGCCCTCCACCACGTTGTCATTGAGGCAGACGTGGGAGACCTCGGCATGGCCGAAGGGGGTGTCGGAAACCTTGTCGAGCGGGGCGTCGACGGCGAATCCGTGGTTGTGCGCGGTGACCTCGACCTTGCCGGTCGTGCGGTCCTGGACCGGCTGGTTGATCCCGCGGTGGCCGTACTTGAGCTTGTAGGTGCCGAAGCCCAGCGCGCGGCCGAGGATCTGGTTGCCGAAGCAGATGCCGAAGAGCGGGGTCTTGCGCGCGAGGACGCCCCGCATGACGGAGACCGGGTGGTCGGCGGTGGCCGGGTCGCCGGGGCCGTTGGAGAAGAACACGCCGTCCGGGTCGACCGCGTAGACGTCCTCGACGGTGGCGGTGGCGGGCAGCACGTGCACCTCGATGCCGCGCTCGGCCATGCGGTGCGGGGTCATGCCCTTGATACCGAGGTCGACGGCGGCGACGGTGAACTTCTTCTCGCCGATCGCCGGGACGACGTAGGCCTCCTTGGTGGCGACCTGGGCGGAGAGGTCGGCGCCCTTCATCTCGGGGGCCTGGCGCACCTTGGCGAGCATGGTGCCGGCGTCGGGCAGCGCGTCGCCGGAGAAGATCCCGACCCGCATCGCACCGCGTTCGCGCAGGTGGCGGGTGAGCGCGCGGGTGTCGACGCCGCTGATGCCGACCACGCCCTGGGCGGTCAGTTCCTCGTCCAGGGAGCGCACCGAGCGCCAGTTGGACGGGATCCGGGCGGGGTCGCGGACGACGTAGCCGGCGACCCAGATCCGCTGCGACTCGGGGTCCTCGTCGTTGACCCCGGTGTTGCCGATGTGCGGGGCGGTCATGACGACGACCTGGCGGTGGTACGAGGGGTCGGTCAGCGTCTCCTGGTAGCCGGTCATGCCGGTGGAGAACACCGCTTCGCCGAAGGTCTCCCCCACGGCCCCGTAGGCACGACCGCTGAAGGTGCGGCCGTCCTCCAGGACAAGTACGGCGGGAAGCGCCTTGTTCCTCTGAGAGGAGCTTCCCCTGGTGGAGGTCGTCATCGTGCGCCTTCCGTTTCGCTCTGCTCGGTGGTGTTTCGGGTGCTGCGGGGGGTGGTGCTCAGTGCGGTGAGGGCCTCGACCCAGGCGGGGTGCTCCTCCGCCCGGTCGGAGCGGAAACCGGAGTCGATCTCCTGGTCGCCGTGCTGCCAGGTGACGACGAGCAGGCCGCCCTCGGTGAGGACCTTGCCGGCGATGCCCTTGTCGAGGCGGGCGCCGCGCAGCGCGGCGACCGGCACGAAGAAGTCCGTCGCGCCCGGCCGTACGACGTCCAGGCCCCCCTCGGTGAGGGTCAGCTCGACGCGGCTGCGGGTGCCGAGGCCGTGCGCCACGATCCGGTCGAGCCACTGCCCGGCCGTGGTGGAGCCGTGGTAGCGCCCGCTGAGCGTCAGCTTCGGCCTGCCCGGGTTCTCGGGAGTGGAGGGCAGCTCGGGCAGGTCGCCCTGGAGCGTGCCGCGCCACTTCCAGCCCTGGCGCATCAGCCAGTAGACGAAGGCGACGAGGACGAGCAGGCCGGCGACCCAGCCGAGCCGTGCCGCCCAGTCGGTGACCGGCGCGGACTTCTGCGCCTCGGCCAGTTGGATGAGTGGAGGAGTCACGCCAGCTTCCCGTCGACGACCGTTGCCCGGCCCCGCAGGAAGGTGTGGGTGACGCGTCCCGGCAGCTCACGGCCCTCGTAGGGGGTGTTGCGGCTGCGGGAGGCGAAGCCCGCGGGGTCCACCTCTCCACGGTAAGCGGAATCGACCAGGGTGAGGTTGGCGGGCTCACCAGCCGAGATGGGCCGGCCGTGGCCCTCCAGGCCGCCGATCCGCGCGGGCCGGAAGGACATCCGCTCGGCGACGCCGGCCCAGTCCAGCAGCCCGGTGTCGACCATCGTGTGCTGGACGACGGAGAGCGCGGTCTCCAGGCCGACCATGCCCATGGCCGCGGCGCCCCACTCGCAGTCCTTGTCCTCGTGCGGGTGCGGGGCGTGGTCGGTGGCGACGATGTCGATGGTGCCGTCGGCCAGCGCCTCGCGCAGGGCCAGCACGTCGCGCTCGGTGCGCAGCGGCGGGTTGACCTTGTAGACCGGGTTGTAGGTGCGCACCATCTCGTCGGTGAGGAGCAGGTGGTGCGGGGTGACCTCGGCGGTGACGTCGATGCCGCGGGACTTGGCCCAGCGGACGATCTCGACGCTGCCGGCGGTCGACAGGTGGCAGATGTGGACCCGGGAGCCGACGTGCTCGGCGAGCAGCACGTCCCGGGCGATGATCGACTCCTCGGCGACCGCGGGCCAGCCGCCCAGGCCCAGCTCGGCGGAGACGATGCCCTCGTTCATCTGGGCGCCCTCGGTCAGCCGCGGCTCCTGGGCGTGCTGGGCGACGACGCCGCCGAAGGCCTTCACGTACTCCAGGGCCCGGCGCATGATCACCGCGTCGTCGACGCACTTGCCGTCGTCGGAGAAGACGGTGACGCCGGCGGCCGACTCGTGCATGGCGCCGAGCTCGGCGAGCTTCTTGCCCTCCAGGCCGACGGTGACCGCGCCGATCGGCTGCACGTCGCAGTAGCCGTGCTCCTGGCCGAGCCGGTAGACCTGCTCGACGACGCCGGCGGTGTCGGCGACCGGGAAGGTGTTGGCCATGGCGAAGACGGCGGTGTAGCCGCCGGAGGCGGCCGCGCGGGTGCCGGTGAGGACGGTCTCGGAGTCCTCCCGGCCGGGCTCGCGCAGGTGGGTGTGCAGGTCGACGAGCCCGGGGAGGAGGACCTTGCCGCCGGCCTCGACGATCTGCGCGCCGTCCGCGTCCAGGCCGCTGCCCACGGCCTCGATGAACTCGCCGTCGATCAGGACGTCCTGCGGCTCGCCGCCGAGCACCTTCGCACCACGGATCAGGATCTTGCTCATGGTCTTACTTCTCCTCGGTACGGGGGTTGGTCACGGCGGGCTCGTTGCCGCCCAGGAGCAGGTAGAGGACGGCCATCCGGATGCTGACGCCGTTGGTGACCTGCTCGACGGCCGTGCAGCGGCCGGAGTCGGCGACCTCGGCGGTGATCTCCATGCCGCGGACCATGGGGCCGGGGTGCATCACCAGGGCGTGTCCGGGCATCCGCGCCATGCGGTCGCCGTCCAGGCCGTAGCGGCGCGAGTACTCGCGCTCGGTGGGGAAGAACGCGGCGTTCATCCGCTCGCGCTGGACCCGCAGCATCATCACGGCGTCGGACTTCGGCAGCACGCCGTCGAGGTCGTACGACACCTCGCAGGGCCAGGTCTCGACCCCGACCGGCACCAGGGTGGGCGGCGCGACCAGGGTGACCTCGGCGCCGAGGGTGTGCAGCAGGTCGACGTTGGACCGGGCGACCCGGCTGTGCAGCACGTCGCCGACGATCGTGATGCGCTTGCCGGACAGGTCCTGGCCGATCCCGGCGTCCGGGCCGATCAGCCGGCGGCGCATGGTGAAGGCGTCGAGCAGGGCCTGGGTGGGGTGCTGGTGGGTGCCGTCACCGGCGTTGATGACAGGGGCGTCGATCCAGCCGGAGTTGGCGAGCCGGTAGGGGGCGCCGGAGGCACCGTGCCGGATGACGACGGCGTCGACGCCCATCGCCTCCAGGGTCTGCGCGGTGTCCTTGAGGGACTCGCCCTTGGAGACGCTCGATCCCTTGGCCGCGAAGTTGATGACGTCCGCGGAGAGCCGCTTCTCGGCGGCCTCGAAGGAGATCCGGGTGCGGGTGGAGTCCTCGAAGAAGAGGTTGCAGACCGTGCGTCCGCGCAGGGTGGGGAGCTTCTTGATCGGCCGGTCGGCGACCCGGGCCATCTCCTCGGCGGTGTCGAGGATCAGCACGGCATCGTCGCGGGTGAGGTCGGCGGCCGAGATGAGGTGGCGCTTCATCCGGTTTTCTCCGTGTGTGAGGGAGGTGTACGGGAATGTCCGTCAGGCAGGCATGCCTGCGGGCCCGGGGTCACCGGGTCCGTCAGCGGTGCGCTAGCGCTCGCCGGCCGGGGTGGTCTGCTTGAGGCCGAGCAGCACGGCGTCCCGGCCGTCCTCCTCGGTCAGCTGGACCTTGACCGCCTCCCGCAGCGACGTGGGGAGGTTCTTGCCGACGTAGTCGGCGCGGATCGGCAGTTCGCGGTGGCCCCGGTCGACGAGGACCGCCAGCTGGACGGCGCGCGGCCGGCCGATGTCGCCCAGGGCGTCCAGGGCGGCGCGGATCGTGCGTCCGGAGAACAGGACGTCGTCGACGAGCAGGACGACCCGGCCCTCGATGCCCTCGGCGGGGATGTCGGTGCGGGCGAGCGTCCGGGCCGGGCCCAGGCGCAGGTCGTCGCGGTACATCGTGATGTCGAGCGAGCCCACCGGGACCGTGCGGCCGGTGATGTCCTGGAGCTTGGCGGCCAGCCGCCGGGCGAGGAAGACGCCACGGGTGGGGATTCCCAGCAGCACCACGTCGTCCGCGCCCTTGGCGCGCTCGACGATCTCGTGGGCGATGCGGGTGAGCATGCGCGCGATGTCGGGGCCTTCGAGCACCGGCCGCGCGGGGAGCTGAGCTCCCGCTTCGGAGCTGTTTGCGTCCATACGAAACGGACCTCCTTCTCCGCCTCACGGGACGGACCTTAAAGGACGTCGGAATTACGCAGTCAGGTTACCAGGACCGCTCTCCTGGCCCGTCTACACCCCTGACGGGTGAGGGTCTGGCCCATTCCGCTTGACGAACTGAGATTACGCTGCGTAACCTCACAGTGAGTTACCAGCCACGCGGCGGAGCCGCATGTCGATACAGCTGTCTGGGGAGCTATATGTCCAGCGAATACGCCAAACAGCTCGGGGCCAAGCTCCGCGCCATCCGTACCCAGCAGGGCCTCTCCCTTCACGGCGTCGAGGAGAAGTCCCAGGGTCGTTGGAAGGCCGTGGTGGTCGGTTCGTACGAGCGCGGCGACCGTGCCGTGACCGTGCAGCGCCTTGCCGAGCTGGCGGACTTCTACGGCGTTCCGGTGCAGGAACTGCTGCCGGGCACGACACCGGGCGGCGCGGCCGAGCCGCCGCCGAAGCTGGTGCTCGACCTGGAGCGACTTGCCCACGTCCCGCAGGAGAAGGCCGGCCCGCTGCAGCGCTACGCCGCCACGATCCAGAGCCAGCGCGGTGACTACAACGGCAAGGTCCTCTCGATCCGCCAGGACGACCTGCGGACCCTCGCCGTGATCTACGACCAGTCGCCCTCGGTGCTGACCGAGCAGCTGATCAGCTGGGGCGTGCTCGACGCCGACGCCCGTCGCGCCGTGTCCCACGAGGAGATCTGAGCCCCTCGGGCCATCTGCAGAAACGTACCGCCGCCCCGGAGCCCGGGGCGGCGGTTCTGTTTGCCGGTGTCCTCCCCCGCGCCGGTGCGGGCATGCGAACGGGCCCGGAGCGTTCACCCAACGCTCCGGGCCCGTCCCGTGCTCTGCCGCTCGTCGGCGGCGCCGGCTACTGCGCCTCGCGCCGCAGACCCGGCTTCAGCTCCTTCAGCCGGCCGAGGAGGCCGTTGACGAAGGCCGGGGAGTCGTCCGTGGAGAACTCCTTGGCGAGCTGCACGGCTTCGTCGATCGCCACCGCGTCCGGCGTGTCGTCCACCCAGAGCAGCTCGTAGGCGCCGAGCCGCAGGATCGAGCGGTCGGCGGCCGGCATCCGGTCCAGGTCCCAGTCGACCGCGTAGGTGGAGATCAGCTCGTCGATGCGGACGATGTGGTCCGCGTACCCCTCGACGAGCTGCAGGGTGTACTCGTTCACCGGCGGCTGCCGGGGGTCGGTCCGGGCGTGCCGCATCCAGTCCGCGAGCACGGACTGCACGTCGGCGCCGCGCTGATCGGCCTCGAAGAGGATCTGGAACGCGCGCTTACGGGCCTTGCTGCGGGCAGCCACGGTTAGCTGTTCACCCGGCCGAGGTAGTCGCTCGTGCGGGTGTCGACCTTGATCTTCTCACCGGTGGTGATGAAGAGCGGGACCTGGATCTGGTGGCCGGTCTCCAGCACGGCGGGCTTGGTGCCGCCGGTGGAGCGGTCGCCCTGGACGCCCGGCTCGGTCTCCTGGACGGTGAGCTCGACGGCGGCCGGCAGCTCGACGTAGAGCACCTCGCCCTCGTGCTGCGCGACGACGGCCTCGAAGCCCTCGATGAGGAAGTTGGCGGCGTCGCCGACGGCCTTGCGGTCGACGTGCAGCTGGTCGTAGGTGTCCATGTCCATGAAGACGAAGTAGTCGCCGTCCATGTACGAGAACTGCATGCCGCGCTTGTCGACGGTGGCCGTCTCGACCTTCACGCCGGCGTTGAAGGTCTTGTCCACCACCTTGCCGGAGAGCACGTTCTTGAGCTTGGTGCGGACGAAGGCCGGGCCCTTGCCGGGCTTGACGTGCTGGAACTCGACGACGGACCAGAGCTGGCCGCCTTCGAGCTTGAGCACCATGCCGTTCTTGAGGTCGTTCGTGGATGCCACGGTTGCGGAATCTCCTGGACTGCAGGTGGTGGGACCCGGAGCGACGCCCACCGAGCCGCTGCGGCTCAGAGTGCGAGCAGCTCCTTGGTCGTGATCGTGAGTAGCTCGGGCCCGCCGTCCGCCTCGGGGCGGACGACGAGTGTGTCGTCGATCCGGACACCCCCACGGCCCGGGATGTGAACCCCCGGCTCGACGGTGACCGGCACGCAAGCGTCCAGTTTACCCATGGCGGCCGGGGACAACTGAGGGTCCTCATCGATTTCGAGCCCCACGCCGTGCCCGGTCCACGGTCCGAGCCGCTCGCCGTACCCCGCGGCATCGAGCACATGGCGGGTGATCCGGTCCACCTCGCGGCACTCCACGCCCGGCGCGAGCGCCTCCCGGCCGGCTCGCTGGGCTGCGAAAACGAGATCGTACAGCTCGATCTGCCAGTCGGACGGGGTGGTGCCGATGACGAAGGTGCGGCCGATCTCGCAGCGGTAGCCGCGGTAGTTCGCCCCGAGGCAGACGCTGAGGAAGTCGCCCTCCTCGACCCGCCGGTCGGTGGGCAGATGACCCGGGCGGCCGGAGTTCGGGCCGGTCGCCACGGAGGTCGGGAAGGCCGGGCCGTCCGCGCCGTGGTCCACCAGCCGGCGCTCCAGCTCCAGCGCGAGATGCCGCTCGGTGCGGCCCACCAGGATCGATTCGAGCAGTTCGCCGAGCGCCTGGTCGGCGATCTCCGCGGCGATCCGCAGACAGGCGATCTCGTCGTCGTCCTTGACCAGCCGCTGCGCCTCGACCGCACAGGCCAGATCCGCCAGCCGGAGCTGCGGTGCGACCTGGGAGAGCGCCCGGTGCCGGGTGACGGTCAGGTGGTGCTCCTCGACGGCCAGGGTGTCCGCGCCGGCCTTCGCGGCCAGGTCGGCGCCGGCCACCACCGGGTCACCGCCGCGGCCGGGCAGCACCGACACCCGTACGTCGTCCACCGGCCGGCCCTCGGACGGATCGCCGCTCAGCGGTCTGCCGCACAGCAGCACGTCGTCGGACGGGCCCAGCAGCAGAGCGGCGCCCGGCGGGGCGCAGGCGGTGAGGTAGCGGACGTTCGCGGGGCGCGAGATCAGGGCGGCGGCGCTTCCGGTTGCGGCACAGCGGTCGCGCAGCCGCGTGCGTCGGGCCGCGTACAACTCGGACATATCGCAAGGGTACGGCGGCTCCCCCGCGGCGGCCGGTCGAGGGGGCCGCCCGGGGGACGACCAGCGAGCACGCGCCCGAGGGCGGCTACCAGCTGGGCGGACTGGCCAGCGAGCGGGCGACCACGTCGTCCAGCACCCGCACCGTCGTGGCGACGTCGTGCTGGGAGTTGTCGATGATCGGCAGGCCCGAGCCGTACCAGCCGGCCATCCGGCCATGGATCCTGGCCACCTCTTCGTCCGACAGCCGGCGGTTGCCGGTGCGCCGGGCGTTGCGCTCCAGCACGATCTCCAGGCCGGGCAGCAGCACGATCGGCAGCAGTCCGGGGCCCACGTGGCGCTTCCAGCCGCCCAGGCCGACGACCGGACGGTCCGGGAAGACCGCGTCGTCGAGGATGCAGGAGATGCCGTTGGCGAGGAAGTTACGGGCGGCGAAACCGCAGGTCCGGCGGGCCAGGCGGTACTGCGCCTCGGAGTGGTCGTTCCACCCGGACTGCGGGTCGGCGAAGCCGGACCGGACCCACTCGCGGACGTCGTCCAGGCTGATGTGCGCGGTCGGCACCCGCCGGGTGTCGGCCCAGTGGCGGGCCACGCTGGTCTTGCCCGCGCCGGCCGGGCCGATCAGCAGCACCGCGACGGCGGCGTGCGTGGCGTCCGGCGCGGCCGGGTCGGCGGGCGGGCTCGGCAGCGGCACCGGCGCGCCCGGCGGCAGTTGGATATGGCCGGTGATGTCGGTGCTGTGCCCGCTGGGCGGCGGGGCCTGCTGCGGCGCGGGGCCGTGCCAGCCCGGCTGCGGGGCGGGCTGCTGCACGGGCGGCGGCGGGCCCGCGGGAGCGGGCGGGGCGGCCGGCGGGGCCGGCGGCGAGGTGGGCGGGGTGGGCCGTCCCGGGTTGGGCGTCCAGTGCATGGCGGCCCCGGGTCCTGATGCCTGCCCGTGGGGCGGCGGCAGCGGAGCCCCCACTGCGTACTGCATCCGGTGGCTCTCCGTCTCGTGCGGTCGACGTGGTGCGGGGCACGGCGCCGGGCCGGACTGCCCGGTGCGCCGTGCGGTAACCCACCGGCCCCCAGGGGCCGTTGGGCCCACGGCCGCCGGCGTGGGGTGGTACTGCTTGCGAACGGTACCCTCCCGGCGGCGCGCCGGGGGACCTCCTACCCCCGGCACGCAGCGCGTGAACGGCCGGGGGCGGGCCCGAAGCGCCCGTGGGGACGCGTCAGTCGTTCAGTTCCTCGGCCAGCGCACGCAGCGCGAGCCGGTACGAGCCGATGCCGAATCCGGCCACCGTGCCGCTGGCCACGGCCGCGATGACCGAGGTGTGACGGAACTGCTCGCGGGCGTACGGATTGGAGATGTGCACCTCGATGAGCGGGGCGGTGCGCTGGGCGGCCGCATCCCGCATTCCGTACGAATAGTGCGTGAACGCACCGGGGTTGATGACGACCGGGACGGCTCCGTCGGCGGCCTCGTGCAGCCAGCGGATCATCTCGCCCTCGTCGTTGGTCTCCCGGACCTCGGCCTCCAGGCCCAGCTCCTTGCCGAGCCGGGCGCACTCCTCGACCAGTCCGGCGTAGGAGGTGGCACCGTAGACATCGGGCTCGCGGGACCCCAGCCGGCCGAGGTTGGGGCCGTTCAGGACGAGTACCCGCCGCAGCGCGCCGCTCATGAGGCGATCTCCGCGTGCGCGGCGAGCAGCATGGCCGGGTCCGGGCCCTCCAGGACGGTCGGCTTGGCCAGGCCGTCCAGGACGATGAAGCGCAGCCGGTCGCCGCGGGACTTCTTGTCGACCTTCATCGTCTCCAGCAGCTTGGGCCACTGGTCGCCGCGGTAGGTCAGCGGCAGCCCGACGGAGGCCAGCACCGCGCGGTGCCGGTCGGCGGTGGCGTCGTCCAGACGGCCGGCGATCCGGCCGAGTTCGGCGGCGAAGACCATGCCGACGGAGACCGCCGCGCCGTGCCGCCAGTTGTAGCGCTCGTTCTTCTCGATGGCGTGCGCGAGGGTGTGGCCGTAGTTGAGGATCTCCCGCAGACCGGACTCCTTGAGGTCCGCGGAGACCACCTCGGCCTTGACCCGGATCGCCCGCTCGATCAGCTCGGCGGTGTGCGCGCCGTCGGGGCGCTTGGCGGCCTCGGGGTCCGCCTCGATCAGGTCGAGGATGACCGGGTCGGCGATGAAACCGGCCTTGATGACCTCGGCCAGGCCGGAGACGTAGTCGTGCACCGGCAGGGTGTCCAGCGCGGCCAGGTCGCACAGCACGCCGGCCGGCGGGTGGAAGGCGCCGACGAGGTTCTTGCCCTCGGCGGTGTTGATGCCGGTCTTGCCGCCGACCGCGGCGTCGACCATGCCCAGGACGGTGGTCGGGATCGCGATCCAGCGCACGCCGCGCAGCCAGGTGGCGGCGACGAAGCCGGCCAGGTCGGTGGTGGCCCCGCCGCCGACGCCCACGATCACGTCGCTGCGGGTGAAGCCGGACTGCCCCAGCGCCTTCCAGCAGTACGCCGCGACCTCGGCCGTCTTGGACTCCTCGGCGTTCGGCAGCTGGATGGCGATCGCCTCGTAGCCCTGGGAGGCGAGGTCCTCGCGCAGTGCCTCACCGGTGGCGGCCAGCGCCTCCGGGTGCAGCACGGCGACCCGCTTCACGCCGTCGCCGATCAGGCCCGGGAGTTCACCGAGCAGTTGCCGCCCGACGAGCACCTCGTACGGGTCGGTGCCCGCGGTGCCGCCGACCTGGATCCGGGTGGCCTGCTCCGTCATGCGTTCTCCTCCCTGTGGGCCGCCTGCGGGGCACCGCCCGCGGCCGGCCGTAGCTCCAATGCGTCCAGGATCGCCTCGGCGACCTGACCGGGGGTGCGCTCCGCCGTGGGGATCACGGCGCGCGCGACCTCGGTGTAGAGCGGACGACGCCGTTCCATCAGTTCGCGCCACTGCTTGCGCGGGTTGACGGCGAGCAGCGGACGGGGGGCGTCGAGGCCCACCCGCTTGACGGCGTCGGCGAGTTCGACGTCGAGGAAGATCACCGGCAGCCCGGTCAGCAGCGCGCGGGTGCCCTCGTCGAGGACCGCGCCGCCGCCCAGCGCGAGCACGCCCGGGTGCTCGCCGAGCGCGCTCCGGACCGCCGCCCGCTCCAGCTCGCGGAAGTGCGCCTCGCCCTGGTCGATGAAGATCTCGGCGATCGGCCGGCCGGCGGTGGCGACGACGTCCGCGTCGGTGTCCCGGTAGCCGACCCCCAGCCGCTCGGCCAGCAGCGCGCCCACCGTGGACTTACCGGCACCGGGCGGGCCGATCAACACGACGACGGGGGACGTCATTTGATCGCCAGGTTGTCGAGGAAGCCCTGCACGTTGCGGCGGGTCTCGGCCACGCTGTCGCCGCCGAACTTCTCCACCACGGCGTCGGCGAGGACGAGGGCCACCATGGCCTCGGCGACGATCCCGGCGGCCGGCACGGCGGAGACGTCGGAGCGCTGGTGGTGGGCCTGGGCCGCCTCGCCGGTGGTGACGTCCACGGTCTTCAGGGCGCGCGGCACCGTCGCGATCGGCTTCATCGCGGCCCGCACCCGCAGCAGTTCACCGGTGGTCAGGCCGCCCTCGGTGCCGCCGGCGCGGCCGGAGACGCGCCGGATGCCCTCGGGCGTGTTGACGATCTCGTCGTGCGCCTTGGAGCCGGGCACCCGGGCCAGCTCGAAGCCGTCGCCGATCTCGACGCCCTTGATCGCCTGGATGCCCATCAGGGCACCGGCGAGCCGGGCGTCCAGCTTGCGGTCCCAGTGCACGTGCGAGCCGAGGCCGACGGGCACGCCGTACGCCAGCACCTCGACCACACCACCGAGCGTGTCGCCGTCCTTGTGGGCCTGGTCGACCTCCGCGACCATCGCCTTCGACGCGTCCGCGTCCAGGCAGCGCAGCGGGTCCGCGTCCAGCTTCTCGACGTCGGCCGGCGTGGGGTACACGCCCTGCGGAGCCTTCACGGAGCACAGCTCGACGACGTGCGAGACGATCTCGATCCCGGCGGTCTCCTTCAGGAAGGAACGCGCCACCGCGCCCAGCGCCACCCGGGCCGCGGTCTCCCGGGCCGAGGCGCGCTCCAGGATCGGGCGGGCCTCGTCGAAGCCGTACTTCTGCATGCCGGCCAGGTCGGCGTGACCGGGGCGGGGACGGGTCAGCGGCGCGTTGCGGGCCAGCGCGGCCAGCTCCTCCGGATCCACCGGGTCGGCCGCCATCACCTGTTCCCACTTGGGCCACTCGGTGTTGCCGACCATGATCGCCACCGGCGAGCCCAGCGAGCGGCCGTGCCGCACGCCGCCCAGGAACGTGACCTCGTCCTGCTCGAACTTCATGCGGGCACCGCGGCCGTAGCCCAGCCGGCGGCGCGCCAGGGCGTCCGCCACCAGCTCCGTGGTGATCGGGACGCCGGCCGGAAGGCCCTCCAGCGTCGCCACCAGTGCGGGGCCGTGCGACTCCCCCGCCGTCAGCCAGCGCAACCTGCTCAACGGTGCTCCTCAGTACTGCTCATCCGCGTACGGTCTCCCCCTGATCCTCCCACGTCACGCGGGAGCGGCGGCGCCGAGTCCAGGAAGCGGACCCCGGCGTCCGCGCGGGGAACCGTCCGATGGCTCAGCGGGCCGCGAGGGCGGCCTCGCCGGCCGCGCGCATCGCGGCCAGCGGTGCCGGCGAGCGGCCGGTCATCTGCTCCACCTGCAGCACGGCCTGGTGCACCAGGAGATCCAGGCCGCCGACCACCGCGCCGCCGCGGTCGGCCCAGGCTCCGGCGAGCGCGGTCGGCCAGGGCTCGTAGAGGACGTCGAAGAGCGTGCCGGGCCGGTCCGGGACGGCGGCGGCGAGTGCGTCGGTGGTGCCGGCGGGGGTGGTGGCGATGGTCAGCGGGGCGGCGAAGGCCTCGGCGGCCCGCTCCCACGGGGCGGTGCGGACGGCGACGCCGAGCCGTTCGCCCCAGCCGCGCATCTCGTCGGCGCGGGCCTCGCTGCGGACGTACGCGGTGACCTCGCCGGTGCAGATGCGGGAGAGCGCGGCGAGGGCCGAGGAGGCGGTGGCACCGGCGCCCAGGATCGAGGCCCGCTCGACCTGCTGTACGCCGCGTTCGCGCAGGGCGGCGAGCAGGCCCGGGATGTCGGTGTTGTCGCCCAGGCGGCGTCCGTCGGGCGTGAGGACGACGGTGTTCACCGCCTCGACCGAGGCCGCGGTGGGGGTGATCTCGTCGAGCAGCGGGATCACCGCGCGCTTGAGCGGCATGGTCAGCGAGAGCCCGGCCCACTCCGGCCCGAGCTCTGCCAGGAATCCGGGCAGCGCGGCCTCGTCGACCTCGTGCCGGCCGTATTCCCAGCCGGTCAGGCCGAGTGCGTCGTAGGCGGCGCGGTGCAGCACCGGCGAAAGGGAGTGCGCGATGGGCGACCCGAGGACCGCGGCCCGGCGTGTGGGGCTCATTGCTTCGCCTTCTTGTGTTCCTGTTCGTAAATCCGGCGGTTCCGCTCGTGCTCTTCGTTCGTCTCGGCGAACAACGTCTTCTCCGGGCTGATCGAGACGAAGTAGTACCAGTTGCCCTTGGCCGGGTTGATGGCGGAATTGATCGCCACCTCACCGGGATTGCCGATCGGGCCGGGCGGAAGTCCCTTGAACTTGTAGGTGTTGTAGGGGTCGTTGAAGTGCCTCAGATCGTCGACGGAGCCGGTGTCCAGGGTGCTCTGGGACCGGGCGTAGTTCACCGTCGAGTCGAAGTCGAGCAACCCGTAGGTCTCCGTGTTGTTCGGCTTGAGGCGGTTGTAGACGACCCGCGCGACCTTGACGAAGTCGTGTTTGTACTTGCCCTCGGCCTGGGTGAGGCTGGCAACGGTGAGCAGCTGCAGCGGCGAGGAGAGGTGGAACTCGCGTGCCTTCCCCTCCAGGTCGTACTTCGCGTACACCTGCTTGGCCCGCGACACCATCTGCTTGAGGACCACGGCCGGCTTCGCCTTGTCACCCACGCTGTACGTGGACGGGTAGAGGAAGCCCTCCAGCGGGTCCTTTATCTCGCCGTTGTCGTCGGCCCAGGAGGGCAGACCGAGGCTCTTGACGTCGGCCTTGGCGACGTCCTTGGTCGTGCCCGCCTTGAGGTGCAGCTTCTTGTCGATGAGCGCGTAGACCTCCTTCGCCCGCAGCCCCTCGCGGATCGTGAGGCCGTTGCGGCTCTTGGGGTCCAGCATCAGCTCGATGGCCGAGGCCGCGGACATCTGCTTGCGGAGCGAATACGTACCGGGCTGCAGCGACCTGGCGTTCTTGTTGTCGCCGGCCGCCTCGGTGAAGGCCCCGGCGCTCTTGATGACGCCCTTCTTCGCGAGGATCTGGCCCATTTCCAGGCCCGTCGAACCGTCCGGAATGTCGACCTGGACCGCACCGGAACCCTCGCCCTCGTAGTCGGGCGCCGATCCGAAGTGGGCCATGAAGAAGTCGTAGCCGAAATAGCCGACGGTGCCGACCGCGCCGGCGAACACCAGCGTCATGACCAGACAGGCGGTGCCGCTGCGGCGCTTGTTCTTCTTGCCGTTCCGTTTGCCGCGCCGCTCGCGGCCGCCGCGGCTCTCGCCCGGTTCGTCGTCGGGGTACTCGTCCGCGTCGTCACCGGCGAAGAACGAGTGGTCCGGCTCCGGTTCCCGCGGCCGCTCGGGGTCGGCCCGCCAGTCGTCGCCCGGGGCGTCCTCGTAGGCGGCGGCGTTCTCGTACGCGGTGTCGTCGTACGGCGCCCCGGCGGGCTGCTGCTCGTACTGCTCCGGCGGGTACGGCTGCTGGTGCGGCACCTGCTGGTGCTGGTGCTGCGGGGCCTGCTGGTGCTGCGGGGCCTGCTGGTGCCCGTGCTGCGGTTGCTGCTGGTACGGGTCCTGGTGGCCGTAGTAGTCCTGGCCCGCTCCGGCGTACGGATCGGCCGGGGGCTGCTGGGTGGCGTAGGGGTCGTACGGGTCGTACGCCGGCAGCTGCCCGGTCGAGGAGCCGTCCCAGCCCTGGCCGTAGTGCTGCTGAGGATGCTGCTGGGGATCCGTGTAGTGCTGCGGGGCGGACTGCTGCCCGCCCCACTGCGGCTGCTGCTCCCGGCCTCCGTAGGGCCCCTGGTCTCCGTAGAGCGGGTCCTCGGGATGCCACGGTTCGGAGCCGTAGCCCCGGCCATACTCGGTCATCGATCCCCTAGAGCCGAGAGGCGGTGCGCTCCGTACGGGCAGCGCGCTTGCTGTACCGATCCGCCTCTACTTGCACGTGCGGCTGTTCGAACCACCGCCACATCGCGCGGCACGTTACCGTATCGCGATCAGATGACCACTTCGACGCCCTCGCCCGGAGGTTCCCCGGACACGCGTTCGGTTTCCAGTGCGCTCTGCAGGATCACCACCGCGGCCGCCTGGTCGACGACCGAGCGGCCCTTCTTGCTGCGTACGCCGGAGGCGCGCAGGCCCTGGGTCGCGGTGACCGTCGACATCCGCTCGTCGACGAGCCGGACGCCTACGGGTGCGATGTTCTTTGCCAATTCCTGGGCGAACGCCCGGACCTTGGCCGCGGCCGGCCCCTCTCCCCCACTGAGGGAGCGGGGCAGGCCGACCACGACCTCAAGGGGTTCGTACTCCTCGACGATCGCCTTGAGCCGACGGTGCGCTGACGGGACGTCACGTCCCGGCACGGTCTCGACGGGGGTGGCGAGGACCCCGTCGGGGTCGCACGAGGCGACCCCGATGCGGGCGTCCCCGACATCGACCGCGAGGCGCCGGCCGCGTCGCATCTCACTCACGCGCGTCAGGCCGCCTCGGAGACCAGGCGCTCGACGGCCTCGATGGCCTCGGGCACCGCGGCCGGGTTCTGGCCGCCGCCCTGGGCGACGTCCGGCTTGCCGCCGCCACCGCCGCCGAGCGTCTTGGCGGCCGTACGGACCAGGTCACCGGCCTTGATGCCGCGCTCGCGAGCGGCGTCGTTGGTGGCGATGACCGTCACCGGGCGGCCGTTGGCGACCGCGAAGAGCGCCACGACGGCGGCCCGGCCACCCTGGATGCGGCCCCGTACGTCGAGGACCAGCTTGCGCAGGTCGTCGGCGGCCGTGCCGTCCGGGACCTGGCCGGTGACGACGGCCACACCGCGGACGTCCTTGGCGCCCTCGGCGAGGCCGGCGGCGGCCTGGAGCACCTTCTCGGCGCGGAACTTCTCGATCTCCTTCTCGGCGTCCTTGAGCTTGCCGAGCATCGCCGAGATCTTCTCCGGCAGTTCCTCGGAACGGCCCTTGACCAGCTCCTGGAGCTGGGCGACGACCGTGTGCTCCTTGGCCAGGAAGTTGTACGCGTCGACGCCGACCAGGGCCTCGATGCGGCGCACGCCGGAACCGATGGAGGATTCGCCGAGCAGCTTCACCAGGCCCAGCTGGGCGGTGTTGTGCACGTGCGTGCCGCCGCACAGCTCCTTGGAGAAGTCGCCGATGGTGACGACGCGCACCCGGTCGCCGTACTTCTCGCCGAACTCGGCGATGGCGCCCTGCTTCTTGGCGTCGTCGATCGACATGATCTCGGCCTGCACGTCGAGCTCGCGGGCCAGGACCTCGTTGATCTTCTGCTCGACGTCCGTCATCACGGCCGTGGGCACGGCGGACGGCGAACCGAAGTCGAAGCGGAAGCGGCCGGGCTGGTTCTCCGAACCGGCCTGGGCGGCCGTCGGGCCGAGGGCGTCGCGCAGCGCCTGGTGCGTGAGGTGGGTGGCGGAGTGGGCGCGGGCGATGGCACGGCGGCGGGCCACATCGATGGTGGCGTGGGCCGTGGCGCCGACCGTGACCTCGCCGACCTGTACGACGCCCTTGTGGACGTACACACCCGGAACCGGCTTCTGGCAGTCGCGGACCTCGATGACCGCGCCGTTGTCCAGCTTGATGCGGCCGGTGTCACCGATCTGGCCGCCGCCCTCGGCGTAGAACGGGGTGCGGTCCAGGACGACCTCGACCTCGTCGCCCTCGGTGGCGGCCGGCGAGGAAGCGCCGTTGACCAGCAGGCCGACGACGGTGGACTCGCCGTCGGTGGACGCGTAGCCGATGAAGTCGGTGGCGCCGGCGCGGTCGGCGATCTCGCGGTAGGCGCCGAGGTCGGCGTGGCCGTGCTTCTTGGCCTGGGCGTCGGCCTTGGCGCGCTCCCGCTGCTCCTTCATCAGGCGGCGGAAGCCGTCCTCGTCCACCGACAGGCCCTGCTCGGCGGCCATTTCGAGGGTGAGGTCGATCGGGAAGCCCCAGGTGTCGTGGAGCAGGAAGGCCTTGTCGCCGGGGAGGACCGCGCCACCGGCGGCCTTGGTCTCCGTGACGGCGGTGTCGAGGATGTTGGTGCCGGCCTTCAGCGTCTTGAGGAAGGCGGCCTCCTCGGCGAGGGCGACCGTCTCGATGCGGCGGCGGTCCTCCAGCAGCTCGGGGTACTGCTGGCCCATGGTCCTGATGACCACGTCCAGCAGCTCGCCCACGACCGGGCCGGTGGCGCCCAGCAGGCGCATGTTGCGGATGGCGCGGCGCATGATGCGGCGCAGGACGTAGCCGCGGCCCTCGTTGCCCGGGGTGACGCCGTCGCCGATGAGCATCGTGGACGTGCGGAGGTGGTCGGCGACCACGCGCAGCGAGACGTCGGTGCCGTCGGAGGTGCCGTAGCGGACGCCGGTGAGCTCGGTGGCCTTGTCGATGACGACGCGCAGGGTGTCGGTCTCGTACATGTTGTGGACGCCCTGGAGGATCATCGCCAGGCGTTCCAGGCCGAGGCCGGTGTCGATGTTCTTGCTGGGCAGCTCGCCGAGGATCTCGAAGTCCTCCTTGCCGGTGCCCGCGCCGCGCTCGTACTGCATGAAGACCAGGTTCCAGATCTCCACGTACCGCTCGTCGTTGACGGCCGGGCCGCCCTCGACGCCGAAGTCGGGGCCGCGGTCGTAGTTGATCTCGGAGCACGGGCCGCACGGGCCCGGGACGCCCATGGACCAGTAGTTCTCCTTCTTGCCCAGGCGCTGGATGCGCTCCTTGGGCACGCCGACGACCTCGTGCCAGATGCGCTCGGCCTCGTCGTCGTCGAGGTAGACGGTGATCCACAGGCGCTCGGGGTCGAGGCCGTAGCCGCCGTCGGCCTGCGAGCCGGTCAGCAGCTCCCAGGCGTGCTTGATGGCGCCTTCCTTGAAGTAGTCGCCGAAGGAGAAGTTGCCGCACATCTGGAAGAACGTGCCGTGCCGGGTGGTCTTGCCGACCTCTTCGATGTCCGGCGTGCGGACGCACTTCTGGACGCTGGTCGCCGTCTTGTAGGGCGGCGTGACCTCGCCGAGGAAGTACGGCTTGAAGGGGACCATGCCCGCGTTGACCAGCAGCAGCGTCGGGTCGTCCGCGATGAGCGACGCCGACGGCACGACGGTGTGCCCGCGCTCCTCGAAGAAGCGCAGCCAGCGCCTGCGGATTTCAGCCGACTCCATCAGTGGTCCTCTTTTCCAGTCGGTCCGGTCAGACCGGTCGGTCCGGTTGTTCTCGTGGTTCGGTGGTGCCCTTCGAGCACCGCGCGGCGCGGTGCGGGCAGCTCGCGCGCCTCGGCCGGCCTGCTCAGGCCGAGGGCCTCGTGCAACTGCTCTTCACGGTCCGCCATTCCGCTGCGTACGTCCAATGCAAATTGGCGCAGCCGGTGTCCGGTCTCGACGGCCTTGTCCGCGGCCTGCGCGGCGAGGCTGTCGGGCTGCAGCTTGCGCAGCTTTTGGTGGACCTTGTTGGTGGCCCACACCCCGGCGGCGGCGCCGGTGGTGAACCAGAATGCGCGGCGGAACATCGCGGTGATCAGTCCTTGGAGCGGCGGTTGCGGCGCCCGCCGCGGCGGGCGCCGGGCAGGGTACGGCCGACGACGACGGTGCGCTTTGCGCCGGCGGCAGGGGCTTCTGCGCCCTTCTTGCCGATCGCGCGGCGCACGCCGTAGCCGAACGCGGCCACCTTGACCAGCGGTCCGCCGAAGGCGGAGGAGACGGTCGAGGAGAGCGCCGAGGCGTTGGCGGTGACCTCCTGGACGTCGGCGGCGATCGCGTCGACGCGCGCCAGCTGGGTGTGCGCGGAGCGGACGGTCGCGGAGGCGTCGGCGAGCAACGGCACGGCCTGCTCGGACACCTCGGCCACCATCTTCGTCGTCGCCTTCAGCGTCTGTGCGAGCCTCACCAGCACGAGGGCGAGGAACGACACGAGGATCGCCCAGAAGACGGCCACGAGGATCCCGGCCACCTCTCCACCGGACACGTTGGCACCACTCTCCGACTGGTCTGGTCTCGTCCTGCTCGAACGGCAACCTTGACCTTATCGCGCCGTGACTGTCCGTCCGTACCCAGTTCTCCGCGCCGGGACGGGGGCGTCCGGGGAATCCGCGGAGGTGATTGTACGGTCCGCATCCCGCCGAGTACGCTCCGTGTGCCATGCGACGCTTCACGGGCCCCGGGCCCGCTTCCGGCCCCTCTCCCGACCGTCCGGAAGGGCCGGGGAGGCAGCCCCGCGGGACGGGCGGGCCGCCGGGCGGGCCGGGCAATCTCCCCGCGGAACTGAACCGGTTCATCGGCCGCGACGACGAGCTGGCCGAGCTGGTCCGGCAGGTGGGGTCGGCCCGGCTGGTGACCGTCACGGGGCTCGGCGGAGTCGGCAAGTCACGGCTGGTCCGCCACGGCTCGGCGATCTTGCAGGATCGCTTCTGCGACGGGGTGTGGCTGGTCGAGCTGGCCTCCCTGAACGAGCCGCACCTCCTGGACCACGCGGTCGCCGAGGCGCTGGCGCTGGCCGACCACAGCGGCCGCCCGGTGCGCGCCGCGCTCTGCGACCACCTCGCCGGCCGTGAGTTGCTGCTCGTCCTGGACGGCTACGAGCACCTGGTGGACGCCTGCGCCGGGTTGACGGCCGAGCTGCTGCGCCGCGTGCCGGGGCTGCGGGTACTGGCGGCCGGCCGCCGGCCGCTGGGGATCCCGGGCGAGCAGTTGCTGCCGCTGGCGCCGATGCCCGGAGACGATGCGGCGGCACTGTTCGCCGACCGGGCCGCGGCCGTCGTCCCGGGTTTCACCGTCGGCCCAGGGAACGAGGCCGCGGTCGGCGAGCTCTGCGAGCGCCTGGACGGCATCCCGCTCGCGCTGGAACTGGCCGCCGGGCGGCTGCGGGCGCTGTCGGTGGACCAGGTGCTGCTCCGGCTCGACGACCGGTTCCGGCTGCTGACCGGGCGGACCCGGGGCGCGCTGCCCCGCCACCGGACGCTGCGCTGCGCGATCGGCTGGAGCCATGAGCTGTGCACGCCCGGGGAGCGGCTGCTGTGGGCCCGGCTGTCGGTGTTCGCCGGGCAGTTCGACCTGGAGGCGGCGGAGTACGTCTGCTCGGGCCCGGAGCTGCCGGCCGGCGAACTCCTGGACACCCTGGAGGAGTTGGTCGCCCAGTCGGTGCTGGTCCGGGAGGAGACCGCGGCCGGGGTGCGCTATCGGATGCTGGACACCGTACGGGCCTACGGCGCGGGCTGGCTGGAGGCGACGCGGGACGCCGAGCGGCTGCGGCGGCGGCACCGGGACTGGTACCTGGGGCTGGCGACATGGTGCGAGCTGGACTGGTTCAGCTCGCGTCAGGCGGAGATCGCGGCCCGGATCGAGGCCGAGCTGCCCAATCTGCGGGTGGCGCTGGAGCAGAGCCTGCAGAGCACCACCGAGACGCACCTGGGGCAGTACCTGGCGGGCACGCTGTGGTTCTACTGGGTCGGCTGCGGGCGGCTGTCGGAGGGCCGGCACTGGCTGGACCGGGCGCTGGAGCTGGACGGCGGCCATGACGACGCCCGGCTGAAGGCGCTGTGGGTGGCCGGGTACGTGGCGGTGCTCCAGGGGGACACCGTCGGCGCGCTGGGGGCGCTGCAGGAGTGCAGCGAGGAGGCCGAGCGGACCGGGAACGCCACCGCGGCCGCGTACGCGCTGCACCGCACCGGCTGTCTGGCGCTGGTCTGCGACGACATGCCGCGCGCCGAGGAGCTGCTGCGCGGGGCGCTGGCGCGCTACCGGGAGATCGGCGAGCTCAACAGCAATGTGCTGATGGGGCAGGTCGAGCTGGCCATGGCGGTGGCCTTCCAGGGCGAGCTGGCGGACGCGGTGCGGCTGTGCGAGGACGTCCGGGAGGTGTGCGAGGACCACGGGGAGCGCTGGACGCTGGCGTACGCGCTGTTCGTGCTGGCCTTCGCGGCGTGGTCGCGCGGCGAGGCGGGGCGGGCCCGGGCGCTGCTGGAGGAGTGCCTGGCCATCGACCACACCTTCCACGACCTGCTGGGCGCGGTGCTGGCGATCGAGCTGCTGGCGCTGGTGACGGTGGGCGAGGGCGATGCGGCGGAGGCGGCGGTGCTGCAGGGCGCGGCGGGGCGGATCTGGCCGTCGGTGGGGCTGCCGCTGTTCGGCTCGCGCTATTTCAGCCGGCCGCACGCGCTGTGCGAGGACCGGGCCCGGCGGGAGCTGGGGAACGGGAACTACGAGCGCTGCCTGCGGGAGGGCGGCCGGCTCGATCTGGACGCGGCGGTGGCCCGGGTCCTGCGGCCGGCCGGACCGCTGCCGGCCCCGCGCCGGGCGGTGCGGATCGCGCCGCCGGCCACGCACGAGCCCGCCGCCTCCCCCTCCGCGAGCGGCGGGGAGACGGCGGGCTGAGGTGGTGCTGCGCCGCGCGGTGTGGCTCTAGCGGGCGTAGTACTCGACGACGAGCTGCTCGTCGCAGATCACCGGGATCTCCTTGCGGTTGGGGTCCCGGTCCAGGCGGAACGCCAGCGCCGGGAGGTTGACCTCCAGGTAGCGCGGGGTCTCGCCGTCGGGGGCGTAGCCACCCTCGCGCGCGACCTGGAAGGGGTGCTTCTCGCGGCTGCGCTCGCGGACCATCACGACGTCGCCGGGGCGGACGCGGAAGGACGGCTTGTCGACCTTGCGGTCGTTGACCGCGATGTGGCCGTGCACGACCATCTGACGGGCCTGGTAGATGGTGCGGGCGATGCCCGACCGCAGAACGAGCGCGTCCAGACGGCGCTCCAGCTCGACCACCAGGGCCTCGCCCGTCTTGCCCTCGGCCTTGCGGGCGCGGTCGTAGGCGCGCGCCATCTGGCGCTCGCTGATGTCGTACTGCGCGCGCAGACGCTGCTTCTCCAGCAGGCGGACCTTGTAGTCACTGCTCTGCTTGCGGCCGCGGCCGTGCTCGCCGGGCGGGTAGGGGCGGGCCTCGAAGTACTTGACGGCCTTCGGAGTCAGCGCGATGCCGAGCGCGCGCGACTTCTTGACCTTGGGACGCGACTGGTTCACGTGGAACGTTCCTCCATGTAAGTTAGGTGAGGCTTACCTTAGCGCGAGGAGAACGCATGTTTCGACCTGGGATCCCCCTGCCCGGTGCTGGTCAGAGCACCGGGACGGGTCAGCCGCGTCCCGTGGAAGACGCCCAGCAACCGACCGCTGCCGAGCGCGTACGAACTCTCGTCGAATCCCATGGTATGGCGTCGCTGAGCGTCCCCGGAGTCGAGGATCCGGACGAGACCGGGCTGACGGCTCCGGTCTGCCGGACCGTGACGCGCGACGGGGACGTGCTGTTGCTGGTTCCCGGGGACTGTGCGGCGGCCCGGGCGGCCGCCCACGCCCAGGACGACGACCTGACCGCCGTGATGGAGATCACGGATGTGGCACCGGTCTCGGTGCCCCACCGCATCCGCGGCCGGGCCTGGCTGGCCGGCTGGCTGACCCCCGTACGCAACGGTCAGCGCGCCGAGGCCGCGCTGCTGCTCGCCGAGCGGCACCCGGTCGGCGAGCTGCTCGGACTCGGCGAGGCACTGCACCCGGATCCGGCACCGGGGCTGTACGGGCGGACCGCCTGGATGATGCTGCGCCTGGAGGTCGGCGAGGGGGCGGTGGACGACCTCTGGGGCGCCGGGCCGGTCGAGCCGGACGACTTCGCGGCGGCCGCGCCCGATCCGCTGGTCGCCCACGAGGCCGAGCTGCTGCAGCACCTGGCCGCGGCGCACGGCGAGCAGGTCCGCGGACTGTGCTCGCTGCTGGGCGAGCGCGGCCGGGTCTGCGGGGCGCGCGAGAAGGCCGTACCGGTGGCCCTGGACCGCTTCGGGCTGCGGGTCCGCTTCACCGACCGCGGGCAGCGCTCCTTCGACGCCCGCTTCGACTTCCCCGAGCCGGTACGGGACGTGGCCGAGCTGCGGCGGGCGATGCACACGCTCTTCGAGGCCGCGGCCCCCTAGACCGCGGCCGACGGCCTGCCGGGCCGATGCCTACTCGGCGGAGGCCTCCCCCGAGGCGCCGCGCAGACGGGACCGGACCCGGTCCGCCACATCGGCGTAGCGGGCCTCGGCGCCATGGCGGGTGGGCTCGTAATAGCGCCTGCCGTGCACCTCGTCCGGGGCGTACTGCTGGGCCGCGATACCGCCGGGCAGGTCGTGCGGGTACTGGTAGCCGTGTCCGTGGCCGAGCTTCTGGGCGCCCTTGTAGTGGCTGTCGCGCAGATGGAGCGGCACCGCACCGGCCTTGCCGGCCCGGACGTCCGCCAGCGCGGCGTCGATGGCCAGATAGGCGGCGTTCGACTTCGGCGCCAGGGCGAGGGCGATGGTCGCCTGGCTCAGCGTGATCCGGGCCTCCGGGAAGCCGATCAGCGCCACGGCCTGGGCGGCGGCGACCGCGGTCTGCAGCGCCGTCGGATCGGCCAGGCCGATGTCCTCGCTCGCCGAGATCATCAGCCGCCGGGCGATGAACCGCGGGTCCTCCCCCGCCTCGATCATCCGCGCGAGGTAGTGCAGCGCGGCATCGACGTCCGAGCCGCGGATCGACTTGATCAGGGCGCTGGCGACGTCGTAGTGCTGATCGCCGGACCGGTCGTACTTCACCGCGGCCCGGTCGACGGACTCCTCCAGGGTCCGGAGGGTGATCTCCTTCTCGCCCTTGGCCAGCGCGGATCCGGCGCCCGCCTCCAGGGCGGTCAGCGCGCGCCGGGCGTCGCCGCCCGCGATGCGCAGCAGATGCGCCTCGGTGTCCTCGGGGAGCGTGACGGCCCCGGCCAGCCCGCGGGCGTCGGTCAGCGCCCGCCGCAGCAGCGCGCGCAGATCGTCGTCCGTGAGCGGTTCGAGGGTCAGCAGCAGCGAACGGGAGAGCAGCGGGGAGATCACCGAGAAGTACGGGTTCTCGGTCGTCGCGGCGATCAGGGTGACCCAGCGGTTCTCCACCGCGGGCAGCAGGGAGTCCTGCTGGGCCTTGCTGAAGCGGTGGATCTCGTCGAGGAAGAGCACCGTCTCCTTGCCGTACCCCCCGGAGGCGCGGCGGGCGCCGTCGATGACCGCGCGGACCTCCTTGACGCCGGCGGTGATCGCGGAGAGCTCCACGAAGCGCTTGTTCGTCGCCTGGCTGACGACGTACGCCAGGGTCGTCTTGCCGATGCCGGGCGGCCCCCACAGGAACACCGACGACGGCCCGGCGGGCCCGCCCGCCCGTCGCCCGCCACCACCCCGGCCGGAGGGCCCTTCGGGCCCGCTCCTCTTCTCGTCCTCGCCGACCAGTCTGCGCAACGGCGAGCCGGGCTTGAGCAGATGCTGCTGACCCACGACCTCGTCGAGGGTGCGCGGACGCATCCGCACGGCGAGCGGAGACCCCGCGGGGTCCTTCTCCTGGCGGTCTTCGGCGGCGGCGGTGAACAGGTCGGGCTCCACGCACACGAGCCTATGCCACCCCACTGACAACGCCCCGGCGACCGTCGGGGACGGACCGGGGCGCGGGCGGCCTCCCGGCGGAACGGGAGGGCGGTTCCTACAGCAGGCTGCTCCAGAACGACCACCAGCGGGTCAGGATCAGCAGCGTGATCACGCCGTACCAGAGGACCGGTACGACCCAGTGGAACTCCGCGACCGCGTTCCGCACGCCCTCGGGGGCCGGGATGACGCCGTGCTTGATGTTGTGCGCGGTGGTGTACCAGAACATCAGGATCGTCACGCACCAGGTCAGCGTGCACCACAGGCACAGCGCGTTGATGCTGTACAGCGACTGGCTCATCAGCCACATGCAGAAGACCGCGGCGAGCCCGGTGCCGATGTTCAGACCGATCCAGTACCAGCGGCGGAAGCGGGCACCGGCCAGGACGGCCATGCCGATCGCCACGACCACGCCGAAGCCGACGAGCCCGGCCATCGGGTTGGGGAACCCGAAGACCTCGGCCTGCTTGCTCTGCATGACGCTGCCGCAGGAGATGATCGGGTTGAGGCTGCAGGCCGGCTTGAAGTTCGGGTCCTTCAGCAGCTCGAACTTGTCCAGGGTGATGACCCAGGCGGCCAGGATGCCCAGCGCGCCGGTGATCACCAGCAGCAGTCCGAGGCCGCGGCCCGCGCCGAGGGTGCGCGCGCCGCCCGCGTGATCGTCGTCGATGGACACGTCGTCAACCGCTGTCGTCGTCATATCGCCGTTCCGTCGATGCCTGGGGAATGGGGCTGGGGCTGCGGCAGGCGGGCCCGCGGCCGCGCCCCTCATTGTGCCCCAACCCCACCACAACGGGCCGTTCGCTGTGCATAAAGCCGGTGAACCCCCGGGGACGGGCGTTGACGCGAGGGGCCCGGACGGTCACCGCCGTCCGGGCCCCTCGTTCCGTCGTGTCCGGCCCTGCCTCAGCCCAGCCGGCGCCGGACCTCCTCGGTCACGGCGTC
Source organism: Streptomyces bugieae (assembly GCF_036352915.1). Classification (NCBI taxonomy): domain Bacteria; kingdom Bacillati; phylum Actinomycetota; class Actinomycetes; order Kitasatosporales; family Streptomycetaceae; genus Streptomyces; species Streptomyces bugieae. The sequence continues at coordinate 310,414 of NZ_JAZBJP010000003.1, forward strand.
CACCGCGACCGGCGTCTGCTCACCGCTCTCCAGGTCCTTCAGCTGGACGACGCCCTCGGCCAGATCGCGCTCGCCGGCGACCAGCGCCAGCCGCGCACCCGAGCGGTTGGCGGACTTCATGGCGTTCTTCAGGCCCTTGCCGCCGTACGCGAAGTCGGTGGCGACGCCGGCCCGGCGCAGCTCGGTGACCGCGCCGAACAGCACCCGGCGGGCCTCGTCGCCCAGCGGGACGGCGTAGACGGCGGTGGCGGCCGGGATGTCGAGCGTGATGCCCTCCGCCTCCAGGGCCAGCACCGTGCGGTCCACGCCCAGCGCCCAGCCGACGGACGGCAGCGCCGGGCCGCCGATCATCTCCGACAGGCCGTCGTACCGGCCGCCGCCGCCCACCGCGGACTGCGAGCCGAGGCCGTCGTGGACGAACTCGAAGGTGGTGCGGGTGTAGTAGTCCAGGCCGCGCACCAGCTTCTCGTCGTCCTCGAAGGCCACGCCCGCCGCGGTCAGCAGCTCGCGCACCTGCTCGTGGTACGCCTTGCAGGCCTCGCAGAGGTAGTCGCGCAGCATCGGCGCCCCGGCCAGCTGCTTCTGGACCGCGTCCCGCTTGTCGTCCAGGACCCGCAGCGGGTTGATGTCGACCCGGCGCCGGGTGTCCTCGTCCAGGTCCAGGCCGCGCAGGAAGTCCTGCAGCGCGGCGCGGTAGACGGGGCGGCACTCCTTGTCGCCCAGCGAGTTGAGCAGGATGCGGAAGTCGCGCAGGCCCAGCGAGCGGTACGCCTGGTCGGCCAGGATGATCAGCTCGGCGTCCAGCGCCGGGTCCTCGGCACCGATCGCCTCGGCACCGACCTGGGAGAAGTGGCGGTAGCGGCCCTTCTGCGGACGCTCGTAGCGGTAGTACGAGCCGGAGTACCACAGCTTGACCGGGAGGTTGCCGGCCTTGTGGAGGTTGGCCTCCAGTGCGGCGCGCAGCACGGACGCGGTGCCCTCGGGGCGCAGCGCGAGCTGGTCGCCGCCCTTGGTCTCGAAGGCGTACATCTCCTTGGTCACGATGTCGGTGGACTCACCGACGCCGCGCGCGAACAGCTCGACGTTCTCGAAACCGGGCGTCTCGATGTAGCCGTAGCCGGAGTTCTTCAGCGGGCCGGAGATGGCCTCGCGGACCGCCAGATAGGTGGCGGAATCCGGCGGCAGCAGGTCGTAGGTGCCCTTGGGGGCCTGAAAGGTGCTCACGGAAGCTCTCGTCACATTCCTCGTCGTGGAGCGGCGCTGAAGCCGTCTCCGAGGCCGGCGGCCACTTCCCGCAGGAAGGGGTTGGTGGCGCGCTCGCGGCCGATGGTGGTCTGGGGGCCGTGGCCGGACAGGACGACGGTGGAGTCCTCCAGCGGCAGGCACACACGGGCCAGCGACTCGAGGATCTCGGCGTGGTCGCCGCCCGGCAGATCGGTGCGTCCGATGGAGCCGGCGAACAGCAGGTCGCCCGAGAAGAAGACCGAGGGAATGTCGGCCTGCTCGGGCATCCTGAACGTCACCGACCCCTTGGTATGGCCCGGTGCGTGCGCGACCGAGAACTCCATTCCGGCGAGTTCAAGGACGGCACCGTCGCTCAGCTCCTTGACGTCGTCGGGCTCCCCCACGGTGAGGTCGCCCATGAGCTGCTGGCCGACGGAGAGGCCCAGGGCCTTCTCCGGGTCGGTCATCATGTAGCGGTCCTCGGGGTGGATCCAGGCCGGGACGTCGTGCGCGCCGCACACGGGGACGACCGACGCGACGTGGTCGATGTGGCCGTGGGTGAGGACGACCGCGACGGGCTTGAGCCGATGCTTCCTGACCGCGTCCTCGACTCCCTGGGCGGCCTGGTGGCCCGGGTCGATGATGACGCACTCCTCGCCTGCGGCGGGGGCGACCAAGTAGCAGTTGGTGCCCCAGGCCCCGGCGGGGAACCCGGCAATCAGCACGTTCGTCCTTAAGGATCGGTGTGGCGGGCGGCCGCGGGGCCGCTCCCGGACATCTCGGCAGCTCCAGAGCCTACCGGCGGGACTCCCGGCAGGGCGAACCCGTATACGGTACGGCGACGGCGCACCTCAGCGATCGGTGATCGGACAAGGAGACGAGTCGGTGGTCAGCAAGGATCAGCGGCGGCGGCAGCTCGCCCGGGAGAAGTACGCGCGCCAGCAGCAGCGGCGGACCGTCGCCCAGCGCAAGGCCAGGCGCCGCAATGCCGTCATCGCCGGCGCGGTGGCCGTCGCCCTGGCGGCCGGCGGGGCCGTCTACGCCTCCACCGCGCTGATCGGCGGCGACGACCGGACGTCCGACCAGGCCGCGGGCAGCCACCGGCCGGACGACCCCTGCCGCACGCCCGCGAAGGGCGCGCCGTCGCAGCGGACCTGGAAGAAGGAGCCGAAGATGTCGATCGACACCTCGGCCTCCTACGCCGTGAAGCTGGCGACGACCTGCGGCACGATCGGCCTGAAGCTGGACGCCGGCAAGGCACCGCACACCGTCAACTCCTTCGCGTTCCTGGCCCAGCAGGGGTTCTTCGACCACAGCAGGTGCCACCGCCTCGTGGACCAGGGCATCCACGTCCTGCAGTGCGGCGACCCGACGGCCACCGGCAGCGGCTCCCCCGGCTACACGATCCCGGACGAGAACCTCAAGGATCCGCGGCTCAAGGGCGGCGTCTATCCGGCGGGCACGGTCGCGATGGCCAACAGCTACGACGGCAAGAACCCCAAGACCCGCAACTCCGGCGGCAGCCAGTTCTTCCTCGTCTTCCAGGACAGCAAGCTGCCCGCCAACTACACCCCGTTCGGCACCATCACCGGCGGTATGGACGTCCTGCGCAAGATCGCCGCCGCCGGGGCGACGGACCCCGACCCGCAGACCGGCAACACCGCCCCGCACGCCACCGTCGCCATCGACCGGGCGACCGTCACGAAGTCCTGACCGGCCGCCGGGCGGAATTTCGGTCGTGCTGGATGCGGACAGCCGACCGCCGGTCGCCTAGATTGGCGTGTGGGTAGGGTGCCTGGTCCGACGGCTTCCACCCTCACCCGCAAAACCACCCGTCGGACGGCCAGGGCGCGGCCCTGCCGGACAGAAACTGTGGACGATGCCGGGGGGCCGCACGCCCGCGTCGGCATCATGTGGAGGAGGCGCTGTGAGCAGCGACCCGTGGGGCCGCGTCGATGAGACGGGGACCGTGTACGTGCGTACCGCCGACGGCGAGCAGGTCGTCGGATCGTGGCAGGCGGGCAGCCCCGAGGAGGCCCTTGCCTACTTCGAGCGCAAGTATGACGGCCTGGTCGTCGAGATCGACCTCCTCGAACGCCGGGTCCGGACCACCGACCTGTCGGCCAAGGACGCGACGACCGCGATCGACCATCTGCGCCAGCAGGTCGACGAGCACCACGCGGTGGGCGATCTGGACGCGCTCCGGAAGCGGCTGGACAAGCTGGTGGAGGTCGTCGAGTCCCGCCGTGAGGAGCGCAAGGCCCAGAAGGCGCGGCAGAGCGACGAGGCCCGGCAGGCCAAGGAGAAGCTGGTAGCCGAGGCCGAGGAGCTGGCGGCCAGCGAGCAGTGGCGGGCGGCCGGCGAGCGGCTGCGGGCGCTGGTCGACATCTGGAAGGGCCTGCCGCGGCTGGACCGCAAGGCGGACGACGAGCTGTGGCACCGCTTCTCGCACGCCCGCTCGGCGTTCTCCAAGCGGCGCAAGGCGCACTTCGCGTCGCTGGACGCGCAGCGCGAGGAGTCCCGCAAGGCCAAGGAGAAGCTGGTCGCCGAGGCCGAGTCGCTGTCCAACTCGACGGACTGGGGGGCGACGGCCGCCCGTTACCGCGAGCTGATGCAGGACTGGAAGGCCGCCGGCCGGGCCCAGCGCGAGCACGAGGACGACCTGTGGAACCGCTTCCGCGGCGCCCAGGACGTCTTCTTCCAGGCCCGCGGTGAGGTCTTCGCGGAGCGCGACGCCGAGCAGCGGGAGAACCTGACCCGCAAGGAGGAGCTGGCCGTCGAGGCCGAGAAGCTGCTCCCGGTCTCGGACCTGAAGGCCGCGCGGGCCGCGTTCCGGTCGATCAACGAGCGGTGGGAGGCCATCGGCCACGTCCCGCGGGACGCCCGCCCCAAGATCGAGGGCCGGATGCACGCCGTCGAGCGCGCCATCCAGGAGGCCGAGGAGGCCGAGTGGCGGCGGACGAACCCTGAGGCGCGGGCCCGCGCCGCGGGGCTGACCGGCCAGCTCCAGGACGCCGTCGACAAGCTGCAGAAGCAGATCGACGCGGCCCGGGCGGCCGGCAACGACGCCAAGGCCGACAAGCTCGGCCGCGAGCTGGAGGGCCGCAAGGCGCTGCTGGACCAGGCGCTCAAGGGCCTGGAGGAGTTCGGCGGCTGAGCGAGGTCCCGCGTACGAGGAGGGCCCCGGTACCCAGGTACCGGGGCCCTCCTCGTGTCCGTGGCGTTACGGCCTGCGCGCCGAGGTCACGCGGTAGACGTCGTACACGCCCTCCACACCCCGTACGGCCTTCAGGACGTGGCCGAGGTGCTTGGGGTCGCCCATCTCGAAGGTGAAGCGGGAGGTGGCGACGCGGTCGCGGGAGGTCTGGACGGCCGCCGAGAGGATGTTGACGTGCTGGTCGGACAGGACCCGGGTGACGTCCGACAGCAGCCGGGAGCGGTCCAGCGCCTCGACCTGGATGGCGACCAGGAAGACCGAGGACTGGGTGGGCGCCCACTCGACGTCCAGGATCCGTTCCGGCTGCCGGGACAGCGAGTCGACGTTGAGGCAGTCGGCGCGGTGCACCGAGACGCCGCTGCCGCGGGTGACGAAGCCGATGATGGGGTCGCCCGGGACCGGCGTGCAGCAGCGGGCCAGCTTCACCCACACGTCGTCGACGCCCTTGACGACCACGCCCGGGTCGGCGCTGGAGCGGCGCTTGGAGCGCGGCCGGATCGGGGTGGACTCGGCGATGTCCTCGGTGGCCTCGTCCTGCCCGCCGAGCGCCTGCACCAGCTTCTGGACGACGCCCGCCGCGGCGACGTGGCCCTCGCCGATCGCGGCGTAGAGCGAGGAGATGTCCGGGTAGCGCATCTCGTGCGCGAGCGTCACCAGGGAGTCGCCGGTCAGGATCCGCTGGATCGGCAGGTTCTGCTTGCGCATGGCGCGCGCGATGGCGTCCTTGCCCTGCTCGATGGCCTCGTCGCGGCGCTCCTTGGAGAACCAGCCGCGGATCTTGTTGCGGGCACGCGGGGACTTGACGAAGCCGAGCCAGTCGCGGGAGGGCCCGGCGCCCGTTGCCTTGGAGGTGAAGACCTCCACCAGGTCGCCGTTGTCCAGGGTCGATTCGAGCGGGACCAGCCGGCCGTTGACCCGGGCGCCTATCGTGCGGTGGCCGACCTCGGTGTGCACCGCGTAGGCGAAGTCGACGGGCGTGGCACCGGCCGGCAGCGCTATCACGTCGCCCTTGGGCGTGAAGACGAAGACCTCGTTGCGGGACAGGTCGAAGCGCAGCGACTCCAGGAACTCGCCGGGGTCCTCGGTCTCCTTCTGCCAGTCGAGCAGCTGCCGCAGCCAGGCCATGTCGTTGACGGTTTCCTGGCCCTTGCCGGCGTTCTTCGGCACGTCCGTGCGGACCTTGGACGCGCCGGCCACCGCCTCCTGCTTGTACTTCCAGTGGGCGGCGATGCCGTACTCGGCGCGGCGGTGCATGTCGAACGTGCGGATCTGGAGCTCGACGGGCTTGCCGCTGGGGCCGATCACGGTCGTGTGCAGCGACTGGTACATGTTGAACTTCGGCATCGCGATGTAGTCCTTGAACCGGCCGGGGACCGGGTTCCACCGCGCGTGGATGGTGCCGAGGGCGGCGTAGCAGTCGCGGACGGTGTCGACGAGGACGCGGATGCCCACCAGGTCGTAGATCTCGGCGAAGTCGCGGCCGCGCACGATCATCTTCTGGTAGACGCTGTAGTAGTGCTTGGGGCGGCCGGTGACGGTGGCCTTGATGCGGGCGGCGCGCAGATCGGCCTGGACCTCGTCGGTCACTATCGCGAGGTACTCGTCCCGCTTGGGCGCCCGCTCGGCGACCAGCCGCACGATCTCGTCGTACATCTTGGGGTAGAGGATCGCGAAGGCGAGGTCCTCCAGCTCCCACTTGATGGTGTTCATGCCCAGGCGGTGGGCGAGCGGAGCGTAGATCTCCAGCGTCTCGCGGGCCTTCTTCTCCTGCTTCTCCCGCTTGAGGTAGCGCATGGTGCGCATGTTGTGCAGCCGGTCGGCGAGCTTGATGACCAGGACGCGCGGGTCCTTGGCCATGGCGACGACCATCTTGCGGACCGTCTCGGCCTGCGCGGCCTCGCCGAACTTGACCCGGTCGAGCTTGGTGACGCCGTCGACCAGCAGCGCGACCTGGTCGCCGAAGTCGCCCCGCAGCTGCTCCAGGCCGTACTCGGTGTCCTCGACGGTGTCGTGCAGCAGGCCGGCCATCAGCGTCGCCGGGTCCATGCCGAGCTCGGCGAGGATCGTGGTGACGGCGAGCGGGTGGGTGATGTACGGGTCGCCGCTCTTGCGCTTCTGGCCGCGGTGCCAGCGCTCGGCGACCTGATAGGCGCGCTCGATCTGGCGCAGCGTGCCCGTCTCGATCTTGGGGTCGTTGCCGCGGACGGCCCGCAGCAGCGGTTCGAGCACCGGGTTGTACGGACTGGAGCGCTGCACGCCGAGGCGGGCGAGGCGGGCCCGTACGCGGTTCGGGGAGCCGGAGCGGCCGGCCGGTGCGGCCGGCAGCGGCTTCGCCGCGGCGGGCTGGTCGGCCTTGGCCGGGGGCTTGGGGGCGCGGGCCGGGGCGGCCGCGGGGCGGGGCGAGGCGGCGGCGGGTCCCGGCTTGGGCGCGGGGCGGGGCCGGTCGGCGGGGGCCGCGGTCCCGGACCGTCCGGTGCCCTCGGGGGTCGCGCCGTGCCGCTCGGGCCGGGGCGCGTCCGGGGAAGCCCCGGTCGCGGGCTTCGGCTCGTCCGGGCGCGCGGCATGGGATCCCGCCGGACGCAGTCCGGGGGAGAGCGGCTGGGCCTCGTCTGGCAAGAGCACTCCTCAAGCGGTTCCGGACCCCAGGCCCTCGAACAGGCCGGGGTGCCATGGTATCGATCCCGGGGCGGCCGCCGCCGCGCGGCCATGGGTACGTACATGACACAGCAGCAGGGGCACCCGGATTGTTCCGGATGCCCCTGCTTGTCCAGCGTATGCGGTGGCCTGGTCAGACCGTGATCAGCGCCTCCAGCGGAGCGCCCTTCAGGCCCGGCTCCAGGCGCTGCCGCCCGGCGAGGAAACCGAGCTCCATCAGCACCGCGACGCCCGCGACCTCGGCGCCGGCCCGGCGGATCAGCTGGAGCGAGGCGTCGGCGGTGCCGCCGGTGGCCAGCACGTCGTCGATCACCAGCACCCGCTCCCCCGGCTTCAGCGCATCGGCGTGCATCTCGATCTCGGCGGTGCCGTACTCCAGCTCGTAGGACTGCCCGAGCGTCGTGCCGGGCAGCTTGCCGGCCTTGCGGACGGGTACGAAGCCGAGGCCGGCCCGGACCGCGACCGGGGCGGCGAGTATGAACCCGCGCGCCTCCAGGCCCACGACCTTGTCGGCGCCGTGCCGCTCGCACAGCCCGGCGAGGGCGTCGGTGAGCGCGCCGAAGGCCGCCGGATCGGCGAGCAGCGGGGTGATGTCCTTGAACATCACGCCCGGCTTGGGATAGTCCGGCACATCCGCGATCCTGCTCAGCAGCAGCTCCCGCAGGGCTGCGGGGGCGCTCATCGGCGCTTGCCCGACGGGCGGCCGCGTCCGCGGTTGCGGGCGGCGGGCTGGTGGCGGGGGCCGACGACCGCGGGGCCGTCCTCACCGTCCGCCGCGCCCTCGGGCGCCTCCTGGGCGTCCTCCTGGCTCGCGGCCTTGGCGGCGGCCGCGGCGCGCTTGGCCTTGACCCGCTTGGCCAGCGCCTTCATCTCCGGCTCGCGGTTCTTCAGGTCGGTGACCAGCGGGGTCGCGATGAAGATCGAGGAGTACGCACCGGCGGCGAGACCGACGAACAGGGCCAGCGAGATGTCGTTGAGCATGCCCGCGCCCAGCAGACCGCCGCCGACGAACAGCAGACCGGCGACCGGGAGCAGCGCCACGACGGTGGTGTTGATGGACCGCACCAGCGTGCCGTTGATCGAGCGGTTGGCGATCTCGCTGTACGTGAAGCGGGTCTGCTTGGTGATGTCCTTGGAGGCTTCCTTGAGGCTGTCGAAGACGACGACCGTGTCGTACAGCGAGTAGCCGAGGATCGTCAGCAGACCGATGACCGTGCCCGGGGTGACCTCGAAGCCGACCAGGGCGTAGACGCCGACCGTGATCGTGAGGTCGTGGATCAGCGCGATCAGCGCGGCCAGCGCCATCCGCCACTCGAAGGCGATGGCCAGGTAGAGCACCACCAGGACCATGAAGATGCCCAGGCCCAGCCAGGCCTTGTTGGCGATCTCCTCGCCCCAACTCGGGCCGACCAGCTGGGTGTTGACGTCCTTGACCGGGATCTTCAGTTCCTTGGCGAGCTGCTCCTGGACCGGCACCGCCTGCTGGGTGTCCAGACCGCCGATCTGGATCCGCAGCGCGCCGTCGCCGAGCTTCTGCACCACGGCCTGGTGACCGCCGGACGCGGACTGGGCCTGGGCCTGCGCCTCCGCGGTCGACACCGAGGTCTTCGGGGTCGAGAAGACCGCGCCGCCGGAGAACTCGATGCCCATGTTCAGACCGCGCACCGCCAGGCCGACGATGGCCGTGATGGTGATGAGGATCGAGATGCCGTACCAGATCTTCCGCTTGCCGATGAAGTCGTAGCCGACCTCACCGCGGTAGAGCCGGGCGCCGATGCTTCCGAGCTTGGACATCTCACGCCTCCTTCGTCTGGGTGGGGGCGGTGCGACGACGGCGCAGCGGCGGCTTGGCGCCCAGGCGCTTGGGGTCGAGGCCGGACCAGGAGTGTCCGTCGGCGAAGAACTTCCGGCGGGCCAGCAGCGTCATCAGCGGCTTGGTGAAGCAGAAGACCACGACGACGTCGAGCAGGGTGGTCAGGCCGAGCGTGAACGCGAAGCCCTGGACCTTGCCGACGGTGACGATGAACAGCACCGCGGCGGCCAGGAACGACACGAAGTCGGAGACCAGGATCGTCCGGCGGGCCCGCGGCCAGCCGCGCTCGACGGCCGGACGCAGGGTGCGGCCCTCGCGGATCTCGTCCCGGATGCGTTCGAAGTAGACGATGAACGAGTCGGCGGTGATGCCGATGGCGACGATGGCGCCGCAGACCGCCGGGAGGTTCAGGGCGAACTGGATGGCCGGTCCGAGCAGCGTCATGAGCGCGTACGTCAGGATCGCCGAGACGCAGAGGCTCGCCAGCGCGACCAGCGCCAGGCCCCGGTAGTAGGCGACGAGGTAGATGACGACCAGCCCCAGGCCGATCGCGCCGGCGATCAGACCGGCGTGCAGCTGCTCACCGCCGAGCGCCGCGGTGACCGTGGTCTCGTCGACGATCTTGAAGGACAGCGGCAGCGCACCGTAGGAGAGCATGTTGCCCAGGTCCTGCGCGGACTGCTGGGTGAAGCCACCGGAGATGGTCGCGTTGCCGCCGTTGAGCCGCTCGCTGACCCGCGGGTCGGAGACCACCGCGCCGTCCAGGACGATCGCGAACTGGTTCTGCGGCGGCGTCTTGGTGGCGAGCTTGCCGGTGATGTCCGCGAACTTCTTGCCACCGTCGGAGGTGAAGTCCATCTGGACGATCCAGCCCTGGCCCTGCTGGCTGTCGAAGACGGCCTTGGCGCCCTTGACGTCCGTGCCCTCGACGCCCACCGGGCCGAGCACGTACTTCTGCGTGCCCTCGGTGTTGCAGGCCACGACGGGGTCGGAGGGCTTGGTCGCGGCGGCCTGCTCACCGGCGGCGGCGCGGCCCTGCTTGGTCGAGCAGTCCAGTGCGTTCAGCCGCTTCTGGAGGGCCGGCGGGATCTGGTCACCACCGGGGGCCGGAGGCGTGGACGGCTTGGCCGAGCCCGAGGGGGTGGGCTTGGCGGACGGCGCCTTCTTCAGGGAGTCCGTGACGGCGCGGCCCTGCGTCGTGGGCTTCGCCCCGGGGGTCGCCGAGGACGAGGCGTGCTGCTGGCTGCCGGCCTGCGCGCCGCCCTTGCCCTTGGCGTTCTTGCCGCTCTGCGAGGGGCTGGGCTTGGGCTCGGGGGTCTTCGTACCCACGGTGGTGGTCAGCACCGGCCGGAAGCCGAGCTGAGCGGTGGTGCCGACCTGCTGGCGGGCCTGCTTCGCGTTCGTCCCCCGGGGGATGTTCACGATGATGTGGTTGGTGCCCTGCGTCTGGACCTCGGTCTCGGAGACGCCCAGACCGTTGACCCGCCGGTCCATGATGTCGGCGGCGGTCTTCATGTTGGTCTCGTTGATCGCGTTGGGCTTGCCCGGCATGTTCTCGGCCTGGAGCGTGAAGCTGGTGCCGCCGGCCAGGTCGATGCCCAGCCGGGGCGTCAGCGTGCCGGAGTAGAACATGCCTCCGATCAGCCCCGCCATCGCGAGCAGGACCAGGATCAGCGTGCGGCCCGGATGCCCCTGGCCCGCGGGCGCCCTGCGGCCCTTTTTCGGTGCTGCCACCTTCTCGATTCTCCCTGTCCAACCCCTCGGCCTGGGGTATCGGCCGAGCGGCCACGAAGTGTTGTGGGGACCTGCCCCCCGCCGGAGCCTAGACCGTCCCGGAACCGCGGTGCACGCCTCGACGCGTGCTCCGCGGTTCCGTGGGAGGGACTACTTCGCGTCGTTGCCGCCGGCCTTCTTGTCCTTCTCGGCGGCGTCCGCGTCGGCCTTGGCGCCGTCCCCGGCGTCCTTGGTTTCCTTGCCGGCCGCGGTCTCGTCGGCCGCGGGCTTCTCGGCGGCGGGCTCGGCGTCGGCCGGCGTCGCGGCCTTGCCGAGGTCGATCTTGTCGGCCTTGTCACCCGTTTCGGTGGCTTCGCCGGCGGTGTCGCCGGTCAGCGACGAGGCGTCGTCCGGGACGACGGTCTCCTCGGCGTGGATCGGGTCGGCACCGTCCAGGATGCGGTTGTACTCCTCGTCCGCGAGCACTGCGCCGATGGCGTTCTTGGCGTAGATGGCGTGCACGCCGGGGGCGACCTCCAGGAGGACGGTGTCCTCGTGGACCTCCTTGACGGTGGCGTACATGCCACCGATCGTGCGCACGCCGGCGCCCGGCTGCATCTGATTGCGCATCTCCGCGGCCGCCTGCTGCTTCTTCTTGGCGGACCGCGTCATCAGGAACATGGCCCCGATGAGGACGATGAAGGGGAGGAGAGAGACGATGTTGGGCACGGGACGGAGATCCTTCGCACGACCGCGCATCCGCGGCCTCATATAGCGGGGGTGGTATGCCGGCCCCTACGGACGGCATCGGCGGAGTCTAAGCGAGTCCCCACCAGTGGAACAACGCCCAGCATCGCACCGCAGTTCCTGCCCGGGCGAGTCCCCGCGCCGTCACGCCCCGAACAGGCCCTGCTGACCGTTTCCGCCCGCTTGGTGCTGCGGCGGGACCATGTCCAGATGCGCCCAGGCCGCCGGGGTGGCGATCCGGCCGCGCGGGGTCCGGGCGAGCAGGCCCTCCCGTACGAGGAACGGCTCGGCGACCTCCTCGACGGTCTCGCGCTCCTCCCCCACCGCCACCGCCAGGGTGGACAGGCCCACCGGGCCACCGCCGAACAGCTTGAGCAGGGCGGTGAGCACCGCGCGGTCGAGGCGGTCCAGGCCGCGCGCGTCGACCTCGTAGACCCCCAGGGCCTGCGAGGCGATCTCGCGGGTGATCACGCCGTCGGCCTTGACCTGGGCGTAGTCGCGGACCCGGCGCAGCAGGCGGTTGGCGATCCGGGGCGTGCCGCGGGAACGGCCGGCGATCTCGGCGGCGCCGTCCGGCTCTATCTCGACGTCGAGCAGGCCGGCCGAGCGGTGGATGACCCGCTGGAGCTCCTCGGGCGCGTAGAACTCCATGTGGGCGGTGAAGCCGAAGCGGTCGCGCAGCGGGGGCGGCAGCAGACCGGCCCGGGTCGTCGCGCCGACCAGGGTGAACGGCGGAAGTTCGAGCGGGATGGCGGTGGCACCCGGCCCCTTGCCGACGATGACGTCGACGCGGAAGTCCTCCATCGCCATGTAGAGCATCTCCTCGGCGGGCCGGGACATCCGGTGGATCTCGTCGAGGAAGAGCACCTCGCCCTCCTGGAGGGAGGAGAGGATCGCGGCGAGGTCGCCGGCGTGCTGGATGGCGGGGCCGGAGGTGATCCGGATCGGGGCGCCCATCTCGGCGGCGATGATCATCGAGAGGGTCGTCTTGCCGAGACCGGGCGCGCCGGAGAGCAGGACGTGGTCGGCGGTGGCGCCGCGGGCGCGGGCGGCGCGCAGGACCAGGTCGAGCTGTTCGCGCACCCGCTCCTGGCCGACGAACTCCTGGAGGTCCTTGGGCCGCAGCGCGGCCTCGACGGCGGTGTCCTCGCCGTCCGCGTCGGCGCCCACCAGCCGGTCGGGACCGGCCGGGGCTGCGTCGTCGGTGGCCGGTGCGGTGTCGTCCCAGTTCACTGCGGAATGCCTCGCGGGGTCGGGGCGGCCGGGCCGCCGGTCGGGTCGTACGGTCGCGGGCCCGGACGGCGCTCACGGCGCGCGGCGGGGCCCGCGGCGGCGGTCATCGGGCGCGGTTGAGGGTCTGCAGGGCGGCCTTGAGCAGCTGCGGCACCTGCGGGGCGCCGCCCTCGGCGACCGCGGCCTCGGCCTGCGGGGCGACCGCGGCGACCGCCTCGTCCGCCTCCCTGCTGGCGTAGCCGAGGCCGATCAGGGCGGCCTGCAGCTGGTCGCGCCAGCCGGCCGGGCCCGCGGCGACCGCCGCCGGACGACGGCTGCCCACCGGCTCGCCGAGCCGGTCCTTCAGCTCCAGCAGCAGCTTCTGCGCGCCCTTCTTGCCGATACCGGGCACGGCGGTGAGCGCCTTCTCGTCACCGGTGGCGACCGCCAGCCGCAGCGCGTCCGGGGAGTGCACCGCGAGCATGGCCTGAGCCAGCCGGGGACCGACGCCGCTGGCGGTCTGCAGCAGTTCGAAGGTCTGCCGCTCGTCGTCGTCGGCGAAGCCGTAGAGGGTGAGCGAGTCCTCGCGGACTACGAGGGAGGTGGCGAGCCGGGCCGGCTCACCGACGCGCAGGCCGGAGAGGGTGTTCGGCGTGCACTGGACGGCCATGCCGATCCCGCCGACCTCGACGACGGCGGCATCGGGGGCGAGGGCCGCGACCGGGCCGGAGACAAAGGCGATCATCGGGTGCCCTTCGGCGTGCGTACGGGAGCGGGGGTGCGGCGGGCGGCGGCCTGCGCCGCCTGGAGGCGGTTGACCGCGGGGGCGCGCCATATGTGGCAGATGGCGAGGGCGAGGGCGTCCGCGGCGTCGGCCGGTTTGGGTGGGGCGGAGAGCCGCAGCAGCCGGGTCACCATCGCACCGACCTGGGCCTTGTCGGCCCGTCCCGAGCCGGTGACGGCGGCCTTGACCTCGCTGGGGGTGTGCAGCGCGACCGGCAGTCCGCGGCGCGCGGCGCAGAGCATGGCGACCGCGCTGGCCTGGGCGGTGCCCATGACCGTACGGACGTTGTGCTGGCTGAACACCCGCTCCACCGCGACGTATTCGGGGCGGTAGCGGTCCAGCCACTCCTCCAGGCCGCGCTCGATGAGGACGAGACGGTGGGCGACGTCCGCGTCGGCCGGGGTACGGACGACACCGACCCCCGCCATCGTCAACGGGCGCCCGGCCACGCCTTCCACCACGCCGACCCCGCACCGGGTCAGCCCCGGGTCCACCCCGAGCACCTTCACGACGCCCCTCCCCTCTTCACGCGCGACACCGCGCCGCCGCGCGCGCTGCCGACCCGGCGCTCTGCCGGGCCGGCGACTTGCCGGCCCGGCGATCTGCCGATCTGACGGACCGTTTCGTCCCGCACCTCCCCCATGGGGGGGCGCGGAGATCCCCTGCTCAGCACAGTATCGGGTGGCACTGACAACGCCCCGCACCCACCACGCCATGGCGCGACGGACCAACGGGCCGACGGGCCGACGGGCCGACGGGCCGACGGCGCAACGGGCCGACGGGCCAACGGAGCAACGGGCCAACCGGCCGACAGGCCGACAGGCCGACAGGCCGACAGGCCGACAGGCCGACGGCGCAACCGGCCGAAGGCGCACCGGCCCGGCGAGCGGCCCGGCGATCGGACCGGCTGCCGAACCGACAACGCAGGGACCAACCACGCCACCGCCCACCGCCCGTCGGCAAACCGCCAGCCGCCCGCCTCCCACCGCCCGTCGGCAAACCGCCCGCCGCCCGCTGCCCGGCAACGCGACGGGCCGACGGGGTGTGCTCCCCGTCGGCCCGTCGGTGCGCGGCTGTGGTGCCCGTGCGAGGTCCGGTCCGGTCCGGCCTAGGCGTCGACCTTGGCCATGACGTCGTCCGAGACGTCGAAGTTGGCGAAGACGTTCTGCACGTCGTCGCTGTCCTCCAGCGCGTCGATCAGCTTGAAGATCTTGCGCGCGCCCTCTTCCTCCAGCTCGACCTGCATGGTCGGGACGAAGTTGGCGTCCGCCGAGTCGTAGTCGATCCCGGCTTCCTGCAGAGCGGTGCGGACCGCGACCAGGTCGGTGGCCTCGCTGAGCACCTCGAAGGACTCACCGAGGTCGTTGACTTCCTCGGCACCCGCGTCGAGCACCGCGGTCAGGACGTCGTCCTCGGAGAGCTCGCCCTTGGGGACGATCACCACGCCCTTGCGGTTGAAGAGGTACGAGACGGAGCCCGGGTCGGCCATCGAGCCGCCGTTGCGGGTCATGGCGACGCGGACGTCCGAGGCGGCACGGTTGCGGTTGTCGGTGAGGCACTCGATGAGCACCGCGACACCGTTGGGGCCGTAACCCTCGTACATGATCGTCTCGTAGTCGGCGCCGCCGGCCTCCAGGCCCGCGCCGCGCTTGACCGCGGAGTCGATGTTCTTGTTGGGCACCGAGCTCTTCTTGGCCTTCTGGATGGCGTCGAAGAGGGTCGGGTTACCGTCCGGGTCGGCGCCGCCGGTACGGGCCGCGACCTCGATGTTCTTGATCAGCTTCGCGAAGAGCTTGCCGCGCTTGGCATCGATCACGGCCTTCTTGTGCTTCGTCGTAGCCCATTTAGAGTGGCCGGACATCCGCCTGTCTCCTTCGCGTAACCAATTCTGAAACGAACGCCGTCGATCCTACCGGGGTCGCGTCACACGGTGTCACTCACCTGATCACCGCAGCCTCAGCCGGCCGCGGCCCGCACCATCTCCACGAACAGGGCGTGGACGCGGTGGTCCCCGGTGAGTTCCGGGTGGAAGGACGTGGCAAGGACGTTACCCTGCCGCACGGCCACGGTGTGCCCGTCGTACGTGGCCAGGACCTCGACGTCCCCGCCGACCGACTCGACCCAGGGCGCCCGGATGAAGACGCCCTCGACCGGCCCGCCGGGGATGCCGGCCACGTCGATGGCCGCCTCGAACGACTCGTTCTGCCGCCCGAACGCGTTACGGCGCACGATCATGTCGACGCCGCCGAACGTCTCCTGGTCCTCGCGGGCGTCCAGCAGCTTGTCCGCGACCATGATCATGCCGGCGCAGGTGCCGTAGACCGGCTTGCCCGCGCGGACGAACGCGCGCAGCGGCTCCAGCATGCCGAAGACGACCGCCAGCTTGGACATCGTGGTGGACTCGCCGCCCGGGATGACCAGGCCGTCGACCTCGTCCAGTTCCTCGGGACGGCGTACCGGCCGGGCCAGGGCGTCCGCCTCGGCGAGCGCGGTGAGGTGCTCGCGGACGTCGCCCTGGAGGGCCAGCACACCGATGGTGGGGGTGCTCATCTGCTGTCGTACGTCCTTACCAGCCGCGGTTGGCGTAGCGCTCGGCCTCGGGGAGGGTGTCGCAGTTGATGCCGACCATGGCCTCGCCCAGGTTGCGGGAGACGTCCGCGATGACCTTCGGGTCGTCGTAGAAGGTGGTGGCCTTCACGATCGCGGCGGCGCGCTTGGCGGGGTCGCCGGACTTGAAGATGCCGGAGCCGACGAAGACGCCCTCGGCGCCGAGCTGGCGCATCAGCGCGGCGTCGGCGGGGGTGGCGACACCACCGGCGGAGAACAGCACGACCGGCAGCTTGCCGAGCTCGGCGACCTCCTTGACCAGCTCGAACGGGGCGCGCAGCTCCTTGGCGGCGGCGTACAGCTCGTTGTTGTCACAGCCGCGCAGCTTGGCGATCTCGCCCTTGATCTGGCGCAGGTGACGGACCGCCTCGACGACGTTGCCGGTGCCGGCCTCGCCCTTGGAGCGGATCATCGCGGCGCCCTCGGCGATCCGGCGCAGGGCCTCGCCCAGGTTGGTGGCACCGCACACGAAGGGGGTGGTGAAGGCCCACTTGTCGGAGTGGTTGACCTCGTCGGCCGGGGTGAGGACCTCGGACTCGTCGATGTAGTCGACGCCGAGCGACTGCAGGACCTGGGCCTCGACGAAGTGGCCGATGCGGGACTTGGCCATGACCGGGATCGAGACGGCGTTGATGATGCCGTCGATCATGTCGGGGTCGGACATCCGGGCCACGCCGCCGTCCTTGCGGATGTCGGCGGGGACCCGCTCCAGGGCCATGACGGCGACGGCGCCGGCGTCCTCGGCGATCTTGGCCTCTTCCGGCGTGACGACGTCCATGATCACGCCGCCCTTGAGCTGCTCCGCCATTCCGCGCTTAACGCGCGCGGTTCCGGTCTCGGGGTTCTGGGACGTGGTGGGCGTGCTGGACACGGTTTGACCTCACTCAGTGCGGGTGGTTGTGCGTGCGGACCACACAACCGTTTGTGAGCGGCCGAAGAAAAGGGCCAATTCAAGGCCGGTGGCTCGTTGGGCCCGCTCGGCCCGCGGCCCGGTGCCCGCTCCCCCGGGCGGCCCCGGGTCCGCCCTGCGCGCTTCCCGGGGCTCTGCCGCCTGCGCTCAGTTGCCCGCCGAGCGGTCGTCGAGGACGGCCGGCGGCTCGTCGTCCATCTCGAAGGCCAGCGGGAACGGGGCGTGACCGGCGAGCCGGAAGTATCGCACCACCCGGTGGCGGCGGACCGCGCGGGCGGCCCGTACGGCGTCGTTGTGGAAGCGCCGGGCCATCGGGACGCGGCGGACCGCGGCGGTGAGCTCGGCGATCGTCTGCTCACCGCCCGGAGCCTCGCGTACGGCCTCCAGCTGCGCCTCCTCGGCGAAGATGGCCCGCAGCGCCTGGCTCAGCTCGCTCTCGGCGACCTCCCGGTGGTCCTCCTCGGCCTGCCGGGCCTCGTGGGCGGCCTGGTAGAGGACGATCGAGGCGGCCGGATCGAGAACGCCCGACGTCCCGACCTCCTGCGCGACGGAGGCACGCCGCAGGAGCTGGGCATCGAGCGCCGCCCGGGCGGCGTCGATGCGCGCGTGCAGGCGGTCGAGGCGGCCGGCCGTCCAGCTGAGGTAGATGCCGATGAGGATGATCGCGGCGGCGATCCAGATGAACGTGCTCACGGGGTGGCACGTTATACCTCGCCGCCCACGTACCTGTCTGCGGCGCCGCGGGTCGTCTCGCCGTTGCGCGCTTTGCGGCGCCTCCCACGTACTTGGCCGTCCCGCCGCGGGTGTTGTTCGCCGTTGCGCGCTTTGCGGCGCCCCCCACGTACCCGGCTTTCCCGCCGCGGGGCTTGTTCGCCGTTGCGCCTGGCGGCGGGCGTTGTTTTGTCGGGTGCGGTGCCGGCCCTCCAGACTTCGTCCTCCGGTCCAGCCCCTCCCGTGAGTGGGAGGGAAGAGGTGGTTGGGGGCGGGCCTTATCCGTTGCCTGCGCGCACGTGGGCGTCACGTGCACCCCCACCGGCTTTAACTTTCCCTCTCACGGGAGGGGACGGGCCGGAGGGGCCGGTTGTGTGGACGTAAAGCGTCAGCAGTCCACACAACCGGCCCCGGAGGCCCGTCACCGCACCCGACACCCACCCAGCCCGCCGCAGGCGCAACGGCGAGAAACCACCACGGCGGGACAGCCAAGTACGTGGGAAATTGCGCCTACGGCGCGGTCGCGACCGAAGCCGCCCCCGCCGTCACCGTTTCGTAGACGGCGAGGATGTCCGCGCCGACCGTGGACCAGTCGAAGCGGCGGACGTGGCGGGTGCCGCGGGTACGGAGTTCGGCGAGGCGGGCCGGGTCGCCGAGGAGCCGGACCGCCGCGGTGGCGAGCGCGTCCGCGTCCTCGTTGGTGAAGAGTTCGCCGGCCTCGCCCTGGTCGAGGACCTGGGCGAACGCGTCGAGGTCGCTGGCCAGTACGGGTGCGCCGGCGGACATGGCCTCCACGAGGATGATGCCGAAGGATTCGCCGCCCGTGTTGGGGGCGACGTAGAGGTCGACGCTGCGGAGCAGGCGGGCCTTGTCCTCGTCGCTGACCATGCCGAGGAATTCGACCCGGGGGCGCAGTTCGGCGGGGAGGGAGGCGACGGCCTCTTCCTCGTCGCCGCGGCCGGCGACGAGGAGGCGGGCGTCGGGGACCTCGGCGAGGATCTTGGGCAGGGCCTTCATGAGGACCGGCAGGCCCTTGCGGGGTTCGTCGATGCGGCCGATGAAGCCGATCGTCTTGCCCTGCCACGCGGTCTTGGGTTCGGCGCGGGCGAAGAAGTCGACGTCGACGCCGTTGGGGATGACGACCGCGTCGCCGCCGAGGTGCTCGACCAGGGTGCGGCGGGCGTATTCGCTGACCGCGACGCGGGCGCTGATCTTCTCCAAGGCGGGCTGGAGGATCGGGTAGGCGGCGATCATCGCGCGGGAGCGCGGGTTGGAGGTGTGGAAGGTGGCCACGATCGGGCCCTGGGCGGCCCAGCAGGCGAGCAGGCCCAGGGACGGGGAGGCCGGTTCGTGGATGTGGATGACGTCGAAGGCGCCGTTCTGCAGCCAGCGGCGGACCCGGGCCGCGGAGAGGAAGCCGAAGTTGAGGCGGGCGACCGAGCCGTTGTAGGGCACGGGTACGGCACGGCCGGCGGAGACGACGTACGGCGGGAGCGGGGTGTCGTCGTCGGCGGGTGCCAGGACGGAGACCTCGTGGCCGAGCCGGATGAGGTGGTCGGCCAGGTCGCGGATGTGGAACTGCACGCCGCCGGGGACGTCCCAGGCGTACGGGCAGACGATGCCGATCTTCACGCCGTCTCCGTTCCGGCCTCGCGGGGCTCCAGGTCGGCGAGCCACAGGCGCTGGAGCATGTGCCAGTCCTCGGGGTGGTCGGCGATGCCGGAGGCGAAGGCGTCGGCGAGCGCCTGGGTCATCTGGGCTGCTTTCTCGGCGCGGGTGCCGGTCTCGGGGACCTCGATCTCGGGGTGGACCCGGCCGCGCATGACGGGGGTGTCGTCGTACCAGAGGGTGACGGGCAGCAGCATGGCGCCGGTCTGGAGGGCGAGGATCGCCGGGCCGGCGGGCATCTTGGTCTCCTCGCCGAAGAACTTGACCGGTATGCCGGAGCTGGAGAGGTCGCGGTCGGCGACCAGGCAGACCAGGCCGCCGGCCCGCAGGCGGCGGGCGAGGGTGCCGAAGGCGGCGCCGCCGGTGTGCGGCAGGACCTCCATGCCCAGGCCCTCGCGGTAGGCGACGAAGCGGTCGTAGAGGGATTCCGGCTTGAGGCGCTCGGCGACGGTGGTGAAGGGGGTGTTGAGCTTCGTGGTGACCCAGACGCCCGCGAGGTCGTAGTTGCCCATGTGGGGCAGGGCGAGGATGACGCCGCGGTCGCTTTCGAGGCCGTCGGTGAGGTGGTGGACGTCCTCGGGGACGAAGCCGTTCCTTCTGCGGTCCTCGCTCCAGGCGGGGAGGCGGAAGGACTCCATCCAGTAGCGCATGTACGAGCGCATCCCGGCGCGGGAGAGCTCGGCGAGGCGCTGCGGGGAGGCGTCCGGGACGACCCGGGCGAGGTTGGCCTCCAGGCGGCGCACGCCCTTGCCGCGGCGCTTCCAGGCGGTGTCGGCGATCTTCCGGCCGAGGCGTACCGCGACCGTTTCGGGCAGCCGTTTGACGGTGCTCCAGCCCAGTCCGTAGAGCGCGTCGGTGAGTGTGCCGGTGTCGATCCGCGGCATCCGTGGGCTCATGCGCTGTTCCCCCCTCGTGCGATGGCGTCGGCCTCGGCCGATTCGCGGCGTACCGTCACCACGCGCTGGCCGAGGGTGACGGCGCTGCCGATGGCGACGACCCACAGGGCGATCGGCAGCAGTACTTCGACACCGGGTACCCCGAACTTGTGCAGACCCGAGAGGCCGCAGGCGACGAGGGTGATGACCAGCCGTTCGGCGCGTTCGACCAGGCCGTTGACGGCCACCGGCAGTCCGATGGCCTCGCCGCGGGCCTTGGTGTACGAGACGACCTGCCCGCTGGCCAGGCAGAAGATCGCCATCGCGCAGAGCGTGAGGGAGTCGCCGTGGCCGGCGTACCAGAGGGCGAGGCCGCCGAAGATCGCCGAGTCGGCGACCCGGTCGAGGGTGGAGTCGAGGAAGGCGCCCCAGCGGCTGGAGCGGCCCAGTTGCCGTGCCATGTTTCCGTCGACGAGGTCGGAGAAGACGAACAGCGTGATGACGACCGTTCCCCAGAAGAACTCGCCCCGCGGGTAGAAGATCAGCGCGCCGGCCACCACGCCGCCGGTGCCGATGAGGGTGACCGCGTCCGGGCTGACGCCGAGGCGGATGAGCAGGGCGGCGAACGGCGTGAGAACACGCGTGAAGAAAGCACGCGCGTACTTGTTCAGCATGGCCTTCCCGGAGGTCGATACGGGCCGCGCGGTCAAGGGGCCACCGGCTGGCCCATCGTAGCCACGAGGTCTGCGGCCACCACGAAGGCATCGCGGCGCAGGGTGCATCCCGCGGCTCGGGCCGGGCGGCGTGCGCCTCCGGGCGCGCGTGCGGGCCCCTTCGACCCCTTGGGAGCGCGGGGGCGCTGTGCCATCTATGGACGGTTGATGACCACGGTGGAAAGCTCGAATCACCGCAAAGTGTCGACCTGGAGGCGAGACACATGAGCGAGAAGACGAGTACACACCCGGGAGCCGCCGGAAGGGCGGTAACGGCCGGCCGGCCCACGGCCCTGCGGAACGTGGTGCTGGTCGGCCACAGCGGATCGGGGAAAACCACCCTGGTCGAGGCGCTCGCGCTGGCGTCCGGTGCGGTCAACCGGGCCGGGCGGGTCGAGGACGGCGGCTGCCTGTCGGACTACGACGAGATCGAACACCGCCAGCAACGCTCCGTACAGCTCTCCCTGGTCCCGGTGGACTGGGGCGGAATCAAGATCAATATCCTGGACACCCCCGGATACGCCGATTTCGTCGGGGAACTCAGGGCCGGTCTGCGCGCCGCGGACGCGGCCCTTTTCGTTGTCTCGGCGGCCGACGGCGTGGCCGGCGCGACCCGCATGGTGTGGGACGAGTGCGCGGCCGTCGGGATGCCGCGGGCGCTGGTCGTCACGCACCTGGAGGCGTCCCGGGCCGACTTCGACGAGATGACCGAGCTGTGCCGGGCCACCTTCGGCGGCGAGGATCCGGACGCCGTGGTCCCGCTGTACCTGCCGCTGTACGGGACGCCGGGTGCCGACGGCCACGCCCCCGTGCACGGTCTGATCGGCCTGCTCTCCCAGCGGGTCTTCGACTACTCCTCCGGGGAGCGCACCGAGCGGGAGCCGACCGCCGAGGAGCTGCCGCTGATCGAGGAGGCCCGCGGCCGGCTCATCGAGGCGATCATCGCCGAGAGCGAGGACGAGTCCCTGATGGACCGCTACCTCGGTGGTGAGGACATCGACATCAAGACGCTGGTCGGGGACCTGGAGACGGCGGTGGCCCGCGGTACCTTCCACCCCGTGCTGGCCGCGGCCCCGGCCGCGGAGGGGTCGAAGCAGGGGCTGGGGACCGTCGAGCTGCTGGAGCTGATCACCGGTGGTTTCCCGACGCCCGCGGAGCGTGAGGCGCCGGCGGTGACCACCCCGGACGGCAGGCCGCGCCCGGTGCTCGCGTGCGATCCGGACGGTCCGCTGGCCGCGGAGGTGGTCAAGACCTCCTCCGACCCGTACGTCGGCCGGATCTCGCTGGTCCGGGTCTTCTCCGGCACCCTGCGCCCGGACGAGACGGTGCACGTCTCGGGCCACGGCCTCGCGGACCGGGGGCACGAGGACCACGACGTCGACGAGCGGGTCGGCGCGCTGTCCGCCCCGTTCGGCAAGCAGCAGCGCCCGCTGCCGCAGGCGATCGCCGGTGATCTGGCGTGCGTGGCGAAGCTGACCCGCGCCGAGACCGGCGACACCCTGTCCGCCAAGGACGAGCCGCTGCTGATGGAGCCCTGGTCGATGCCGGACCCGCTGCTGCCGGTCGCCATCCAGGCGCACAGCAAGGCCGACGAGGACAAGCTGTCCCAGGGCCTTGCCCGACTGGTCGCGGAGGATCCGACGATGCGGCTGGAGCACAACCAGGACACCCACCAGGTGGTGCTGTGGTGCCTGGGCGAGGCCCATGTGGACGTGGCGCTGGAGCGGCTGCGGACCCGGTACGGCGTCCAGGTCGACACCGTGCCGCACAAGGTGCCGCTGCGGGAGACCTTCGGCGAGTCCGCGGCGGGCCGCGGCCGGCATGTCAAACAGTCCGGCGGGCACGGCCAGTTCGCGATCTGCGAGATCGAGATCGAGCCGCTGCCGGGCGGTTCGGGCATCGAGTTCGTGGACAAGGTCGTGGGCGGTGCGGTGCCGCGGCAGTTCATCCCGTCCGTCGAGAAGGGGGTGCGCGCCCAGGCCGGGCGCGGGGTCGCCGCCGGGCATCCGCTGGTCGACATCCGCGTCACGCTGCTCGACGGCAAGGCGCACTCGGTCGACTCCTCGGACGCGGCGTTCCAGACGGCCGGTGCGCTGGCGCTGCGGGAGGCGGCCGCGGACGCCCGGATCGATCTGCTGGAGCCGTTCTGCGAGGTCAGCGTGATGGTTCCGGACGAGTACGTGGGGCCGGTGATGAGCGATCTGTCGGGGCGCCGCGGCCGGGTGGTGGGCACCGAGCAGTCCGGGGCCGGGCGCACCGTCGTCCGCGCCGAGGTACCCGAGATCGAGATCGGCCGGTACGCCGTCGACCTGCGGTCGCTCTCGCACGGCACCGGCCGGTTCTCCCGGGTCCACCTCCGGCACGAACCGATGCCGCCGCAGATCGCCGCGAAGGTGCGGGAAACGGCCGAGGACGGCGGGTAGTTGACGCCGGATCAGCCCGGGACCGCCGTGAATCCGCCCTGAATCCGTCCTGAAGCGGCCCTGAATCAGCCGTCGTCCGGCTCAACTCCCTTGGGGTGGACGGCGGCTGTACGCTGAGGTCCTGCCGTTGAGCAGGGTGTGACGGAAACCTGTTCGGCGGTGGCGACGCGGGGTCACAGGTGTGCCGCCGGCGGAAGTCGGGAAGAGCCGCATCATCGGATGCGAGCGGTGTGGGGGGCGGTAGTGGCAGACGGCTTTGACTTCAGTCCTGGGGCGCAGGTGCCGCTCTCGGGGAGCGCCGGTCAGACGGCGGCGACCCAGGCACTGGCCTCGGCCGCCTACCGGGACGACCCGCTCACCGCCATCAGCGCGGCCGACTCCGACACCGCCAAGTCCGAGATCAAGAAGCCGAAGCTGTCCCTGTTCGAGCCGAATCTGGGCGAGGCGTTCGCGCGCGCCGTGCAGGTGCGGATGCTCGGCGGCGGCCGCAAGCCGCTGATCCAGTCGTTCGGCATCGAGCCGCAGACCGTCGTCGAGCACTGCCTGTCGGCCACCCGTATCCGCAAGCAGCGGGACAGCAAGCTGACGCTGCTGATGGTGCTGTTCGGCGTGCTGTTCCTGCCCGGTGTGCTGTTGTGGCTGGGCGTCTTCCAGCTGCGCAAGATGCTCTCCAAGGACGGTGAGGGCAACGGCGTCTCGCTGCTCGGCGCGACGCTGCTGACCGTGCTGGCCGGTCTCGGGCTGTTCTTCATGGTCAAACTGCCGCTGAGCGGCTTCTGGCCGATGTACGCGCGGGCCATGGTGATCGCGCCGATGATCGGCTGGTGGTGGGCCAAGCAGATCTGCGAGAAGACCGCGGTGGCCATGCGGGAGTCCTGGAAGGGGCTGCTGGAGGGCGGCGGGGTGGCCGCGAAGATCCCCGAGGCGGTGCCGCAGGACCCGAACCAGACCGCCGCCGAGACCCTCCGCCAGAACCTGGCCATGGTCACCGCCGAGCAGAACAGCAACGTGGTCTTCTACGCCGGCCCCAAAGGCATACTCGGCATGGGCACCCGCTGGGGCAGCTGGCAGCTCGCCGAGGAGCTCAAGCCGGTCCAGGAGGGCACGGAGATCCACCCGTTCCGCAGCTGGGACGTGATCCGGGCGATCCACGACAAGCTGCGGCTGCTGGAGCGCAGCCCGCTGCACACCGGCGGTTTCCCCACCCCGTCCGTACGCCACTGGATCGTCTCCCCGGTCGGGGAGAAGGCCGCCGCCGTCGCCCGGCCCGAGGGCGCGCACGTGGAGGCGTACCAGATCCGCGGGCACGAGATAGAGCGGATCTGCAACGAGCAGCAGTTCGGCAGCGGCAACCGCCACTACCTCGGTGTGCAGTTCGTGCTGTGGGACGGCCAGCTGGTGATCACGCTGATGATCACCGTCACGGTGCTGCACGAGACGCTGCGCATCGAGGTGACCGGCCACGCCCTCGGTCCGGTGAACGGCCTGTTCACGACCAAGCCGGAGCCGAAGACCAAGGACGTCGCCAAGGTCGTCAAGTTCTGGGAGACCAAGACCCAGCACCTCCCGCTCATCGAGCCCAAGGAGGTGGTCCGGCTGGCCGCCCGGGCGCCGCTGACGTGGTTCCCGCCGGTGCTGGACTTCCTCGGCGGGAAGCTGACCCTGCCCGAGCCGTTCGGTCTGCGGCACGTCTGGGCGGACAAGCCCTGGCGGCACCGCTTCATGGCCGATGACGCGCTGCGCGCCGCGACCCCGGTCCTGCGCACGGTCCACGCCGCCGCCATGGGTGTCCTCAAGGAGCACGGCGTGGACACCGAGCGCTTCACCAACCGTGCGCTGGTGCTCAGCGGCATGATCCAGGGCGTGGACCCGCAGAAGGCCGACGAGTACAACGCCTAGCCGCGTGCCCGGCCGTGGGCCGGGCGGCCCCCGGGGTCACCGGAAGATGCCGGTGTGCCCCAGGGAGTACCGCCCGGGCTGCGGGTAGACGGCCAGGCCGTGCGGGCCCTGGCCGACCGGGATCTTGGCCAGGGTCTTGCCGGTCTTCGTATCCAGCGCGTAGACCTCGGAGTTGTAGCGGCCGGACAGCCACAGCACCTTGCCGTCGGTGGACAGTCCGCCCATGTCGGGGCTGCCGCCGCCGCGGATGTGCCATTTGTCGACGAGTTCCCCGGTCTTGAAGTCGAGCAGGGAGATCGAGCCCTCGCCACGGTTGGAGATGTACATGTACCGGGAGTCGCGGCTGACGTAGAGGCCGTGGGCGCCCTTGCCGGTCGGCATGAGCCTGGGCCGGTCGAAGGTGTCGCCGTTCATGACCCAGATGCCGTCGGCCATCATGTCGGCGATGTACCAGGTCCTGCCGTCCGGGGAGATCTTCACGTCCTGCGGCATCGCCCCGTCGAACGGCAGCTTCTCCTGGCCGATGACCTTCATCTTCTCGGTGTCGACCTTGAGCAGTTCGCCGGAGAACTCGCAGGAGACGATGAAGTACCGGCCGTCCGGCGAGAAGTCGGCGTGGTTGACGCCGGCGCAGCTGACCGGGAGGGTCTTGCGGATCTCCATGGTGTGCGGGTCGCGGAAGACCAGCTGCCGGTCCATCGAGGCCATCACGACGGCGTACTTGCCGTTGGGCGTGAAGTAGAGGTTGTACGGGTCGTGCACCTTGACCGGCTCGCCGGCCTTGCCGGTGGCCGGGTCGATCGGGGTCAGGTCGTGCCCGCGGTTGTTGTTGACCCAGAGCGTCTTCAGGTCCCAGGACGGCACGACGTGCTGCGGCTGGACGCCCACCGGGATGGTCTCGATGACCTTGTACGTCTTCGGGTCGATGACGCTGACCGTGTCGGAGCCGGTGTTGGGCACGTAGATCCGCGACGGGAAGTCCTTGACCTGCGGCACCAGTTTGCCCGGCCGGTCGGCCGCGTACAGGTCGTGCTCGTCGATCAGCGGCGGCATGCCCGGCAGCCCCGGCTTGGCGGCCTTGACCGGTGCGCGTTCGACCGGCCGGTGGCTCTGCCCGGCGGGCTTGCCCTCCCCGCTGCAGGCCGCCGCCACCAGCGCGCAGGCCACGGCGAGCAGCGCGGACGCCCGGCGGCGGACGCGGGGGCTCTTACGGTCGTGGGTACGGTTCCGGTCAGCCATCAGGTCACTAGCTCCGTTGTCGTCACCGCGCGCAGTCCGCGCCGGCGGAGGCCGTCGAGGATCGGGGGCAGCGCGGCCACCGTGCCGGCGTGCCCGAGGTGGAGGCTCACGACCGAGCCCGGCCGGACCGCGTCCAGGACCGTGCGCCGGACGGCCGGGGCGCCGGGGTCGTTCGCGTCGAGGGAGTCCACGTCGTAGGAGAGGACGTGCGGGTAGCCGGCCTTGCGGGCCAGCTGTGTCACCAGTTCGGTGGCCCGCCGGGTCTGTGAGGGGCGGAACCAGCTGCCGATGGTCCCGGTGAGCCGGCGCAGCCGGTCGGCGCAGCCGGTGATCTCGGCGTAGGCGTCGGCGGCCGGCAGGGCGCAGATGTCGCGGTGGTGCAGGGTGTGGTTGCCCAGTTCGTGGCCGCCGTCGAGGATGCGGCGGGCCATCTGCGGCTGGGCGTCGAGCCAGTCGCCGACGACGAGCACGGTGACCCGGGCGCCGGCCCGCTCGGCCTCGCCCAGCAGGGCGGTCGCCAGCTTCGGGTCGCCCCGGCCGTGGAAGGTCAGCGCGACCGCGCGGGCCTCGCGCGGGCCGTTCTCGATCTGTACGGGCAGGCCGGGCACCCGGGTGGGCGGGCGGGCGGCGTGGGCCGGCCGGTGCGGTTCCCGGCCCACCGGGGACGGGCTCGGGCCGGTGGCCCGTGCGGGGCCGCGGTCCTCGTCCCGGTGGGGGTCGCAGCCCGACGCAAGCGCACCCGCGGCCGCGGCCGAGGCGGCCGCGCGCAGCACGGAGCGACGATCTGGGGAAGTCACCACCCCATTAGAGAGGCAACTAATCCGAATTAGGGCGATCTATCCGATTCACCCTCGTACGTGTCGCCTCCGGGCCGGCCCCGGCGGGCCTTTCGGACGGCGGGCGGGCACCCTACGCGGGCCAGGCGTCGGCCAGCATCGCCCGGGTGTCGGCGAGGAGTTGCGGAAGCACCTTGGTGTGCCCGATCACCGGCATGAAGTTCGTGTCGCCGCCCCAGCGCGGGACGACGTGCTGGTGCAGATGGGCCGCGATCCCCGCACCGGCCACCGAGCCCTGGTTCATCCCGATGTTGAACCCGTGCGCCCCCGACGCCGTCCGCAGCGCGGTCATCGCCCGCTTGGTGAACTCCGCCAGCTCCGCGGTCTCCGCCTCGTCCAGCTCGGTGTAGTCGGCCACGTGCCGGAACGGGACGACCATGAGGTGACCGCCATTGTACGGATACAGGTTCAGCACCGCGTAGACGCGCTCGCCGCGAGCGATCACCAGCCCGTCCTCGTCGGACTTCTCCGGGATCGTGCAGAACGGGCAGCCGTCGTCGGCACCCGGGCCGCTCGGCTTGTTCTCGCCCTGGATGTAGGCCATCCGGTGGGGCGTCCAGAGGCGCTGGAAGGCGTCCTGGGTCCCGACTCCGATCTGCTGCTCCGGCTCGCTTGTCATACGGGCCAGCATATGGCGTCGCCCATTGGCGGCGTGTCGTTGGGGCGCATCGCAGCGGCCGCTGGACGATGCTGGGCCGGTGGACAGGCAACAGCGGCGACAGGAGTGGGAGCGCGCCTCCGAGTCGTACCTCCTCGCCGCCTCGCTGCTCTTCCTGACCTCCTACGCGGTCCAGGTGCTGGTTCCCGGCCTCTCCCCCGGCTGGCGGACCTTCTGGGCGCTGGTCACCGTCGTCACCTGGGGCCTCTTCGTCGCCGACTACCTGGCCCGGCTGCTGCTCAGCGACGACCGGCGGCGCTTCGTCCGCACCCGCTGGCTGGACCTGATCGTGACCGTCCTGCCGCTGCTCCGGCCGCTGCGGGTGGTCGAGATGCACGACCGGATGCAGCGCCGCCGGGACCACCCCCGGCTCGCCCTGGAGGCCCGGGTGATGGCCTACGCGGGCCTGACCTCCCTGCTGCTCGGCTTCGCCGCGAGCCTCGCCGTCTACCACGACGAACGCCACGCCCCGGGCACCACCGTCCGCACCTTCGGCGACGCGGTGTGGTGGGCGTGCACGACGCTGACCACGACCGGTTACGGCGACGTCACCCCCATCACCCCTCGCGGCCGGGTCACCGGCGCGGTCCTGATGCTCGTCGGCGTCGCCCTGGTCGGGGCGGTCGTGGGCTCCTTCTCCTCCTGGCTGCTGCGCCGCTTCCGCCGGGAGGGCGAGACGTGAGAGGGCCCCGGGGAGCGGCTGCTCTCCCGGGGCCCTTCCGTCACGCAAGCGGCGTCACACCTGGACGCGGCGCTCCACCACGTCCAGCAGCTTGGCGATCGCCTGGTCGCGCGGAATGCCGTTCTCCTGCGACCCGTCGCGGTAGCGGAACGAGACCGCACCGTGCTCCATGTCCTCGTCGCCCGCGAGGATCATGAACGGCACCTTGGCCTTCTGGGCGTTGCGGATCTTCTTCTGCATCCGGTCCGAGGACGAGTCCACCTCGACCCGCAGCCCCTTGGCCTTCGCCTGCGCGGCGAACTCCTCCAGGTACGGCACGTGCGCGTCACCGATCGGGATGCAGGTCGCCTGCACCGGGGCCAGCCACGCCGGGAAGGCACCCGCGTAGTGCTCCAGCAGGACCGCGAAGAACCGCTCGATCGAGCCGAACAGGGCACGGTGGATCATGACGGGCTGCTGCTTCGAGCCGTCCGCCGCGGTGTACTCCAGGCCGAAGCGGGCGGGCTGCTGGAAGTCGACCTGGATGGTCGACATCTGCCAGGACCTGCCGATGGCGTCCTTCGCCTGCACCGAGATCTTCGGGCCGTAGAAGGCGGCGCCGCCCGGGTCCGGCACCAGCGGCAGCCCCTGCTTCTCGGCCGCCTGGCGCAGCGCCTCGGTGGCCTCCTCCCACTCCGCGTCCTCGCCGATGAACTTGTCGGACTCCGGGTCGCGGGTGGAGAGCTCCAGCTCGAAGTCGGTCAGGCCGTAGTCGCGCAGCAGATCGAGGACGAAGGTGAGCAGGCTGTCCAGCTCGTCCGCCATCTGCTCCTTGGTGCAGTAGATGTGCGAGTCGTCCTGGGTGAAGCCGCGCGCCCGGGTCAGGCCGTGCACGACGCCGGACTTCTCGTAGCGGTAGACCGTGCCGAACTCGAAGAGCCGCAGCGGCAGTTCGCGGTACGACCGGCCGCGGGCCTTGAAGATCAGGTTGTGCATGGGGCAGTTCATCGCCTTGAGGCGGTAGTTCTGCCCGTCGAACTCCAGGGGCGGGAACATCGCCTCGCCGTAGTTCGGCAGGTGCCCCGAGGTCTCGAAGAGGGCTTCCTTGGTGATGTGCGGGGTGTTCACGAACTCGTAGTCCGACAGTTCGTGCCGCTTGCGGGAGTAGTCCTCCATCACCCGGCGCACCACGCCGCCCTTGGGGTGGAAGACGGCGAGGCCGGAGCCCAGCTCCTCCGGGATGGAGAACAGGTCCAGCTCGGCGCCGAGCTTGCGGTGGTCGCGCTTCTCGGCCTCGGCGAGGAACTCCAGGTACGCCTTGAGCTCGTCCTTGGTCGGCCAGGCGGTGCCGTAGATCCGCTGCAGCTGCGGGTTCTTCTCGCTGCCGCGCCAGTACGCGGCGGCCGAGCGCATCAGCTTGAACGCCGGGATGGCGCGGGTGCTGGGCAGGTGCGGACCGCGGCAGAGGTCCTTCCAGCACAGCTCGCCGGTCTTCCCGTCGAGGTTGTCGTAGATGGTCAGCTGGCCGGCGCCGACCTCGGCGGAGGCGCCCTCGGCGGCGTCCGCGGCGGAGCCCTTGAGGCCGATCAGTTCGAGCTTGTACGGCTCGTCGGCCAGCTCCTCGCGGGCGGCCTCGTCGCTGACCGCGCGGCGCGCGAACTTCTGCCCGCGCTTCTGGATCTCCTGCATCTTCTTCTCGATGCGCTTGAGATCGTCCGGGTGGAACGGGGTCTCGACGTCGAAGTCGTAGTAGAAGCCGTCCTTGATCGGCGGGCCGATGCCGAGCTTCGCCTCCGGGAACAGCTCCTGCACGGCCTGCGCCATCACGTGCGCGGTGGAGTGCCGCAGGATGTTCAGACCGTCCTCGGAGGAGATCTCGACGGGCTCGACCTCGTCGCCGTCGGCGACCTCGTACGCCAGGTCCTTCAGCTCCCCGGCGACCCGTGCGGCGACGACGCTGCGCTCACCCTGGAAGAGGTCGGCGGCCGTAGTGCCCGTGGTCACCACGCGTTCTTCCCGCTCGGAATCGCGTTGGACGGTCACACGGACGTCTGACACCGGTCTCTCCTGACTCATGTCTGCTGCGCGTCAGCGTTTGCTGCGCAGCCGAATCGTACCGAGCCGGCGCACCCGACCGCGAAACGGATTCCGGGGCCGGCCCGCGGGCGGTCAGTCGTCGGCGCCGCACGCCTCCTCGAAGAAGTCGAGATTCTCCTGGAGCGACTTCAGCAGCCGGTCCCGCTCCGCCTCGTCGACCTGGACCGGCGTGACGTCCCGGCCCCCGGTGATCCGGCGGAAACCGCCCCGGCTCTCCAGTCTGCCGCTGACCCGGATCGGCAGCCCCACGAGGTGGGCGTGGCCCGCGATCCGGTAGTCCTCCTCCCCCAGCGCGACCCGGACCTGGACCACGTCGGCCCCGGTCAGCACCCGCAGCCGGACCGTACCCGGGCCGCCGGGCCGCTCCCGGCGCAGCCGTACGACCGCGCCGGTCACCCGGACCGGCAGCGAGGGCTCGTCGCGGACGTAGCGCCGGGCGGCGTGCTCCAGCGCCGGGAGATCGCCGGGCGAGAACTCGACCGGTTCGGGGCGGGCCGGGCAGCCGGCCGGCGGACCGGCCGCCGGTGACCACTCGACCGCGATCCGCACCCCCTCCGCGTCCCGGACGAGGGCGATCAGCGCCTGGACCAGCTCGTGGCAGACGCCCAGTTCGACGGCCGCGTCGTAGGCCTCCATGCCGCCGGTGGCGCGCTGGTAGTCGGTGGCGTCCCGGGCGGCGTGCAGGGCCCGCTGCAGCCCGGCGACCGCCGCGCGCCCGCCGCCGGCCGGGACGAAGGCGGTCAGGTGCCGGCCGGCGGTCGCGGGCCCGACCAGGACCTCGCCCAGGAACCCCTCGGCCTGCCGCTTGTGCCGGGCGCCGTAGTAGCCGGCCCGGCCGTACGTCCCCAGCGCCCCGGCGACCAGCATCGCGCGGGCCGCGCCGCGCAGCTGCTCCTGGGCCACCCAGCGCGCGGCGCCCGAGCCGCCGTCGGGGATCTCGCGCTGCCAGCTGACCTCGTCGCTGGGCACCGCCAGTCCGGTCAGCACCTCGCGGGCGGAGGGCGCGGCGGACCGCGAGAGCGCCGCCAGGGCCTCGGCGAGCAGCTCCGCGCTGTCGGGGAAGCGGCGGTCGTGCGGGACCAGCAGGCTGGTGCCGCCGAGGCCGCCGGGCGGGGTCCAGCGGGCGTAGTGGCCGGCGGCCCCGCCCCGGCGGCGCCAGCCGTGCCGGGCCAGCAGCGCGCTGAGGACGGCGGGGTCGAGCCGCGCGGGATCCAGCGGCCGCGCATCGGGTTCGTCGATCGGCCGGTACATCAGGGTCTCCCTCCCGCCCCGACCCGGGTCATGATTTCGCAGAGCGCGCGGTCGTCGAAGATCCGCGTGGTCGGGATCCGCACAGTGGTCCTGCGCCGGCCGGTCACCGGATGACCGGCCAGGTTGATCCAGTAGCAGCAGTGGCGCAGTTCGAGCCGGTCGTGGGAGGCGCGCAGCCACTCCTCCTGGGTCCGCGGGACGAGCATCACGACGAGGATCTTGTGCACCGACACGGGCGTGCGGGCCAGCTTCACCAGGTGGTCGTTGTCGAGGGTGAAGGCGAAGGTCGGGCCGGGCGGGCGCGGGGCGGTCTGGTAGGTGCATTTGAGCTGCACCTTGATGGTGACCTCGTCGTCGACGGTGTGGCCGGGTGCGCCGTGGCTGACGTGCCAGTCGATGCCGTTGTCCGGGAAGGGCTGGGCCAGCGAGCAGCCGGCGGCGGCCGCGACCGCGTGCAGATAGCCCACCTGGAGCGTCTCCATGCAGGCGGTCGTCGCGAGTCCGCCGCGCTGCGGTGTCGTGGCGGGCGGGGGGTACCTCCCGCTTGCGGGGGACAGCCCGCCCGGTTCGGGCTGCGCGATGGTCATCGCGGCGTGCCTTCCGGGCTCGGTGGGTGCGCGGAGATGAACGCGTCGGAATGACGGGGAACCGGCGGATCGCATGGCCCGTCACTCTGGTTGTCTCCGCGTCAAGTGGTCCGCAAACAAGGACGGTTCGACCACCGGTGCGCTCGGGTATCACCTGCTCGGGTGGCATTGCGCCACCATCCCCTCTACGAGCGCGAGGAGTTGGGATGATGCCGTGCTGGTATGACGGACCTCTTGCCGCCTTCGACACCGAGACGACGGGGATCGATGTCGAGCGGGACCGCATCGTCTCCGCCGCGCTGGTGGTCCAGGAGACCCCGCGTTCGGCACCCCGTATCACCCGCTGGCTGATCAATCCCGGCGTCGAGATACCGGAAGCCGCCATCGCGGTGCACGGTCTCACGGCCGACCACCTCGCCCTGCACGGCCGTTGGCCGGCGCCGGTGGTGGAGGAGGTGGCGCGGGCCCTGGCCGCCCAGTCGGTGGCCGGCCGCCCGCTGGTGGTGATGAACGCCCCGTTCGATCTGACCCTGCTGGACCGCGAGTTGAAACGGCACCGCGCCAGCTCGCTGGACGCGTATCTGGGCGGCCATCCGCTGCGCGTACTGGATCCGCGGGTGCTGGACAAGCATCTTGACCGCTATCGCAAGGGCCGCCGCACGCTCACCGATCTGTGCGCGCAGTACGAGGTCGAGCTGACCGAGGCGCACGACGCGGCCGCGGACGCCCTGGCCGCGCTGCGGGTGGTGCGCGCGCTGGGGCACCGGTTCGCGGACCGCCTGGGGACCCTGCACCCGGCGGAACTGCACACCCGGCAGGCGATCTGGTACGCGGCCCAGGCCCGTGGACTGCAGGCGTGGTTCGCACGCAGCGGCAGTACGGAATCGGTGGATCCGCACTGGCCGCTGCGTCCGGAACTCCCCGCCGCGGCCTGATTCGGCATCAGGAATTCCGCACGGCCGACCGGCAACCGGTCGGCCGGCGGAGAAAAACGGGCGGAATTCCGTTTCCGGTTCGCTTCTCGCGACGCAGGAACACACCGGCGACGGAACTCCGCCGCGCGGAACTCCCCACTACGGAACTCCGCCTCCGCACCACTCAACGAAAAGAACCGGGCCACCTTTTGGTGGCCCGGTTCTTGATCCCGGTGGGCGATACTGGGTTCGAACCAGTGACCTCTTCGGTGTGAACGAAGCGCTCTCCCACTGAGCTAATCGCCCGGGCGTCCGGCGAGGTTTCCCTCGCGAACGACCTGAACAATACAGGCCGCGCGGGCGTTCCATCAAATTTCCTCAGGTCCGGGCCAGCCAGCGGGCCAGCCCGCGCCGCCCGGCCCGCATCATCAGGGCGTGATTGGCGCGGAACAGCGGCCGCGCGAGCAGCCCGGCCCGCCGCATCAGCGGTTTGCGGACCTCGACGTCCTGCTCGAAGACGGCGCGGGTGCCGCCGGCACCGGGCACCACGGTCCAGCGCGCCCAGCCGGCCAGATCGCCGCGCATCGCGATCTCCAGGACCCCGGAGCCGGGGTCCCGCACCCGCTCGGCGGCCACCACCCTGAGGTCGTACGGCAGCAGGGAGCGGAAGCGGGCGGTCCCGCTCCGGTCGTCGATCCGGGTCACCTCACGCACCTGCGGCCACCACTGCGGGTAGCTCTCGGCGCGCTCCAGGACGGCGTAGACGACGGCCGGCGGAGCCTCGAGCTGCCAGACGCTGCGGAAGCGGTAGCGGTGCAGCCGGCGGGACCAGTCAGGCATGATCCCAGTGTGCGCCCCATGGGGCGGCGGGCGCCCGACAACGGCGACAGCCCGGGGACTGCCCAACAACGGCGACGGCCCGGGGACTTGGGATTCCGTCGGGCCCGCCCCGCACACGGCACACGCAAAAGGGGCGGCGCGACCCGCACTTTCTGCGAGTCCCGCCGCCCCCTGTGACGTGGGCGATACTGGGTTCGAACCAGTGACCTCTTCGGTGTGAACGAAGCGCTCTCCCACTGAGCTAATCGCCCGGGCGCAGGCCCAACATTACCCCACGTCGGCGGGCACTTGTGACCACGTTCCGGTCACTCGGCGACGTTCCAGGGCAGCACGAGGCCGACCTTCCACACGTAGACCGCGAGCCCGGCCGCGATGATCGTCACGCCGACAGCGGTCAGGATGATGTTGCGGCGCCGCACCTTGGGGTCGAGCGCCTTCTGGGCGGCTTCGGTGACCTTGCGTTTGGTCCAGCGCAGGACCAGCTGGGCCCAGACGAATTCGGTCGCCCAGATCGCCATGCCGGCGAAGATCACCAGCCAGCCGGGGCCCGGCAGCGGGAGCATGATCACTCCGCCGGCGACCACCGCGAGGCCGACCACGAAGACGCCGACCTGCCAGCTCAGATGCAGCGGCCGGGAGCGCTTGATGAAATGCGGCGCTCGCGAGCCGAGCGGCTGCTCGGGCGACACGGTCTCCTCCTCGACTACTCCCGGCCCCCCGTTACTCAGCGTATTCATACCGTCAAACTTACCGGACGGGAGGGGTCCGCGGAATTACCGACGGGGACGATCTCGCAATCCGCCGTAAGAGGTACCTGAAGCCACCCAAAACCGTCAGAGGGGTTTACAACGGCACCGTAGGTGGCATGTCGATTTCGCCGACGTGCGAATCCCCGAGCGCACACTGAGCGAAAGGCCCTGGCGCTTATGAACACCACGGTCAGCTGCGAGCTGCACCTGCGCCTCGTTGTGTCGAGCGAGTCCTCACTGCCTGTACCCGCGGGCCTGCGGTATGACACGGCCGATCCCTACGCCGTGCATGCCACCTTCCATACCGGAGCCGAGGAGACCGTCGAGTGGGTGTTCGCCCGCGACCTCCTCGCCGAGGGTCTGCACCGACCCACGGGCACCGGAGACGTCCGCGTATGGCCGTCCCGGAGCCACGGACAGGGCGTGGTCTGCATCGCCCTGAGCTCCCCGGAAGGCGAAGCCCTGCTCGAAGCCCCCGCGCGGGCTCTCGAGTCGTTCCTCAAAAGGACGGATGCCGCCGTACCACCCGGTACGGAGCACCGGCATTTCGATCTCGACACGGAGTTGTCCCACATCCTCGCGGAGAGCTGAGACGCAGCACGGTTACCGAAAGCACCCATCCGCTCACACTTGCGCCCGTCCGACTCGGGGAGACGGCGCAGGACCGACAAGTTCATACGGCAGAGTTCGGCGTCGTCGCCGCGGAGCCACCGCGGGAGACGGCGCCGAAGCTTGTCCCAGGCGCTAGAGTCGGCGACCATTCGGCCACGACACCCGGGGGCGGTACCCGTCCGGCCCCACCCTGCCAGGGAGCGGAACCGTGATGATCACCCATGACACCCGGTGCGCGCTGGACGCGGTCGTCGATCTGCTCAACACCGCGCCGGAGGGCGAGGCGCCCGGCGCACCGGACACCCTGACCGCCGTCACGGCCGTCGAGGACTTCGCCCGCCGCAACAACTTCAGCGACGTGAACACGCTCGGGCCGGACGATCTGGCGGCGGTGCGCCGGGTGCGCGGGCGGTTCGCCGAGGTCTTCGCCGCCGAGGACGACCGCACCGCGGCCGCGCGGCTCAACGCGCTGGTCGCCTCGGCGGGCACCACCCCGCAGCTGACCGACCACGACGGCTACGACTGGCACGTGCACTACTTCGCGCCGGGCGCCTCCGTGGCCGACCGGATGGCCGCGGACGGCGGGATGGCGCTCGCCTTCCTCGTCGTGGCCGGTGAGCGCGAGCGGCTGCGGCGCTGCGAGGCACCGGACTGCCGGCACGCGTTCGTCGACCTCTCCCGCAACCGTTCGCGGCGCTACTGCGACAGCCGCACCTGCGGCAACCGGCTGCACGTCGCCGCCTACCGCGCGCGGCGCCGGGAGGCCGCGGGCTGACGGCCGGTGCGGACCGGCCGACGGCTCCTGCGGCCGGCGCGGGCGGGCCGTACGCCGGCCTCACAGGATGAAGAGGTCGTGTACGGCGCCGAGGAGGAGCAGGCAGCCGATGACGGCGAGGAAGAGCATCAGCGGCGGCTGGGACAGCGCGAACAGGCAGCCGCGGGGTTCGGGGGACGGGGCGTCGTCTTGGGCGAGGGCGCACTCATCGTTCATCTCGCGCGCATCATGGCGCACATGATCTTCCGAGTGCGCCCAAATGGCGCCTCAGCAGCGGGAGTTCATCAGATCCCGTGCTTTTTCAGGATCGCTTCGATGTCCGAGAAGTCATCCTTGGGAGCGCTGGTGGCCTGCGGGGCCTTCCCCTTGCCGGCCGGCCGGTCCGCCGTACGCCCCGCGCCGAGGGACGGTACGGACGCACCCGGAGCCACCGCGTCGGGCGTGGCGCCCCCGGCCGCCTTGCGGTCCTTGCGGGCGCCGATCCCGCCCCGGCGGCGCTCCACGGTCCGGCTGATCATGAAGAGCAGGAACGAGAGCGCGAGCAGGCCGAAACCCGCCCAGACCGTGGGCTTGAAGACGATGTTGGTGACCCAGTCGATGACGCCGGTCATCACCAGGCCGATCGGGATCAGGGAAAAGGCGGCGATGCGGGTCGCGGCGAGGAAACGCTTGCGGTACGCCGTCAGCGCGGCGATGCCCAGGCCCGCTGCCGACACCGCGGCGCAGACGGTCGAGGTGAGCATCCGGTCCTCCTGCCGGTGAAAGGGCGAGCAGTGCCTCTGCTCCCCTCCATCCTGCCCTGTCCGGGCCCGCCCGGGCCATGTTCCGGCGCCGGCTTCAGGGTCTTCTCCGGGTCACCCTCATCCCCAGGTCCGGGTTCGGCCACCAGGGGGCGGGCTGGGAGACTGGCCCCATGAACGACGCCACCACCCCCGACCTCCCCCAAGCTCTCGACTTCGCTCGAGCAGGGGGTACCCCCATCGTCCTCGACGTGTGGTGTGAGCTGCAGTGCCCGGACTGCCACGCCGCGCTGGCGGACCTGCGGGCGCTGCGCGAGCGCTACGGCGACCGGCTGGACATCCGGCTGCGCCACTTCCCCCTGGCGAAGCACAAGCACGCCTACGCCGCGGCCCAGGCCACCGAGGAGGCGCTGGTGCAGGGGCAGGGCTGGCCGTACGTCGAGGCGGTGCTGGCGCGCACCGAGGAGCTCGCCGCGCGCGGCGAGAAGCTGCTGCTGGAGGTCGCCGGTGAGCTGGGGCTGGACGCCGAGGAGCTGGACACCGCGCTGATCGACGGGCGGCACCTGCTGATCGTCGACGCCGACGAGGCCGAGGGGAAGGCGATCGGCGTGACCGGCACCCCGACGTACGTGATCGACGGGGAGCGGCTGGACGGCGGCAAGAGCCAGGAGGGGCTGCGCGCCCGGATCGAGGAGATCGCCGACCGGCTGCTGGCCGGACAGGACCGAGCCGACCAGGATTGAGCCGGCCGGGGCCGCGCCGCCCCGGGGCGCCGTGGGGCGGCCGCCCGCCCTACAGGATGGGCTTCCACAGCAGGTACCCGGTGGGCCGGTAGCCCAGCGACTCGTAGAGCCCGAGGGCCGGCGCGTTGCCCGCGTAGACGTTGAGGCCGAGGGTGGTGCGGCCGGCCTCGAGGCTCTCGCGCTCGGCGATCAGCATCAGCGTGCGGCCGTGTCCCCGCCCCCGATGGTCGGGGCCCACCTGCACGTCGACGACGTAGCCGCCCGGCTGCTCCGGCATCCGCAGGGCGAGCCAGAGGTGCCCGACGTCGGCGCCGCCGTGGGACAGGATCCGCAGGACCTGGTCGGGGGTCTGCGCCCCGTCCGGCAGCAGGGCACGGTGGCCCTTCACCGAGAGGTCCTCGGCGCGGGCCCGGGACATCCCCTGGCCGGTCTGGACACGGATGTGCTCGGCGAGCGCGGCGTCCCGCCAGGCCGGGTACTCCGCCTCGCCCAGCGGCCGGTCGGTGACGTCCGCGGGCAGCCGCGGCGGCGCGTCGAGGGGCTTGCCCAGGGTCCGGCTGCGCTCGGTGTAGCCCAGGGCCGCCGCGAGCCGCAGCGCGGCCTCCGCCTCGGCCGGGACGGTCACCTCGATCTGGCGGCAGCCCCAGCCGCGCAGCACCTCCTCGGCGGCGAGCGCGGCGACCGTGGCCCGGCCGCGGTGCCGGTCCGGCGGGTCGATGGCCAGGTAGGTGATCCGGCCGGCCGTCGGCCCGAAACGGGCGTCGGTCGACAGCCGGACCGTGCCGACCCGCCGGCTGTTGACGCAGACGTCGTACGGGCGGGCCCGGGTGCCGTCGTCGTGGTGTTCCTCGGGTCCCGCGGGGCGCAGCGTAGTGGTCACGGGGACTTTCTACTCGCCCGTGCGCGGGCCCGTCATCACCCCGTACGGGGTGAGGTGCTCACCGCGGGTCGATCTCGGCGGCGGACTGCTCGTCGAAGATCCGCATGGCCGCGGCGGTCACCGGGCCCGGCCCGTCGGACAGTTGGCGGCCGTCGATCCGGGTCACGGCCTGCACGTCGCGGAGGGTGGACGTCAGGAAGATCTCCTCGGCCCGCTCCAGGACGTCCAGCGGCAGATCGGTCTCCTTGGCGCCGGCCCAGGAGACGGTCAGGGCCCGGGTGATGCCCGCCAGGCAGCCGGAGGCGAGCGGCGGGGTGTGCAGTTCGCCGTCCAGGACGACGAAGACGTTGGAACCGGTGCCCTCGCAGAGCGCGCCGACGGTGTTGGCGAACAGCGCCTCGGTGGCGCCCTGTTCGCGGGCCCGGGCCAGGGCGACGACGTTCTCGCCGTACGAGGTGGTCTTCAGGCCGGCCAGCGCGCCGCGTTCGTTACGGGTCCAGGGGACGGTGACGGCGGCGGTGGTGTCGGGGCGGCGGGTGGTCGCGGAGAGCGCGACGACGAGCGTGGCGCCGGCGTCGCCGCGGTCCGAGCCGAGCGGGGACTCGCCGCCGGTGTAGGTGATCCGCAGCCGGCCCAGCGGCATCGGGTTGGCGTCGAGGACCGCCTCGCAGCCGCGCCGCACCTCGTCGAGGTCCGGGGCGGGCAGGCCGAGGCCGCGGGCGGAGGTGGCGAGGCGCTCCAGGTGGCGGGTGAGGGCGAAGGCGCGTCCGTGGTCCGCCTTGACGGTCTCGAAGACGCCGTCGCCGACCGTCAGCCCGTGGTCGAAGACCGAGACGCGGGCGTCCTCGGCGTTCCGCAGTGACCCGTCCAGCCAGATCCTCATCGCTCTCCTCCGCTCGGCTCGTTGCGTCCCGACGCTACCGCGAGCAGTCGGCTCGCCTTCAGTTCGGTCTCCGCCCATTCCCGCTCGGGGTCGGAGTCCCAGATGATCCCGGCCCCGGCGCCGAAACGGAGGACCGGCCCGTCGGCGGGGGTGCGGTCGATCCAGAA
The DNA here is from genome assembly GCF_036352915.1 of Streptomyces bugieae. Classification (NCBI taxonomy): domain Bacteria; kingdom Bacillati; phylum Actinomycetota; class Actinomycetes; order Kitasatosporales; family Streptomycetaceae; genus Streptomyces; species Streptomyces bugieae. The sequence continues at coordinate 350,217 of NZ_JAZBJP010000003.1, forward strand.
GGTCCGGATGCCGACCGCGAGCTCGCCGGTGCGGCGGTCGGCGTCGACCCAGCCGATGCCGCCGCAGTACGGGCCGCGGGGCGCGGTCTCCAGTTCGTCGATGATCCGCAGGGCGCTGGACTTGGGGGCGCCGGTGACCGAGCCGGGCGGGAAGGTGGCGTCCAGCAGGTCGGCCCATGCGCTCTTCTCGTTGGCGACGTCCAGTTCGCCGCGCACCGTGGAGACGAGGTGCACCAGGCCGGGGTGCTCCTCGACCGCGCAGAGTGCCGGGACGGTGACGGTTCCGGTGGCGCAGACCCGGCCGAGGTCGTTGCGGACCAGGTCCACGATCATCACGTTCTCCGCCCGGTCCTTGTCCGAGAGGTCCGCGGCGGTCCGGCCGGTGCCCTTGATCGGGCCGGACCACACGGCGCGGTCGTCCCGCCGCAGATAGAGCTCCGGGGAGGCGCTGGCGATCTCCACGCCGTGGCCGGGCAGCCGGATCGTGCCGGCGTGCGGGGCGGGGTTGCCGCGGGCCAGCACCGCGGACAGCGCGTCGACGTCGGCCCGGTCCGGGTCGGGCAGCGGCGCGCTCAGCACCCGGCAGAGGTTGACCTGGTAGACGTCGCCGGCCGCGATGTGTTCGCGGACCCGCCGTACGCCGCGGACGTAGGCGTCGCGGTCCAGGGAGCTGACCCAGGCGTCGCGCGCGGGGCCGTGCCAGGTGCCGGGGGCGGGGGCGTCGGCCGGGTTCGCGGGCCGTACGTCGGCGAAGCGGGCGCAGACCACCTGGCCCTCGAAGTCGGCGGCCACCGCCCACCAGCCCGTCGAGTCGAGGGCCGCGGGATCGCTGGTCACGTCCCGTAGATCGGTGGCTATCAGGCCGCCGAAGCGGGCCATGGGAGCGAAGTCGTGCACGTCAGCGAGTCTATGGCGGGGGCCCCGGGCGCGCCTGTGCCGGGCGAGCAGCGCAGCACGCTGCACAAACGCGTTTTTGTACTGGCCCCGGAATCCGCTAGAGTTCAACACGTCGCCGGGACGCGGAAGCGCCCCGGAGGCCCGGTAGCTTCCCGGACGTAGTCTGGGAGAGACACCTGCGGACGTAGCTCAGTTGGTAGAGCACCACCTTGCCAAGGTGGATGTCGCGAGTTCGAGTCTCGTCGTCCGCTCGATGTGGGGGATCTTCCCGAACCCCCTCACTCCTGGTGGAGTGGCCGAGAGGCGAGGCAACGGCCTGCAAAGCCGTCTACACGGGTTCAAATCCCGTCTCCACCTCCAAGGACGATTAGCTCAGCGGGAGAGCGCTTCCCTGACACGGAAGAGGTCACTGGTTCAATCCCAGTATCGTCCACTGGTCCGGCTCCGGCCGGGCCCCCGCGCGATTAGCTCAGCGGGAGAGCGCTTCCCTGACACGGAAGAGGTCACTGGTTCAATCCCAGTATCGCGCACGCAACCGTGGGTCTTCGTGATCCATGGTCCCGAGGACGATTAGCTCAGCGGGAGAGCGCTTCCCTGACACGGAAGAGGTCACTGGTTCAATCCCAGTATCGTCCACACGCAGCCCGAGGGCCGGAGCGATTCGCTCCGGCCCTCGGCTTTTGTGCCGTGCCGGTCACGGGCTCCGGCCCGGCCGGCCGGCTGTGGCCGTGCCGGCCGGGCCGGGTGCGACGGTTCAGGACGAGAACAGCATGTGGCCGAGGCCCCGGTGATGACCGTGGTGCCCATGGTGACCGTGGTGTCCGTGATGCGGGGCACCCCAGGCGGGAGCGGCGGGGTACGCCTGCGGGGCGGGCGGCGGGGCCTGCTGGACCCACTGCGACTCCAGGCGGGTCAGCGCCTCCAGCTCCCCGAAGTCGAGGAAGATCCCCCGGCAGCCGGCGCACTGCTCGATCTGGACACCATTGCGGTTGTACGTGTGCATCGGTGCATGGCACTTGGGGCACTGCATCGTCGGCTCAACTCCTGTCGTTCGCTGCCGCTCGGCGCGGCGCCACCGGAACGGCCTTCCGGTGGCGTGGGGTTCAGCGTACGACGGGCCCGCCAGGTGCCAACTGCTGCGGCAGGGACGCCATCCGGGCGCAGGCGTCGATGACCGCGGTCGCGGCCTCGTCCAGCGCCCGCTCCCCGGTGACGGCCTTGGCGACGGCGAGCGCGGCGGTCTGCACGGTCAGGGCGCGGGCGGGGACCTCCAGCTCGGGCCAGGGGTCGCCGTCGGGGCGCAGCGCCGGTCCGCCCGCCGCGCGGTAGGCCGTCAGGAAGCGCGTCCAGATGTCGGGGGCGAGCAGGCCGGTGGCGAACCAGGCGGCGGGACGGGCCAGGTCCCAGGCCCCGTCGCCGAGGCCGAGGTCGTCGACGTCGATCAGGAGCCAGCGGCCGTCGGCGGCCGGGTGGCGGACCAGCTGGCCGAGGTGGAGGTCGCCGTGGCAGAGGGACGCCGCACGCGGGGGCGGGGCCTCGCCCCGGGCCCAGGGCGGCAGCCCGTACCAGGCCCGTTCGACGGCCGCGGCGGCCGCGCGCAGGGGTCGCGGGACGGCGTCCTTCGGCCCGGCGTCCACTGCCGCGCGCAGCCGGGTCAGGGCGCGGGCGGCCTTGGCGGGGCCGCGCATCGGCGGGACCGGGCCGGGGAGTTGGCGCGGATCGACGGCGTGCAGCCGGGCCAGCAGGCGGGCGGCGTCCTCCCAGGGCGCCGCGGCGGGGTCGTCGGGCGCGACCGGGGTGCCGTACGGCCAGCGGGACAGCGCCCGGCCCTCGTCGGTGAGGACGAGGAAGCCGTCGGGGGCGGTGAGCGGGAGCGGGGGCAGCAGGATCCCGTGCAGGAGGGGGTGCGCGGCGATCCGGAGGCGGGCGGCGAGGTCGTGCGGGTCGGCGTCGGGGGCGTGTGCCTTGGCGACCGTACGGCCGCTGCGGACGACCGTGCCGTCGGGGCGGTCGGCGAGGACCTGGGGGT